>CBFCWF010000209.1:0-7700 GCA_965601425.1 uncultured Chromatiaceae bacterium | reverse complement strand
GTTCGAGAACCGCTTCTGGTCCGGTGGCGACCTCGGCGACCTGTACCGCGCGGTCGACCGTGACCGCGAGACGCTGCGCGGTGGCAGCGCGATCTTTCATGCCGGCTTTCGTGAGTTTGTGCGCCTGCGCGAGAATCCCGGGGTCGAACCCATGGCACTGGTCGAGGGGGCGCGGCGGGCGATGCGCGTCGCGCTGAGTCGCGAGCTCGACACGCTCGAGAACCACCTGTCGTTTCTCGCGACCGTCGGCTCGACCAGCCCCTACGTCGGTCTGTTCGGCACCGTCTGGGGCATCATGAACGCATTCCACGCGCTGGGGAACGTCAAACAGGCGACTCTCAACCTGGTCGCGCCCGGTATCGCCGAGGCCCTGATCGCGACCGCGATGGGTTTGTTCGCCGCGATACCGGCGGTGGTCGCGTACAACAAGTACGCGAACGGCGTGCAACGCCTGGAGAACCGCTACGACGACTTCGTCGAGGAGTTCTCGAACATCCTGCAGCGTCAGGCCCACACGCGGGCGAAGGCGCGCTGAGCCGTGGCCCACCGGCAGAAGACACGGCGGCCGATGGCCGAGATCAACGTCGTTCCCTATATCGACGTGATGCTGGTGCTGCTGGTCATTTTCATGATCACTGCGCCCTTGCTCACCCAGGGCGTCAAGGTCGAACTGGTCGAGGCCGACGCGAAGCCGATCGAGGAGGACGCGAAACGACCGCTGGTGGTCAGCGTCGAGGCCGACGGCACCTGGTCGATCACCTACGATGACGACCGGGTGCAGCGGGTCGATGCCGAGGACCTGCGGATCAAGAGTGCTGCGATCATCAAGAACAACCCGGGCATCCCGGTGCTGATCAAGGGCGACAGGGCGGCCGTGTACGACAGCGTCGTGCAGGCGATGGTGGTGCTGCAGCAGGCCGGGGCGCCGAGCGTCGGGTTGATCACCGAGCCGCCCGAGGAGCCCTAGGCCGCGATGTCCGGGTGCGCCCCGTCAACCGCGCTGAGCGGCCCGCGCCAGGCGCCGTCCGGCGTCACCATCCACCCGGCGACGAGCTAGGCGGTAGCGCGTGCTGGCTGTCCTGCGACGCAACCCGATAGCGCTGCTGCTGGCGGTCCTGCTGCACGTCGCGCTCGCCGCATTCCTGATCTACGAGGTCGACCGGCGCGATGCATTGAAGCCGATCGGCGCCGACGTCGACGTCGTTCAGGCGCGACTGGTGGACCAGCGCACGCTGGATGCAGACGCGGAACGGCGTGCGGCCGCCGAGCGGGCCGAGGTCGAACAGGCCGCCGCGGCGCGCCGCGCCGCGCAGCAGGAGCGCGAGGCACTGGAACAGCGGCGTGCGGAGGAGAAGCGCAAGCTGGTCGAGATCGAGCGGCAGCGCAGGGAGCGCGAGCAGGAACGGGCGCGCAAAAAGGCGGAACAGCAGGAGCGCGCCGCGGCCGAGAAAAAACGCCTGGCCGAAATCGAACGCAAGAAGGCAGAGCAGCAGAAGAAACAGGCGGCCGAGCAGAAACGCCTGGCGGAACTCGAGAAGCAGCGCAAGCTCGAAGAAAAAAGGCGAATCGAGGAAGAGGCCAGGAAGCGCGCCGATCAGGAAGCCAAGCAGAAGGCCGAAGAAGCGGCGAAGAAAAAGGCCGAGGAGGAGGCCCGGAAGAAGGCCGAGCAGGAACGCCAGGCACGCATCGCGAAAGAGAAGGCGGAAGCCGAGCGCAAGCGCAAGGCTGCCGAGGCCCGGGCTCAGCGCGAGGCCGAACTCGCGGCGCAGTTCGCGGCCGAACAGGACGCCTCGGAGCAGGCCAGGGTCGTGGGCCTGATCCAGTCCAAGGTGCAGCGCAACTGGCTGCGCCCACCCGGCAGCGAGGGACTGAAGTGCACGGTGCGGGTGCGGCTCGGTGCGAATGGCTCGGTACTGCTGGCCAACGTGGTAGAGTCGAGTGGCAACGTCGCCTTCGATCGCTCGGTGGAGGCCGCGGTCCGCAAGGCGGACCCGCTGCCGATGCCCCGGTCGCAGCGGTTGGCGGCCCGCTTCCGCGACCTGACCTTCATCTTTGACCCCAGCAACTGAACAAGCACGTCTTCATGAAAAAGCTCTTCACTGTGTTTCTGTTGTCGTTGATCGCACTACAGGTCAAGGCCTCGTCGCTGACCATCGAGATCACCCAGGGCCTCGAGGGTGCGCTGCCGATCGCGGTGGTGCCCTTCGCCTGGCGTGGCGACAAGTCCGCCCCGCCGCCGCACGCGGTCGGTGAGGTCGTTGCCGCCGACCTCGGTCGCAGCGGCCGTTTCAAACCGCTGCCGGTCAGTGAGATGCTGGCGCAGCCATCGCGTGGCGAACAGGTCGATTTTCGCGACTGGCGGGCGCTCAACGTGGACAACCTGGTGATCGGTGAGATCAGCCCGAACGGGCCCGGCGGCTACCTAATCAAGTTCCACCTGTACGACGTTTTCCGCGGTGAGCAACTGACCGGCTACAGCATGCCGACGACGGCGCGGGACCTGCGCGCGACCGCGCACCATATCGCCGACATCGTCTACGAGACGCTGACCGGGCAGCCGGGTGCATTTGCAACGCGCATCGCGTATGTCACCTCGATACGCAGCGGCGCCGGCAAGGACAGGAACGAGCAGGTGGAACTGCGCATTGCGGACGCCGACGGTTACGGTCCGCAGACGATCGTGTCGTCGAAAGAGCCGATCATGTCGCCGGCCTGGTCACCCGACGGCCGCAAGATTGCGTATGTCTCGTTCGAAAATGCGCAGCCATCGATCTGGGTTCAAGAGGTGTTTACCGGCAAGCGCGAGAAGCTCACCTCTTTCAAGGGTATCAATGGTGCCCCGGCCTGGTCGCCGGACGGCCGCTCACTCGCGCTGACGTTGTCCAAGGACGGCAACCCGGACATCTACATCATGGACGTCGCGCGGCGCAGTCTGCGCGCTGTGACCCGTCATCGGGCGATCGACACCGAACCGGCCTGGTCGCCGGACGGGCGATCGCTGCTGTTCACCTCGGACCGCGGTGGGGCGCCGCAGATCTACCGCGTGCCGGTCACTGGCGGCGAGGCTTCGCGGGTGACCTTCCAGGGCCCTTACAATGCGCGCGCCTCGTTCGCGCCGGACGGCCGCCTGCTCGGACTGGTCACGCGGGTCGACGGCAACTATCGCATTGCGACCCTCGACCCGGCCGCGCGCGACTTGCGCGTTTTGAGCAGCGGTCGACTTGATGAATCGCCCAGTTTCGCGCCAAATGGCAGCATGATAATTTACGCGACGCGGGTCGGCGGAAAGGGTGTGCTCGCCGCGGTGTCGACCGATGGTCGCGTGCAGCAGCGTCTTCGCCTGCAGGAGGGCGATGTGCGGGAGCCGGTCTGGTCGCCCTATCTCAATAAAGAGAGGAATCGCTAAATGAAGTCCAAGAGTCTGGCCTGCATGGCCGTTGCAATCGCGGTGTTGCTGCTCGGCGGTTGCGCCAGTACCGGCGGCGAAGACGATCCGGGTGCATCGATCGAGGACCGCGAGGGTAGCGGCGCCTATACCGCCGGCGCCAGCGCGGGCGGGGCCTGGACGGGTAGCGCGCTCGAGAACCCTGACAGCCCGCTCTACAACAAGACCATCTACTTCGATTACGACCAGAGCACGATACGCAGCGATTATATCGAGACCCTGAGCGCGCATGCGGCCTACCTGATCGGCAGCCCGTCGACCGTCGTGCTGATCGAGGGTCATGGCGACGAGCGCGGTTCACGCGAGTACAACATTGCACTCGGCGAACGGCGCGCCAACGCGATCCGGAATTTCCTCGAGGCCGAGGGCGTGTCCCCGTCGCAGATAAATACCATCAGTTACGGTGAAGAGCGGCCTGCCGCGTTCGGCAACGACGAGGCCTCCTGGGCCGAGAATCGCCGCGGTGTGTTGGTCTACTGAACCGGTTCGTCATGGTCAGCCCCGTGCGCGCTCTCTTGTCGTTGCCCTGCCTGTTGGCCGCCGCGATGCCGGTGCAGGCGCTGTCCACCTCGGAGCGTCTCGACCTGCTCGAACGCCGGGTGGCCAGGGTCACCGAGCTCACGCTGCAGGTCGACGAGCTGCGCGCCGAGAATCGGCAGCTGCGTGGCCAGGTGGAAGACCTCGGTTACAAGATCGAGCAACTCGAGCGCAAGCAGCGCGACATCTATCAGGACATCGATCAGCGTCTCGGCGCCATGCCGGGTGGTGCCCCCGTCACGGGCGGGTCGCCGGCGACCGCCGCGCCCGGGCCGTCGGCGGCCGCGGTGAGGTCGGCCCCGACACCGTCTGCGGGCGCCAGCCGCCAGCAGATCGAAGCGCAGTACCAGGCCGCGTATACGCTGCTCAGCCCGCAGCAAAAACGCTATGACGAGGCCGCGAAGGCATTCGAGGATTTCGTCGCCAAGTATCCGAACGACCGGCTGACGCCGAACGCGCAGTATTGGCTGGGCGAGGCCTACTATGTGTCGCAGCGCAACAAAGAGGCGTTGCAGGCATTCGGGGTGGTCGTCGACAAATACCCGGACAGCACCAAGGCGCCGGGGGCCCTGTTCAAGGTCGGTCGCCTGCAGCAGGCCGCGGGTGAGCCGGACGCGGCACGCGCCAGCTACCGTCGCGTGGTCAGCGACTACCCGGACGCACCGGCCGCCGGTCTCGCCCGGCAGAAGCTGGAACAGCTCGGCGGCTGACCCAGAGGCCCGGGCCCGATGTCGCGGCTGCGCATCACCGAGATCTTTCACTCGCTGCAGGGCGAGGGTGCGAGCGTCGGCTGGCGTACCGCGTTCGTCCGTCTGACCGGGTGTCCGCTGCGCTGCGGCTATTGCGACACCGCCTATGCCTTCAAGGGCGGCGAGTGGTGGGCGATCGATGCGATACTCGAGCGGGTCGCCGGCTTCGCCGCGCGCCACGTCACGGTTACCGGCGGCGAGCCGCTCGCGCAACCGGATTGTCTCGTGTTGCTCGGGGCGCTGTGTGACGCCGCGTACCGTGTCTCGCTCGAGACCAGCGGGGCGCTCGACGTCTCAGCGGTCGACCCGCGCGTCACGAAGCTCATGGACCTCAAGACCCCCGGTTCCGGCGAGTGCGAAAGGAATCGATACAGCAACCTCGAACATCTGCTCCCCAGCGATCAGGTGAAATTCGTGATCGGCGACGCGGTCGACTACGATTGGGCGTGCGAGCAATTGCGGCGTTGGGACCTGCCGGCGCGCTGCGAGGTGCTGTTCTCGCCGGTCGCCGCCGAGATGCCGCCGGCGCAGCTCGCGGACTGGATCCTGCGCGACCGGCTGGACGTCCGCTTCCAGCTGCAGTTGCACAAGGTCCTTTGGGGTGATGAACCGGGGCGATGAAGCAATGAACCATGCTGCACGCAAGGCGGTGATCCTGCTGTCGGGCGGTCTGGACTCGGCGACCGTGTTCGCGATGGCGCGTGCCGAGGGCTATGTCTGCCATGCGCTCAGTCTCGACTATGGCCAGCGCCACCGGGCGGAGTTGGCCGCCGCGGGCCGCATCGCCGCGGCGCTCGGCGCGGTCGAACACAAGGTCCTGCCGCTCTCGCTGGATGCGATCGGCGGCTCGGCGTTGACCGATCCCGCGATCGCGGTGCCCGTATCGGGCGGCGAGGGGATCCCGGTGACCTACGTGCCGGCACGCAACACGGTGTTTCTGGCGCTCGCGCTGGGCTGGGCCGAGGTGCTCGGTTCGACCGACCTGTTCGTCGGCGTCAATGCGATCGACTATTCCGGTTATCCGGATTGTCGCCCGGCGTTCATCGCGGCCTTCGAACGTCTGGCCAACCTCGCCACCCGCGCCGGGATCGAGGGCGGGGTCTTTCGGGTGCACGCGCCACTGATCGAGATGAGCAAGGCCGAGATCATCCGCGCAGGTGCCGCCCTCGGGGTCGACTATGGGCTGACCGTTTCGTGTTATCAGGCCGACGCGCAGGGCAACGCCTGCGGCCTGTGCGATGCCTGCCGCCTGCGCGCCGACGGTTTCCACGCCGCCGGTGTGCCGGACCCGACCCGGTATCGTGCCTGAACCCGCCGTCTGGCCGGGTCGGCGGCGGCAACCTGAAATCGGTGCTGGTAGTCGCGATCATCGGACTGATCGCGTGTTTCATGCTCAATCCCTTTCCCGGCCCGGACCAGACCCTGATGAGCCGGCTGTTCTACGATGGGATCCGCCCGCTGGCGGTCAACCTGGGCGAATCGCAGGACCTCGGCTCTCTGCTCGGCGGCGAATCCGCCAGGACCTTTCGCCTGCTGATCGGTCTCGTCCTCGGGTTGGCGCTGCTCGCGTTTGCGTTCCGACCTGTCGACTTTCGCGGCAGCCACGACAACATGCTGGGCGGGTTGGTGGTGGGCCTGGCCGAGGTCGGTGCCTGGTACCTGAGCAGCAATATCCCGGTGGCGACGTTCGACGGCAATGTCAGCCTGGGCGGGTTCTACGAGCCGTGGCACATGCTGGCCGACCGGACGAGGGCTGGCCGGCGCAGGGCCGTCTGTTGGCGCCGCAGTCCTGTATCTTTATCGGCCCGATAGCCCAGACCCCGGGGTCCGCGGCCGGTGGCTTCGAGCGGTCGCTGCTCAACGCCGCCGACTTGATGCCGTCTGAAATCGCCCCCCAAACAGCTTGAGCGAGCCGATGCCTGCTGTATAA
Organism: uncultured Chromatiaceae bacterium; assembly: GCA_965601425.1. Taxonomy (GTDB): domain Bacteria; phylum Pseudomonadota; class Gammaproteobacteria; order Chromatiales; family Chromatiaceae; genus Thiosocius. The sequence goes on along the minus strand of CBFCWF010000209.1, from coordinate 1,039 downwards.
TGCGCGCTCTTCGCTGGCTTCAGTCCAGTACGACAGGTCGAAGGGTCGTTAGCTCAGTTGGTAGAGCAGTTGACTTTTAATCAATTGGTCGCAGGTTCGAATCCTGCACGACCCACCATATCAATATCCAGGCAAGTCCCGTATCGTCCATAAGTCAGCAGAAATGCTGGCTTTTTTCGTTCTGGTGTCCAGGGAGGTTTAACCTGATCTTATAGAAGCCACCCCTGGCGGGGCGGAAATGTGGGTAGCGGGTTAGTTGGTTGAAAGGGGTACCCCCAATGAGGCTCACCGACACCGCAATCAAGAATGCCAAGGGCCGGGAAAAACGCTACAAGCTGTTCGATGGCCACGGGCTGTTCCTCCTCGTGAACCCCAATGGCCGCAAAGGCTGGCGGCTGAAATACCGATTCAACGGCAAAGAAAAACTGTTGTCATCGGGCCCCTACCCCGAAGTGTCACTGGCCAAGGCGCGGGATCGCCGCGCAGACGCCCGCAAGCTGCTCGTTGACGGGATCGACCCCAGTGTCGTCAAGCGTGCCGAGAAGTTCGCGCGACTGGAGCAGGGCACCAACACGTTCGAGGCGATCGGGAGGGAGTGGTTCGAGAAGAACTCGCCGCGTTGGTCGACATCCCATAGGGACCGAAGCAAGCGGCTGCTGCGGAAAGACCTGTACCCATGGCGCGGTTCGCGTCCGATCGCGGAGATTGATGCCCCTGAGCTACTGCGGGTCATCCGATCCAGTTTGCCCCGATCGGGTGCTTTATGCCGTCGGATTGGTCGCGAGATTCAGCGAGACGCAAGTGCGTCCTTGTTCCTTGCTTCGGTAAAGCGCCACATCGGCATGCTTGATCAACTCATCCGTTATGGCACCCTCGTAATAGCCGGTGACCCCCGCACTGAAGCTGAGCACGATCTCTTCATCCAGATGCTTGAACGGCGTTGCCACGATGCTCTTCAAGATCCGGTCAAGCAACTGGGTGGCGTTCGATGGCTCGGTTTCTGGCAGCAGAATCGCAAATTCTTCACCACCAATCCTCG
>CBFCWF010000208.1:0-7702 GCA_965601425.1 uncultured Chromatiaceae bacterium | reverse complement strand
CCGCCCGTAGCCGTCGAGAGCTCGCGCTGCCGTACACGCTGCTCGACCAGGAGGTCGTCGTCACCGCCAGCGCCGGCGTCGCCGTGGGGTCAACGAGTTTTGGGCAGGCCCAGGACCTGTTGCGCGATGCCGAGATCGCGATGTATCACGCCAAGTCCCAGGGTAAGGATCGGCACACGACATTCGATGCGGGCATGCATGCCGAAGTGGCCGACATGCTGCAATTGGAGGGCGCGCTGCGCGCGGCGATCGCGCATGCCGAGTTTCGCCTGCACTTCCAACCCATCCGACGGCTGGAAGGCGATGCGATTGTCGGTTTCGAGGCCCTGCTGCGCTGGCAGCACCCGGTTCGCGGTACGCTCGCGCCGGCAGCATTCCTCCGTCTCGCTGAGGAAACCGGCCTGATCATTCCGATTGGCCATTGGATCCTGCGCGAGGCGACGCGCCAGCTGGCCGCCTGGCACCGGACCATACCCGGGCTGCGCAGCAGCTATGTCTCGGTCAACCTATCGAGTGCCGAGTTTGCGAACCCCGAACTGCTCGCGCAGGTCGAGCGGGCGCTCTCAGAATCAGGGTTGTCGCCGCGGCATCTGCGACTCGAGATCACCGAGACGGTACTGATTCAGAACGCCGGCCATGCCGGCCAGGTACTCGATCAGTTGCGTGCGCGCGGTATCACCACGGCGATAGACGATTTCGGCACCGGGTATTCTTCGCTCAGCTATCTTCACAGCTTCTCCTTCGATGCACTGAAGATCGACCGGGCATTCACGGAGCAGATCGATCGGCTGGACAAGAGCCAGGCGATCGTTCGCGCCATCGTGACACTGGCCAACAGCCTCGGAGTCGATGTGATTGCCGAGGGCGGCGAGAATCCGGCCGAGGTCAGTTGCCTACGAGACGCGGGCTGCGAGTTCAACCAGGGCAATGCGTTTCAGCAGGCGGTCCCGGCCGACCAGATCGAGGCGGTGCTGAACGGCCAACTTCGAGCACCCGTCCCGCCGGTATCACGCCTGCAGACCGTCTGACCGCACAGGGCCGGCGGCTGAGAGATTGGGTCTGCGTCCCAAGCAACCGCTACTGCGGCCACCGTCAGGCAAGCCAGGGCCTGTTAACATTATAAAATCACCCATCGCACCCCGTTAACAGGCCTTAATGCATGACACTCGACAAGGCACGTGAGCTCATCCAGGTTCAGCTGTCGTTCGGCGGCGGCTACAATCGCAACGCCGTTCGGCTGATTCTCGCCGAGATCAGCAACGAACACGGCCAGGGGGCCGTCGACCAACTGATTCGCGAACTCGCGCTGGAGGAGAAATTCGGCCTCGCACAGGGCACCGATTTTTCACGCGTCGGGCGGTGACGCCTGTGGATCGGCTGAGTGTTACCGAACTTACCAAGCAGCCCGCTAGGCCAGTGCCGCGACGCTCCTGACCTGGGCGTAGAGTTGACGCCCGGCCTGCAATGCGAGCAACCGGCGCGAGCGCTTGCTGACACGCGTCAGCAGCGTCTCCTGACCGGCAAGCAGGCGCACGATGACTTCGGCCGGCCCGCCCTCCGCAATATCCAGTACCCTGACCGGGAAGCTGCTCAAGATGCTGCTGTCCGCACTCGGCTGCAGCACCAGCGTCACGTCGCGCGAAAGTATGCGCAGGCGCACCGTAGCACCCACGGCGAGTTCGACGCGCGGCATCCATATCTGCCCACCGCCGAATTCGAGCCGGGTCAACTGATCGACCGGGTCCTGCAGGCCGACGGTCGCGCGAATCACCGCACCCGCCTCGCGCCCGTGGGCCATCGGCAGGTCCAGGCGGGTGAGCAGCTCGTTCACATCGCCGCTGGCGGTTACCCGCCCGGCCTGAATCAACAGCATCTGGTCCGCCAGACGCGCCACTTCGTCCAATGCGTGGGTGACATACAGCACCGGAATGTCCAGCGCCCGCTGCAAGGCCTCCAAATAGGGCATCAGCAACTGCCGGCTGGCGCGATCCAGCGCTGCCATCGGCTCGTCCATCAGCAGCAGGCGGGGGCTACTCAGCAAGGCCTGTGCGATCGCGACACGCTGTTGTTCGCCACCGGACAAACCGGGTATACGACGCTCGAGCAGCCGCCTCAGGCCGAGCAGTTCGACGACCTCGTCCAGTGCCAGGACCGGGTCCGCGGTCCGTCGCCGTCTGCGGCCGAACAGCAGGTTGCCCCGGACGTCGAGGTGCGGAAACAGCGCCGCCTGCTGGAAAACATAGCCTACCGACCGCCGGTGCGTGGGTAGGCGCCGCTCGGTATCGAGCCAGGTCTCCCCAGCCACCCGCACCAAGCCCTTTGCCGCAGGCTCCAGACCGGCGATGGTGCGCAGCAGCGTCGTCTTGCCACAGCCGGACGGACCAGAGACCGCGGTAAAACCGGCCGCAGGAATCTCGAAGTCGACCCGGAGCTCGAAATCGCCCTTGCGCACCCGGGCATCGACCCGGATGCTCAACGGGTCGCCCTGCGGCCGAACCGGCTCGCATACACCGGGAGCAACAGCGCGAACGATAGCGCGAGCAGGCCGCCCGACAGCAGGTGTGCGCGCGCGTAGTCGAGGGCCTCGACGTGTTCGTAGACCGCGATCGACAAGACCCGGGTCTCGCCGGGTATGTTGCCGCCGATCATCAGTACCACGCCGAACTCGCCGAGGGTATGCGCGAAGCCGAGCACCCCGGCGGTGACATAGCCAGGCCTGGCCAGCGGCAACACCACGGTGAAAAAGCGATTCACCGGCCCCGCACCGAGGCAAGCCGCCGCTTCCAGCGCCTGATCGCCCACGGCGGCGAAGTGGTCGCGCAGCGGCTGAACCACGAATGGCAACGAATAAATCATCGAGCCCAGCAACAGGCCGCCAAACGTGAAGGCGAGCGACAAACCCGCCAGCGGGCCGTTCGGCCCCATCGCCAGCAGCAGGTAGAATCCGAGCACGGTCGGCGGCAGTACCAATGGCAGTGCGACCACCGCCTCCAGCGGCGCACGCAGCCAACTGCGGGTACGCGCCAGCCACCACGCCAACGGGGTGCCCAGCAGCAGAAGAAAGAGCGTGGTCAGCCCGGCCAACGCGAGCGTGACCCACAGGGCCTGCAGGTCAGAGGGGGCCACCAACGTCCCGTTCATGGCCGCTTCGGTACCTGGTAACCTGCCGCGCGGAGGATATCGGCCGCCGCGTCGCTTCGCAGGTAGCCTATGAACGCCTCGGCGGCATCGCCCTGGCGCAGTAGCAGCGCGTGCTGGCTGATCGGGGCATGCAGCCTCGAGGGCAAAATCCAGTGCGTCGCGCCGGCATCGGATGACATGCTGCGTATCTGTGACAATGCGACGAGCCCGGCCTCGGCATTGCCGGTCGCAACAAATTGAAAGGCCTGAGCGACGTTCTCCCCGCTGACCAATTTGTGCTGCAGCTCACCCCATAGACGCCAACCCTCGAGCAGCTGACGGGCCGCCAGTCCATAGGGCGCGAGGCGGGGGTTGGCAATTGCCAGCCGCCGAAACCCACCCGCCGCGAGGTACTCGCGCGGATCGCGCCCCGGATCGGCTCCCGGGGCCAACAAAACCAACCGGCCTTCGGCATAGGCGAACCGACTGCCTGGCACACCAACGCCCCGTGCTTCGAGCAATGCGGGGCGTTCGGCATCGGCCGCGAGAAAGACGTCGAACGCGGCACCGTTGGCAATCTGTGCGAAGTGCTTGCCGGTTGACCCGGGGGAGATCAGCAGCCGGTGCCCGGTCTGTGCGGTGAAGGCCTGGCCGAGGAGTTGCAGGGTCGTTGCGAAGTTACTCGCTACGGCCACGCGGACCGGGGCGGCCGAGACAAGTCCAGGCGACAGGCACGCGATCAGGGTCAGGCAGAGAAACAGACGCGGACGCGGCATGACGGGGAACTCCGGGGCAACATGCGAGCCCCGAAGTCTAACGTAAGTCGCTCGCCCCCTGCGGCGACCGGCCGCCCGTCCGGCAGGCCGCGTGGGGCGCGACAAACAGGACGGGGCTCGCTCCGCAGGCCAGGCTGGGCATCTGGCTGATGGCTCAGTAAAGCAGCGGCGCGATCACCAGCGACACGATTGCCATCACGTTGATCAGGATGTTCATCGAAGGACCGGACGTATCCTTGAACGGGTCGCCGACCGTGTCGCCAACGACCGTGGCCGTATGAACATCGGAGCCCTTGCCTCCCAGATTGCCCTTTTCGACCCATTTTTTCGCATTGTCCCAGGCCCCACCCGCATTGGCCATGGTCAGCGCCAACAGCACGCAGGAGACCAGCGCACCGCCGAGCATTCCGCCGAGCGCCTCGGGGCTGATTCCGAAACCCACGACGACCGGCGCCGACACGGCGATCACGCCCGGCATGACCATCTTGGCCAGCGCGGCACTGGTCGCGATGTCGACACAGCGCGCGGTGTCCGGTGTGCCGGTGCCCTCGAGGAGTCCGGGGATCTCGCGGAACTGGCGACGGATCTCGTGAATCATTTCGTATGCCGCGTCGCCGACGGCGGTCATCGTGATGGATGCGATCAGGAACGGCAGCAGGCCGCCGACGAACATGCCGATCAGCACCTCCGCGTCGTTCAGGCGCAACGTGAAGTCCGGGACCCGGCTGCCGATCGTCTCGACGAAGGCCGTGATGATCGCCAGCGCGGCGAGCGCCGCGGCGCCGATCGCGAAGCCCTTGCCGATGGCCGCGGTGGTATTGCCAAGTTCGTCCAGCGAGTCGGTGATCTTACGTGTGTCCTCACCGAGCCCGGCCATCTCGGCAATACCACCCGCATTGTCTGCGACCGGGCCGTAGGCATCGATGGCCATCGTGATCCCGACCGTCGCGAGCATCCCGACCGCGGCGATGCCCACCCCGTACAGACCGACCAGTGCGTTCGCGACGAAAATGATCACACAGATCGTGAGGACCGGGATCACCACGGACTGCATCCCGACAGCCAGACCGGTGATCATCACGGTCGCGGTGCCGGTCTCGCCCGACTTGGCAATCCGCCGCACCGGTTCACCGCCAGTGTAGTACTCGGTGACCAGGCCGATGATGACGCCGCCAATCGCACCGGCCACGACCGCACCCCAGATCGCCGGGTTGCCGCCCATGGCGGTAATCAGCAGGTAAGCGACGAAGATGAACAGCGCCGACGCACCGAGTGTGCCCGTGCGCAGTGCCTTCTCAGGCGACTTGTCGGACGACTTTCGCACCAGCAGGATGCCGGCGATCGAGCAAAGCAGACCCACCGAGGCCAGGTGCAATGGCAGTGCCATCAGCATTTGCTGGCCGCCGAGCGCGTCGGCCGCGGCCAGGGTCATGGTCGAGGCGATCGCAATGGTCGCGATCATCGAGCCGCAGTAGGACTCGAAGATGTCGGAGCCCATCCCGGCCACGTCACCTACGTTGTCGCCCACGTTGTCGGCGATCACGCCCGGGTTGCGGGGGTCGTCCTCCGGAATACCCGCCTCGATCTTGCCGACCAGGTCGGCCCCGACATCGGCGCTCTTGGTGAAGATGCCGCCGCCGACACGCGAGAACAGCGCGACCATCGAGGCCCCCATGCCGAAACCGTGTATCGCGTGCGCGGTCTCGGGATCACCGCCGAAAACCAGGTACAGGCTGCCGAGGCCGAGCAGCCCCATCGATGCCACCAGCAGCCCCATGACCGATCCGCCGAAGAACGCGATGGTCAACGCCGCCGCGGCACCCTCGCGGTTGGCCGCCGTGGTCGTGCGCACGTTGGCCTTGGTGGCGGTGAACATGCCGAAGTAACCGGCCGAACCCGAGGCCAGCGCACCCACGAGGAACGCAATCGCCGTCTTCGGACCGAGAAACACCAACAACAGCCCCAGCACCAGCACGCCGAACAGCCCCAGCGTCTTGTACTCACGTTTCATGAAGACCATCGCGCCGAGATGGATCTGGTCGCCGATATCGGTCACTTTCGCATCGCCCGCGGGCCTTTGCTTGATCAGTCGGTAGATGTAGAAGGCGACGCCAAGTCCGAGAATACCGAGTATCGGTGGCAAGAATGCGCCAAGCATAGCGGGCTCCTTTGGATTTTATGTTTATGTTCTTCGTGAATTTTCGTTTTTAACCCGTTCCGCCCCGCTGTGCCAAATGTTTTGCCAATAGTTACCCTTCGCCGCCACCGCGCCGGAAGATGCCTGACTGCCGCCCCGATATGGACGCGGGCGCTGTCTGCGCTTACCCTTGGCGTCTTCCGCCAACAGCCAACCCCGAGGGGGGCGCATGAATCTGGACCGCGTCAGCAAGGGCAACGTACCCAACGAAATCAACGTCATCATCGAGATCCCAGCACATTCCGACCCGGTCAAATACGAACTCGACAAGGAAACCGGTGCGATGTTCGTCGACCGCTTCATGTCGACTGCGATGTACTACCCGTGTAACTACGGCTACGTACCGCACACGCTGTCGAAGGACGGCGACCCGGTCGACGTGCTGGTCCTGACCCCGGACCCGCTGATCTCCGGCTCGGTCATCAGCTGCCGCCCGGTCGGCGTATTGAAAATGAAGGACGAGTCCGGGGACGACGCCAAGGTGCTTGCGGTGCCGGTCGACAAACTGTGCAAGACCTATCGCGCCGTCGAGACGTTTCGCGATCTGCCGGGCGAGATCCTGAATCGCATCTCGCACTTCTTCGAGCACTACAAGGATCTGGACGAGGGTAAATGGGTCCGTGTCGACGGCTGGTACGGTATCGAGGAGGCCAGGCAGGAGATCATGGACTCGGTGCAGTTGTATGCGGACGCACCGGAGAAGCCGGCCTTCTGAGCACCGCACGTCACCGCGTATCCACGGGATGCAGCGCCGATTCGCCGATGGGCGGCACGGATGGCACGGGGCGCGCTCGTGTGCCTGACACCAGGTCCAGCGTACCACCCATGCCCTGCACGGCTACTCGGCGTGCAGCGGGGCCAGCGCCCGCGTCTGCGGCAGAAAAACGAATGCATCGTAGCGTTCCGGCAGCCGGCTCGGCACATAGTTGAGCGCGCGCTCGCGCCGGGGGTCGAACACGACGCCGATGGCACGGTGTGGCAGCGTCCGGCTCAGCGCGTGCGTCGCCGGCGAGCCCGGCGCCAGAATCAGGACCCGATCGCCACCGCCGGCGGCGAGCAATGCCGCCTCCAGACTGTCGCGGCGCGGCAACGGCGTCCACATCGTGCGACGGACGCCCTCCCAACGCCGCGCGGCGAGTACGCTGCCGGTCGCCGTGCCGAAACCCACTGCGAACACCGCGTCGCGGCCGAACCGCTCGCGGGCCAGCTGACCGATGTTCACCTCCCCGGCGTCGACGCGGTTCGTCGCGCGGGCATCGCCGATGTGGGTATTGTGCGCCCAGACGATGGCCCGGCTGCCGGCACCATAGTGGTCCAACAGCCGCGCCACGGTACGTTCGAAATGATCGGCCCGGACGTTCCACGACCAGGGACCGCGAAGGTGTAGCCAGCGCAGGTAGCGCTCGCCGGATTCCAGCACCTTGGCGTGCTGCAGTACCTCGAACAGCGCATCGCGGTCTGCCGGGGCGGCATCCCGTTGACGCCGGGCGAGATCACGCGCGACCCAGGCGACCTCGCGCTGGGCAGAGCGCCCGGTCCGACGGACATAGTCGGCATAGCCACGGGCGTCCCCGTCGAAACTGCGCAGAAAGCCCAGCACGCTGTCAAC
>CBFCWF010000207.1:0-7745 GCA_965601425.1 uncultured Chromatiaceae bacterium | reverse complement strand
CCGGTATTCGGGACGGTCACGCTGCTCGACGCTCGCATAGAAGGCATCGATGTCCGCATGCCCTACCCAGCGCGGAAGGTCGTCGGCCGGCGTCATCGGACCGGCCGGCGTGAAGACCGGTTGCGGCTGCACAACGTCCTTATCCCGATCATTCCGGTTGCGTGCGGTGGTCGGGCATCAACGTGACCAACGGCGGCGGGGCTGCGCGTCTGCCCGGTCGCGCCTGGCCGGGACGTGGTCCCCGCAAGCGCGAGGCCCGCACGCCAGTCGTTGTATCCTGGCGCACGGTGCGATGCTCGCCGCCTCGCCGGGTCGGGCGTACCCTGGCCGGGCCCCGGTTCGGGCGCGGAGGCGATGGGAAAGCGAGCGCGCGAGAGACCACGAACGCAGTACCCTCGTGTATGCTCCGCGATATCGCGGGGTTGGCCAATGCCGACGCCCGGGCGATACGGAGAATCGGTCCATGAAAAGAAGTTTGGTGTTTTTGGTAGGCCTTTGTTGCGTGACGTCCATGGTGGGACACGCCTCGACGCAACGGGGCGAACAGGCGACCTCCACGGAGAGGGACAAGGTATCCACCGGTGACCCGTCGGCGGCGCGGGAGACGAGCGGCGCAACAAAGCGCAACACGACGCCGGCAACATCGCCCAGCAGGTCCGGCGGCGTGGCCGAGACCGATCAGGCGCAACTGGACGCGGCCTGCGAGGCGGCACGCGAGAGCCGGCTGGCCCCCGAGCGCGCGCGGTACATCGAAGAGTGCGTCGCGCGCAAACAGAAACCCGATCGGGCCGCGTGCGAGAAATTCTACGCCGACTATGGCGCGCAGTCCGGCGCCCGGGCGCCGCTCTACTACGATCTGCCGGCGTGTCAGCGCGCCTTCGAGGCGCGCAAGAACGCCCGCTGAGCCCGGGCCGGCAGGACCTGGCTTGCCGCTCAGCCGCGCGCGCGCCCCGGCCCGTCTCTCGCGCCACTGGGCGTATCCGCCGATTCACTGGAGATCGTAGTGTTTCTCGACGTCCTGTTCGATCTCCCAGGTGCAACTCAGGCCCTGAGGGAAGGTGATCAGGTCGCCGCGTTGAAAGCTCTGTGGCTCCCCACCGTCTGGCGTCACCCTGAACCGGCCGCGCAGCACGTAACAGGTCTCCTGCCGCTGGTAGGTCCAGGGGAAGGTCGATACCTCTTTGCGCCAGATCGGCCAGTCGTAGACGCCCAGGACCTCGAGCTTCATGGGGGAGGGTTTACGTTCGACCAGTATCTGCAGTTCGCTCATTCGGGACACCCGTTCGGTTATGCTCTGTGAATCGCCCGGTTGGGCAGTCTACCGGACCTTCGGAGGGGGGCGCGAGCTTATGGATCGGACAGCCACCGTGTCGGAACTCGCCGGGCATCTGCAGCGGCGCGGCTGGTGGCTGGCCTGCGCAGAGTCCTGCACCGGTGGCGGGATTGCCGCCGCGTTGACCGACCTGGCAGGTTCCAGCGCCTGGTTCGACCGCGGTTTCGTGACCTACAGCAACCTCGCCAAGCAGGAGATGCTCGGCGTATCGCCCGACACCCTGGCCCGTTTCGGGGCGGTCAGTCGCGAGACCGTGATCGAGATGGCCGCCGGCGCGATTGCGTGCAGTCGTGCGCACCTCAGTGTCGCGGTCAGTGGCGTCGCCGGCCCCGCTGGCGGCACGCCGGAGAAACCGGTCGGCACGGTCTGGATCGCCTGGGGCGTTGGCGACCAGGTGTCGGCCGTCGGCGAGCATTTCGCCGGGGACCGCTTGCAGATCCGCGCCGAGACCGTCGATGCGGCCCTCGCTGGATTGCTCGAACGCGCCCGATGAGCGCGCCGCGACGGCTGTTCTTCGCGCTATGGCCCGACGACGCGACGCGTCAGTCGCTGTACCACTGGCAGACCCACAACCTGCCGCACGACGTGCGCTGGCAGCATCGTGCTGACCTGCATCTGACGCTGCACTTTCTCGGGCCAATTGACCCGCGGCGGGTCGCGGAACTGCGCTCGCTGGGTGCACGCTGCGTTGCCGGCGCCTTCGCGCTGGTGCTCGATGCCATCGGGCATTGGGCGAGGGCACAGGTGCTGTGGGCCGGGCCGAATGCGATACCGGGCGAACTCGTCGCGCTGCACGCGTGCCTGGGCGAGGGACTCAGAGCGCTGGGCCACCCCGTCGAGTCGCGCGCGTTCCGTCCGCACGTGACCCTGGCACGCAAGGTGCGCCGGATGCCCGGTTCTGGCCCATTGCCCCCGCTGACCTGGCCGGTCCGCGAAATGGCACTGGTCGAATCCAGACCCGGGTCGGCGCCGATGTACCGGCCGGTCGCACGCTGGGCGTTGTGCTGATCATGCGACCGGCCCGGGCGGCGGCGGGTCGGTCGGCCGACCCGGGCGCGAATCGTCACACGGCACGGTGAAGGAAAATCAGCTGGAAAACAAAAAGAGAACCAACTACACTCTGCGCAGGACCAACTACTAGCCGCTTCGGGGGGAGCACTCATGGACGAGAATCGCAAGAAGGCGCTGGCAGCCGCGCTCAGCCAGATCGAGAAACAGTTCGGCAAGGGCTCGGTGATGCGGATGGGCGACGCCAACGCGGTGCGCAACATCGAAGTGGTCTCGACCGGCTCGCTGAGTCTCGACCTGGCGCTGGGCGTGGGCGGTGTACCCAAGGGTCGTGTCGTCGAGATCTACGGGCCGGAATCATCGGGCAAGACGACCATGACACTGCACATCGTCGCGGAGGCGCAGAAGACCGGGGGCACCTGTGCCTTCGTCGACGCGGAGCACGCGCTCGACCCGGTCTATGCGGAGAAACTCGGCGTCGACATGGACGAGCTGCTCGTATCGCAGCCCGATACCGGCGAACAGGCGCTGGAGATCACGGACATGCTGGTGCGTTCGGGTGCCGTCGATGTCGTCGTGATCGACTCGGTCGCCGCGCTCACACCGAAGGCCGAGATCGAGGGCGAAATGGGCGATTCCCATGTCGGCCTGCAGGCTCGCCTGATGTCGCAGGCGTTGCGCAAACTCACTGCGAACATCAAGCGATCCAACGCCGTGGTCATTTTCATCAACCAGATCCGCATGAAGATCGGCGTGATGTTCGGCAGTCCGGAGACCACCACCGGCGGCAACGCGCTCAAGTTCTACTCCTCGGTGCGTCTCGACATCCGCCGCATCGGCGCGATCAAGAAGGGCGACGAGGTGGTCGGCAACGAGACCCGGGTCAAGGTCGTCAAGAACAAGGTCGCGCCGCCGTTTCGCCAGGCCACGTTCGAGATCCTGTACGGCGAGGGTGTCTCCCGCGAGGGGGAGGTCATCGAGCTCGGCGTCGCGCAGGGCCTGATCGAGAAATCCGGCGCTTGGTACAGCTACAACGGCGACCGGATCGGCCAGGGCAAGGAGAACGTGCGCAACTTTCTGAAGGAAAACCCGGAGATCACCCGTCACATAGAGCAGCAGGTACGCGCCGCGCTGATCCCGGAGGAGCCGTCGGCCGGTGATCGGGCCGAACCCGAGGCGGCCTCGCGCGACGCCTGATGACGCCGCGCGCAACCGAACCCGGCCAGGCGGCGGCTGCGGTCGAGCTGGCGGCGGTCAGGCTGCTCGCGGTGCGCGAGCATAGCCGCCACGAGCTGCGGCGCAAGCTGTCTGATCGGGGTCACGATAGCGGGCTGACTGACGAGGTGTTGGATGCGCTGGTACGGCGGCGGCTGCTCAGTGATGAACGATTTGCCGCGCAGTATCTCGCACAGCGGATGCGCAAGGGTTTCGGGCCGTTGCGCATCCGCGCTGAGCTGGCAGCGCGGGGCGTTGCCGAACAGCTGATCGCGGCGGCATTGGAGACCGCGTGCTGCGATTGGGAGGATCGGCTGGCCGAGGCTGCATCACGGCGGTTCGGCGAGCGACCGGCCCGCGACCCGCGGGAGCTTGCCCGCCGGGGGCGGTTTCTCGAGCAGCGCGGATTCCCGATCAGCCTGATCAGGCGTCACCTGGATCATTCCCGCGAATTTTGATGTCGCCTGACACCGGGTAGCGGCCCGCTACCGCGCGACTGTCGCGCGGGCCCCACCTGGCGAATCAGCGCCGGGCACTGCCCGACTCGCCGAATACCGGGCCGCCCGATCTGCCGGGGCGGCTGGACTGCGAGGCGCATGCACGATCAGCCTGGGTGTTCACCGGAAGGGGCGGCTAATTCACTGAAATGCAGCGGTTTTGGCGCCTGCTCGTGGATGACTTTTCCGTCCAAGCTGCATAACATTCCAGTTTTGCCGTTTGATCGCCACCCGCAATGAATACCAGCGCAGAAATCCGTTCCGCCTTCCTCGACTACTTCGCGGATAAGGGCCATGCCGTCGTCGAGTCGAGCCCGCTCGTCCCGGCCAACGACCCGACGCTGCTGTTCACGAATGCCGGAATGGTCCAGTTCAAAGACGTCTTCCTCGGCAAGGAGACGCGTGGCTACGTCCGGGCGACCAGTTCGCAGCGCTGCGTACGTGCGGGCGGGAAGCACAACGATCTCGAGAATGTCGGCTACACGGCACGTCACCACACCTTCTTCGAAATGCTGGGCAACTTCAGCTTCGGGGACTATTTCAAGCGCGACGCGATCCTGTATGCCTGGGAGTTCCTCACCAAGGTCCTGAAGCTGCCGGCCGACAAGCTCTGGGTCACCGTCTATCGCGACGACGACGAAGCGGCCGCGGTCTGGCTCGACGAGGTCGGCGTCGACCCCGAACGCTTCACCCGGATCGGGGACAAGCCTGGTGGCCGGCCCTTCGAGAGCGACAACTTCTGGTCCATGGGCGACACCGGACCCTGCGGTCCCTGCTCCGAGATATTCTTCGACCACGGTCCGGAGGTCTGGGGTGGTCCCCCGGGCTCGCCCGAGGAAGAGGGTGACCGCTACATCGAGATCTGGAATCTGGTCTTCATGCAGTACAACCGCAACGCGAGCGGTGACATGACGCCACTGCCGAGGCCCTCGGTCGACACCGGCATGGGGCTCGAACGGCTCGCGGCTGTGATGCAGCGAGTGCACTCGAATTACGAGATCGACCTGTTCCGGGCCCTTATCGAGTCGGCCGCGGAGGCGACCGGAACCAGCGATCTGAGCGCGAAATCCCTGCGGGTGATCGCCGACCACATTCGCTCCTGTGCGTTCCTGATCGTCGACGGTGTCACGCCCGGCAACGAGGGCCGTGGCTATGTATTACGCCGCATCATCCGGCGTGCGATCCGGCACGGCTATCAGCTCGGTCAGCACGCGCCCTTCTTCTACCGGCTGGTGGATGCGCTGGACCGCCAGATGGGTGCCGCCTACCCAGAGCTGAGCAGGTCCAAGGCGATGGTCGCGAGGGTGCTGCGGCTCGAGGAGGAGCGCTTCGCCGAGACCATCGAGCAGGGCATGAAGATACTCGACGAGGCGATTCGTCGCATGGGCGGCGAGGTCATCCCTGGCGAGGTCGTTTTCAAGCTATACGACACCTATGGTTTTCCGACGGACCTGACCGCGGATATCGCACGCGAGAAGGGCCTGGCGATCGACCGTGAAGGATTCGACCGCGCGATGGACGCTCAACGCAGCCGCGCGCGCGCGGCCAGTCAGTTCGCCGTGGCCCAGGCCGCGGAGGTCAACATCGACGGTGAAACCGACTTCACCGGTTATGAGCGCCTCGAAGACTCGGCGACGGTCATCGCGTTGTTCCACGACGGTGCGGCGGCAGACCGTCTCGCCCCCGGAGACGAGGGCATGGTCGTACTCGATCGCACGCCGTTCTATGCCGAGTCCGGCGGACAGGTCGGTGACGTTGGACGTCTCCGCGTCTCCGGCGGTGGTGAGTTCGTGGTTTCCGATACGCGTAAGCCGTCCAGTATGGTGTTCGCACATGTCGGAGCGCTCTGCTCCGGCGAGATCAACGTCGGCGACTCGATAAGGGCGGAGGTCGATACCGGACGGCGCCGCGCGACGGCGCTGAACCATTCGGCGACCCATCTGTTACATGCCGCCTTGCGCAAGGTGCTCGGCGACCATGTCGGTCAGAAGGGCTCGCTGGTCGAGCCCGAGCGCTTGCGATTCGATTTTTCGCACTTCGAGCCGCTCAGCCGTGCGCAGCTGATCGAGATCGAGCGCCTGGTCAACGAACAGATCCGGGAAAATCCTACGGTCGAGACGCGCATCATGGCCCTGGACGACGCCAAGGCCGCGGGCGCGATGGCCCTGTTCGGTGAAAAATACGACGAACAGGTCCGCGTGCTGCGCATGGGTGATTTTTCGACTGAGCTGTGTGGCGGTACCCACGTCAAGGCGCTCGGTGACATCGGTCTGTTCAAGATCACCGTCGAGACGGGGATCGCTACGGGCGTGCGGCGTATCGAGGCGGTC
Source organism: uncultured Chromatiaceae bacterium (assembly GCA_965601425.1). GTDB lineage: Bacteria > Pseudomonadota > Gammaproteobacteria > Chromatiales > Chromatiaceae > Thiosocius. The sequence continues at coordinate 1,362 of CBFCWF010000207.1, read as the reverse complement.
ACCGGCGCGCGCGCACTGGAGTGGGTCGAGGCCGACGAGGAGCGTCTGCTGCGCCTCGGCAGCCTGATCAACGCCGGCCGTGACGAACTCGAGGACAAGCTCGGCAAGCTCATCGACCGCAACAAGCGGCTGGAGAAGGAACTCGATCAGATCAAGGCAAAGCTTGCGTCGGCGGCCGGTTCCGACTTGGCCGCGCAGGCGGTCGAGGTCAACGGCGCCCGGGTACTGGCGGCGCGCCTCGATGGTGCCGATCCCAAGTCGCTGCGCGACACACTCGATCAACTCAAGAACAAGCTCGGGCGTTCGGTGATCCTGCTCGCCGCGGTCAATGGCTCAAAGGTCAACCTGATCGCCGGCGTGAGCAAGGATCTGACCGACCGTTGCCGGGCCGGCGACCTGGTCAAGGTCGCGGCCGAGCAGGTCGGCGGCAAGGGGGGCGGTCGGCCTGACATGGCACAGGCCGGGGGCTCCGACCCCGACGGCGTGCCCCGGGCGCTCGAACTTGCGCAGGCCTGGGTCGCCGAAAGGCTTTAGTTTGATCGCCAAATGGTGTTAAATCGCGCCCTTTTCCGGCGCACGGGCGGCCTGGTCGCCGCTCCGGGGCCGATGGTCGGATTGGCAACATGGCACTGATTGTTCAGAAATACGGTGGGACATCCGTGGGTTCCGTGGAACGGATCCAGGGCGTCGCCGCGCGCGTCAAGCGCTTTCGTGACCGCGGCGACGATGTGGTTGTCGTCGTCTCCGCGATGTCGGGTGAAACCAACCGGCTCATCGCACTCGCGAACGAAATAAGCGACGCCCCCAACCCGCGTGAAATGGATGTGCTGGTCTCGACCGGAGAGCAGGTCACGATCGCGCTGCTGTGCATGGCGCTGGAAAAGGTCGGCTGCGCGGCGCGGTCCTACACGGGCGCCCAGGTCCATATCCTCACCGACAGTGCGCATTCCAAGGCACGCATCATGGACATCGATCACGCGCGCGTCTGCGCCGACATCAAGAACGGGCGCGTTGTCGTCGTGGCCGGCTTTCAGGGTGTCGACGAGCACGGTGACATCACCACGCTAGGGCGCGGTGGCTCGGATACCACCGCGGTCGCGATGGCCGCAGCGCTGAAGGCAGACGAGTGCCAGATCTATACCGATGTCGACGGTGTCTACACCACCGATCCGAGGGTCGAGCCCAAGGCCCGGAAGCTCGACCGCATCACGTTCGAGGAAATGCTCGAAATGGCGAGCCTCGGCTCAAAGGTGTTGCAGATACGGTCGGTCGAGTTTGCCGGGAAGTACAATGTGCCATTGCGCGTGTTGTCGAGTTTCGAGGACGGTGGCGACGGTACCCTGATCACTCTGGAGGAAGAGG
>CBFCWF010000206.1:0-7775 GCA_965601425.1 uncultured Chromatiaceae bacterium | reverse complement strand
AGCAAATCCGGTCTTCGGTTGATGCTGTACTACCGGCCAATCCGTATGCAGGCCGTCCTGGTCGGGTTGAAGGCACTCGTGAACTGGCAGTTCGCGAATCGTGCACCGTTGCTTACGAAGTAACTGACGCAGTCTATATCCTGGACTGTCGATGATTTCGCCCGTAACTGTTCAGCACATGCTTTGATTCGACCCCGCATGCTCCTCGCGTAGTTGGTAACGGTGCTCTCCTATAGATAACCAAGCGCTACCTCGGCCTGACTGGGTGGACCCAATGCCTGAGCCTGCCCAGCCACATTGGCACGAACAATATGTCATAGACGGAATATACGGCATCTGATATATTCCTTTACATGAATATATCCCCCGAGTCTCTTTTTTCCGCTCTCGCCCATTCCACGCGGCTTCGCTGCCTGCTGTTGCTGCTCGAACACCGGGAACTCTGCGTCTGCGAACTCACCCATGCGATCGGAGTCGCCCAACCCAATATCTCCCGTCACCTCGGACAGCTGCGCGACGCCGAGCTTGTGAGCGACCGCCGGGAGGGATTGTGGATCCACTACCGGATCAACCCTGACCTACCCAAATGGGTGACAAATGTTTTGAAGCAAACGGCCAAGGGTGTGAGCCAAGCCGCGCCCTTTGCAGACGACCTGGCGGCCCTCGCTGCTATGCCAAACCGACCCGGCGCCCCACGTTGCGCCTGATGGCGACGTGCATGGGCGTGCCAGCAACATGAGCGCACAGTGCGAAGTCACCGCGAAGCAGGCCGCTGGCAGCCCGCTGAGCCTGTTCGAGCGCTACCTGACCGTGTGGGTTGGCCTGTGCATTGTCACGGGCATCGCTTTTGGACACTGGTTTCCGCAACCATTTCAGACAATCGGCCGGATGGAAATGGCGCAGGTGAACCTGCCGGTGGCGGTGCTGATCTGGCTCATGATCATCCCGATGCTGCTGAAGGTCGACTTCGGTGCCCTGCACCAAATGAAGGAACACTGGCGTGGCATCGGCGTCACGCTGTTCATCAACTGGGGTGTGAAACCCTTCTCGATGGCATTGCTCGGTTGGCTGTTCATTCGCGGTGTGTTTTCGGACTACCTGCCCGCTGACCAGCTGGACTCGTACATCGCCGGCCTGATTTTGTTGGCTGCCGCCCCTTGCACGGCGATGGTGTTTGTCTGGAGCCGACTGTCGGACGGCGACGCCAATTTCACGCTCACCCAGGTCGCACTCAACGACACCATCATGATCTTCGCCTTTGCGCCGATCGTCGGTCTGTTGCTCGGCCTGTCCGCGATCACGGTGCCGTGGGATACGCTGTTCCTTTCGGTTGTGCTCTATATCCTCCTGCCGGTGCTGTTCGCCCAACGGTGGCGTCGCCGTCTCCTGGCACAAGGTGGCGAGACGGCGTTGAACGCACGGCTCGCCCAGTTGCACCCCCTGTCACTGGTTGCCTTGCTGGCCACGCTGGTCCTGTTGTTCGGCTTCCAGGGTGAACAGATCCTCAGCCAGCCGCTGGTGATCGTGATGCTCGCTGTTCCAATCCTTATCCAGGTCTATTTCAATTCCGGCCTCGCCTACCTCCTGAACCGACAGTTTGGTGTGGCCCACTGTGTCGCCGCCCCGTCGGCCCTGATCGGGGCAAGCAACTTCTTTGAACTCGCCGTGGCGGCCGCCATCGTGTTGTTCGGTTTCAATTCCGGTGCAGCGCTCGCGACGGTCGTGGGCGTCCTGGTGGAGGTCCCCGTGATGCTGTCCGTAGTACGGATCGTCAATGCCACCCGCGACTGGTACGAGCGCGGCGCTGCAAGACCCCAACATTCCGAGGAAAGACAATGAACAAAAGACTGCTTGCGATTCTGCTCTGGTGCTTCTGCTCGATCGCCTATGCCGAGCCCGAATATCTGATCGATGCCGACTGGCTCGCAGACAATATCGAGGACGAAAACCTGGTGGTGCTCGAGGTACGCTACCACCCGCACCGTTATTACACGGTCGGTCACATCCCCGGTGCCATCCAGATCCAGCGCTTCAAGGATCTGGGCGACAATCACGCGACCCCGCCGATGCGCTTCCCCTCACACGAGGTATTCCAGGAACGCCTGCGCAGCTGGGGCGTGAACGACGGCTCGACTATCGTGCTGTACGACGACTCGCGCACCGCGTTGACCTCGCGTCTGTATTTCATGTTGGAGCTGTACGGCTTCGATATGGCGCAGGTGAAGGTGCTCAATGGTGGCACGCTCGACTGGTCGGTATTCAACGACATGGAGAAGGAGCCTGCCGAACCGAAGCTGGGCAGTGTTACCCTCAAGCCCGCCAACCCGGCCCTGCTGGTCGAGTGGACCGATGTCTACGACGACATCGTCTCGCGCCGTGACCCAAACGTGGTGCTGCTCGATGCGCGCCCGCACGACATGTACACCGGCGAGGTGGTCCGCCACTCGATCCAGGGCGGACACATCCCCGGTGCGGTCAACGTGGTGAGCCTGAACGGAACCGATGCACAGTCGCAGAAATGGCTGTCGGATTCGGGCCTCGCCGAACTGTACAAGGACGTCCCCAAGGACAGGACCGTGTACGTCTACTGCCATGACGGCTTCCGGATGAGCCTCGCCTACATGCAGCTCAAGCACCTCGGGGTCGAAGACGTGCGCCTGTACAACGGCGGCTGGTCACACTGGGGTAACGAGCTGACCTTGCCCGTGCTCGAAGGCGACGCGCCCTACAGTGGCGACTACGAGCTTTGAACCCTCGATCTTCAGACGCGGAGAAAGCCCCAGTGTCGTCACACCCTTTTGACAAGTTGCCTCTGAGCACGGGCGGTACGCTGATCTTTACACCATGCCCGGGCACAAAGGGGGCAGACCTGCGTGACTCATTGGCACAGTTGAAGGCGGCCGGCGCAGAGGCCGTGATCACCCTGATGCCCAACGATGAGATGGTGCGCAACGGGGTCGCAGATCTTCCGGATGCCTGCCACAGCAAACAGCTGCAATGGTTCCATCTCCCCATCGAAGACGATGCCTCACCCGGGGAGGCATTTCGACTTGCATGGGAGACCGGCAAAGGCCCGGTCTTTGAGATCCTGGATCGATCCGGGACCGTGGCCATTCACTGTAAAGGCGGTTCGGGCAGGACCGGCCTGATGGCGGCGATGACCCTGTGTGAGCGCGGCATGCACCACGACCAGATTCTGGATCAGGTGACGTCTTTGCGTCCCAACGCCTTGAAGCTCGCCGTACACAAGGATTACCTGGCGCAGGCCTGCGAGGCACGGCACTTAAACGGTGAGCACAGCTGAAATCTGAACCAGGACAAACACCGCACTTGGAAGCCGGACCGTCGGCAACGAGCAAACAACACCGATAAACAGTCGGTACTGACAACAATATGAGGACAGGCAAATGGCAATTCGCGTAGGTATCAACGGCTTCGGCCGCATGGGTCGTCTTGCAGTTCGTGCCGGCTGGGAAAGGGAAGGCATTGCCATCGTCCAGGTGAATGAGATCGCGACCGATGCAACCGGTTCGGCACATCTGCTCAAGTTCGACTCGGTGCATGGCACCTGGGCCGAAGCATGCAGTGCCGATGGCGAGGCCATGATCATCGGTGGCAAGCGGATCGCATACAGTCGCAACGCGACCATCGGCGAAACCGACTGGTCGGGCTGTGACATCGTGATCGAGGCGACCGGCAAGCATCACAAAAAGCCCGAGTCATTGCAGACCTATTTCGACCAGGGGGTGAAGAAGGTCATTGTTGCTGCGCCGACCGAAGGGGCGCTGAACATCGTTTACGGCGTTAATGACCACCTGTATGACCCGGCCGAGCACCATCTGGTCACGGCGGCCTCCTGCACCACCAACTGCCTGGCGCCGGTGGTCAAGGTAGTGCACGAGAAGATCGGCATCGTGCACGGCTGCATGACCACGATTCACGACATCACCAATACCCAGACCATTATCGACAAGGGTCACAAAGACCTGCGCCGCGCACGTGCCTGCGGCCAGTCACTGATACCGACAACAACCGGATCGGCACGGGCGATCACGAAGATCTTCCCGGAGCTGACCGGCAAGCTGAACGGTCACGCGATACGTGTTCCGCTGCTCAATGCCTCGCTGACCGATTTCGTTTTTGAGGCGGCGCGCCCCGTCACGGCGGAAGAGGTCAACGGTTATTTCAGAGCAGCAGCCGAGGGCGAACTCGCTGGCATTCTCGGCTACGAAGAGCGGCCGTTGGTATCGGTGGACTACCTCGATGATCCACGCTCCTCGATCGTCGATGCACTTTCCACCATGGTAATCGATGAAACCCAGGTCAAGATCTATGCCTGGTATGACAACGAGTGGGGCTATGTCTGCCGGATGATGGATATCGCCGACAAGATCGCTGCGGCGATGTGATCATGGAACAGGGACTTCGTACCTACCTGGTGGTCACAGGGGCCTACTGGGCCTTCACGCTGACCGACGGGGCCATCCACATGCTGGTGGTTCTGCATTTCCATAACCTGGGCTTCAGCCCGCTGGAAATCGCGTTCCTGTTCCTGTTCTACGAAGTCTTCGGAATCATCACCAACGGCGTCGGTGGCTGGATCGCTTCGCACATCGGGCTCAATCGCACCATGATCATAGGCGGCTTCCTCCAGGTCGTTGCGCTTGGTGCGCTGACAGTGGACCCGTCCTGGCTGTCGGTGGCCTATGTCATGACGGCCATGGCCATGTCAGGCATCGCCAAGGACCTGAACAAGATGAGCGCCAAGTCCAGCGTCAAGCTGGTCGTGCCCAAGGGCGAGAATGCCGATACCCGGCTGTTCAAGTGGGTGGCCTTACTCACAGGATCGAAGAACACCCTCAAGGGGGTCGGATTTTTCCTCGGTGGCCTGCTGCTCTACCTGATCGGCTTCCGCTGGGCCATGGGCGGCATGGCCGCGATGCTTTTCGTGGTCTACCTGTATGCCTTGTGGGCGCTGCCGATGGGAATGGGCACATCGAAGACTAAGGCCAAGTTCAAGCAGATCTTCTCCAAGACCCGCGAGATCAACATCCTGTCGGGTGCACGCTACTTCCTGTTCGGTTCGCGTGATGTCTGGTTCGTCGTCGGACTGCCCGTGTTCCTGGCGTCGGTCACCGGCTGGAACCACATCCAGGTGGGTTCGTTTCTGGCGCTCTGGGTGGTGCTCTACGGCTTCGTGCAGGCAGGTGCCCCGGCCATGTTACGCAAGGGCCACCATGGGCACGGTCCGCAGGGCAGCAGTGCGCGCAACTGGGCCCTGCTGCTGGCCGTGTTCCCGGCGGGTATCGCCATCGCGCTGATGTCCGGCCTTGACCCGGCCTTATCTCTGATCATCGGCCTGTTCGCCTTTGGCGCGGTGTTTGCGATCAATTCGGCGGTCCACTCCTACCTGATCCTCGCCTACTCGGACCACGACAAGGTGGCGATGAACGTGGGGTTCTACTACATGGCCAACGCCGCCGGACGCCTGACCGGCACCGTCCTGTCCGGCTTGGTGTACCAGACTCAAGGCCTGGAAGGCTGCTTGTGGTGGTCCACCGCTTTCGTGCTGGCGGCAGCGCTGATCTCATTCAAACTACCGAAGGTGCCCACTGAATCTGCACCCGCTGCGGCTGCCAGTTCCTGACCCGGAGGCGAAATAGTGTTTGCGTCGCTTGGCGATCTGATTGCATTCGGCCTGCTGAGGCTGCAGCCGGGGACGGCTTTTGGGGAGGCCCTGCACTTCTTCGTCATGGACGTCAGCAAGATTTTTGTGCTGCTGGTGATCGTGATATACGTGATGGGCCTGCTACGGGCACTGCTGTCACCGGAGCGGGTGCGTGAGTTCGTGCGCGGCCGGCCCGACTGGCAGGCGCGCGGTTTCGCGATCACGCTGGGGGCGGTGACGCCGTTTTGCTCCTGCTCCTCGGTCCCTCTGTTCATTGGCTTTGTCGAGGCTGGCATCCCCTTGGGGGTGACTTTCTCGTTTCTGATCGCCAGCCCAATGATCAACGAAGTCGCGGCCGTGATTCTGATCGGAGTCCTGGGCTGGGAATTGGCAGCCCTGTATGTCGGGGCGGGACTCCTGGTAGCCTGGTTCGGGGGCTTGGCCATGCAGTCGTTCAAGCCGGAACGTTGGGTCGAGGAGTACGTCTGGAAGATCCAGATGGGCCAGGCCGATCTGCCGGGACCCGATCGATCGTTCGCCGGTCGGCACCGTTACGCGGTTGCGGAAGTCAAGGAGATCGTCGGCCGTATCTGGAAGTGGGTGCTACTCGGTATTGGTGTCGGTGCGCTGTTTCACGGATTCGTACCGGAACAGTGGGTCAGTGAAAACCTTGGCGGTGACGCATGGTACACAGTACCCGCCGCTGTGCTGACCGGGATTCCCTTGTATTCGAATGCCATCGGCGTGATCCCCGTCGCCGAGGCGATGCTCACCAAGGGCGTCGCTGTTGGCACGACGCTGGCACTGATGATGAGCGTGGCGGCACTGTCGTTGCCGGAGATGCTGATCCTGCGCAAGGTGATCAAGTGGCAGGCATTGACCCTGTTTGCCGGCGTGCTCGCGATCTCATTCACGCTGGTCGGCTGGGGCTTCAACGCGATTGCGTGACGACGATCAGGACTGAGCTGATAACGGAGTCTGCCTTGGTCTGTCCGAAATTCGGATTTACGCAGACCGACACCATGCCAACCGACCACTGTGTCTGGTATCGGCAGTGCCCGGACTGCGGTGTGCTGATACTGCCAAAGCGTGGCGATTGTTCCTTTGGCAGCGTGCCGTGTCCGCCGTTAAAGCTGCAGGGGAAACCGAGTTTTTGCGGTCCTTTGACGGAGTGAATGAATGAAGACGATAAAGGTCCTCGGCACCGGTTGCCGCAACTGCGAGATCACCGCCAACGTGATCGCCGCAGCCGCTAAGCAGCAGGGCGTCGAGATCGAACTGGAAAAGGTGACTGATATTGCCGAGATCATGTCCTATGGGGTCATGTCGACACCCGGTATTGTCGTCGACGGTACGCTGGTACACAGTGGCAGCATTCCCGGACCCGACGACGTTAAGGCATGGATAAGTGGCTGACTGCCCACGACACGTTGCGTGCCTGACTTGAGAACCCGTTCAACAGACCCGTTTTGCCAACCGGTAAAGAAGCTTCGTCCGAGGGGAATGTACAGGCCGCGCCTTGGTCGGCAGCACCGATTCACTGAAGCGATTTGACGCATCGCGAGTGCTGGAGGACCGGCAAAACCAGCCTGATTTCAGGCAGTTAATCAGCCGAATCGATTTGGGGGTAACTGTGGGGGCATGATCGGTGTTTTGCTTTTGAAGTGATTGATTGATAACGCAACGTGATGGTCGCCGCCTCCACCAGTCAACACTAGGTAGGCCGTGTAGTATCACGGCCTTTTTCTTTTTAAAACCGATAAGTTACGAGCCTATTGTGGGCAACCCCAGGCACTCACGCGATCAGTAGTCTCGCATCAAGCGTTTCGCCAATTCGCATGCTGCCTTTAGAAGAAAGCCGTAACACCGAATAGACCTATCGAACGCGGTTCCCGTTGCTGACAAAATCGCTGAGCCATGTACTGGGCGAGATGACCAAGCTTCTTTTCGGAGGATTTTCAAGCAGCAAGCGATCGCCAGTGACCAGAATGCTTCCCGCGTAGGCGCTCAATAGGGCCCAAAGATGGTCGTCGCCCCGATCGGGCGCCGGAGAACCGGGCTTCGGTTCACGCCAAATCGCGTTGGCCGTCAGTTCAATAAGTAGCTG
>CBFCWF010000205.1:0-7786 GCA_965601425.1 uncultured Chromatiaceae bacterium | reverse complement strand
GTCTTTGTCTAGTCCTATTGCCATTCGCATCGGGCGGGTTGAGCCAAGCTAGGCGGGGATCTCAATCATTTGCTCGATGCAAGAAAATCCTGTGCGAAACGCTGCAGCACACCGCCTGCTCCGTAAACCGAAACCTCTTCTGCGGTGTCCAGGCGACAGGTCACCGGGATCTCCACGGACTCGCCGCTGGTACGTTGCATGATGACGGTCAGGTCAGCGCGCGCGCCGACTTCCCCGATCACGTCAAAGGTCTCGGTTCCGTCGATGCCGTAGGTCCCGCGTGATTCACCGGCCTTGAACTCGAGCGGCAGCACGCCCATTCCGACCAGGTTGGTGCGGTGGATCCGCTCGAAGCCCTCGGCAATGATCGCCTCGACCCCGGCCAGTCGGACACCCTTGGCCGCCCAGTCGCGCGAGGAGCCCTGACCATAATCGGCACCGGCCACGATGATGAGCGGCTGTTTCCGCCCCATGTAGGTCTCGATTGCCTCCCACATGCGCATCACCTTGCCTTCGGGCTCGACGCGCGCCAGCGAGCCCTGCCGCACCTCGCCATGCTCATCCCGGACCATCTCGTTGAGCAGCTTCGGGTTGGCAAAGGTCGCACGTTGCGCGGTCAGGTGGTCGCCACGGTGGGTGGCGTAGGAATTGAAGTCCTCCTCCGGCAGGCCCATCTCGTGCAGGTAGGCGCCTGCCGCGCTGTCGAGCAGGATCGCGTTTGATGGCGACAGGTGATCCGTCGTGATGTTGTCACCCAGAACAGCCAGCGGTCGCATGCCCCTGAGCGTGCGCTCTCCGGCCAAAGCGCCTTCCCAGTATGGCGGACGGCGGATATAGGTACTCTGCGGACGCCAGTCGTACAGCGGGCTCTCGGCCTGTGTGCGGGCACCCAGATCGAACATCGGCGTGTAGACCTGTTTGAACTGCTCGGGTTTCACATGCTCGGCGACGATCGCATCGATCGCTTCATCACTCGGCCAGATGTCTTTCAGCCTGATCGGCTTCCCGTCTTTGTCGGTTCCCAGTGCGTCCTGCTCGATATCGAAACGCACGGTACCCGCGATTGCATAGGCGACGACCAGCGGTGGCGAAGCCAGGAAGGCCTGCTTCGCATACGGATGGATGCGCCCGTCGAAGTTGCGGTTGCCGGAGAGTACCGCGGTCGCGTACAGGTCTCTGTCGATGATTTCCTGCTGGATCTTCGGATCCAGTGCGCCACTCATGCCGTTACAGGTCGTACAGGCGTAGCCAACGATGCCGAAACCGAGCCTTTCCAACTCGGACAGCAGACCGGCCTCTTCCAGATACAGCCTGGCGACCTTGGAGCCCGGGGCGAACGAGGACTTGACCCAGGGCTTGCGTACCAGACCGAGTTCATTGGCCTTGCGGGCGATCAGGCCGGCCGCCACCACGTTGCGCGGGTTACTGGTGTTGGTGCAGCTGGTAATGGCCGCAATGATCACCGCACCATCGGGCATTTCGCCCGGCTTCTTCTGCCACTCGCCGGCGATACCGCGCTCGACCAGGGCCGAGGTCGGCAAGAGGCGATGCGGGTTCGACGGCCCGGCCATGTTGCGGCAGACCGTCGACAAGTCGAATTCGAGCACGCGCTCGTATTCGGCGTTCTTCAGCTCATCCGCCCACAGGCCGGTGGTCCGGGCATAACGCTCGACCAGCGCGACCTGCTCGGCATCACGACCGGTCAGTTTCAGATAATCGATGGTCTGTTCGTCGATGTAGAACATGCCTGCCGAGGCGCCGAATTCTGGCGTCATGTTGGAGATGGTGGCACGGTCACCGATGGTCAGATCCGCCGCGCCCTCACCGAAGAACTCCAGGTAGGCGGACACGACGCGTTCCTTGCGCAGGAACCTGGTCAGTGCCAACACGATATCGGTCGCGGTGATACCCGGCTGACGCCGGCCAGTCAGCCTGACACCGATGATGTCCGGCAGACGCATCATCGACGGGCGACCCAGCATGACGGTCTCGGCCTCCAGGCCACCCACGCCGATCGCGATAACGCCCAGTGCATCGATGTGTGGGGTATGACTGTCGGTGCCGACACAGGTATCCGGGAAGGCGACACCATCGCGCGCCTGGATGACCGGCGACATCTTTTCCAGGTTGATCTGGTGCATGATGCCATTGCCGGCCGGTATCACGTCCACGTTCTCGAACGCGGTCTTGGTCCATTCGATGAAGTGGAAACGGTCTTCGTTTCGACGATCTTCAATCGCACGATTCCTTTCGAACGCATCAGGCTCGAAACCGGCGTGCTCCACGGCCAGCGAGTGGTCGACGATCAACTGGGTCGGCACCACCGGATTGACCTTCGCCGGATCCCCCCCCTGTTCGGCAATCGCATCGCGCAGCCCCGCCAGGTCGACCAGCGCCGTCTGGCCCAGAATGTCGTGGCAGACGACACGCGCCGGATACCAGGGGAAGTCCAGATCGCGCTTGCGCTCGATGATCTGTCTCAGGGCGCCGTCCAGGTCGGACGGGGCACAGCGACGAACCAGTTGCTCCGCCAGCACCCGGGCGGTGTACGGCAGTTTCTCGTAGGCGCCGGGTTGGATCGCGTCGACGGCCGCGCGCGCATCGAAATAGTCGAGCCGGGTACCGGGCAGCGGTTTACGGTTTGTCGAGTTCATAGACTTGTTCCACAAGACGGTGGTTTGATGGGTTTATCCGACCCTGGAAGTACGCATCCCGGCGAGGCGGACGGTATTTTCCCAGCTGAGTATGGACGTGGTCAGAGTTAAGTGGACCTCGAAAAATGCGATCCATGGCATTTTCCTCCGCGGAAGCGCGAAAACGCGGGTTTCGCATTCCTTCATTTTCAATCACTTGCCGTGATCGAAGATGGCGGTACATCCTTGTACCGTGCGGGCGCCTCGATTATTCGAGGCGCCCTTGAGTGACAGGCCACCGGCGACAAGCAGCATTGCCGCCCGAACGACCTCTCCGGGGCTTGTTGTCAACAATATAGGGAGGGTTCCGCAATGGTTCAATCGAAACCCGGCTGGATTGTCGACAAAACACTCAATGCAATCGATTTACGGCTTCAACAATAGCGGCGCGTCCCGCATCCGCCGTCGAAGCTCCCACCGCGCCCTGCCGCAACCGTCTGTTTTCATTGAGATATCGATAGCGGGGCATCCAGAGTCAGTTGCCTCGCCCGGTCGACCGGGTCGGAACCGGAATTGGCTACAATGCCCTCCCCAAAGACCAATCCGAACAGCGGCTATGAGACGAATCACCTATCGAGACATGGTGGCGGAGATCGCACCGAAGATAAAAGAATGCTTTCCCTGGGATGTCGAAGAAAGACTGGAAGGCGGCGACGACATCCTGTTTCTGGATGTTCGGGAGAACCAGGAATACGACACCATGCATATTGAAGACTCGCTGCATGTACCGCGTGGCATTCTCGAGACGGCCGTGGAATGGGACCACGAGGAGACGGAGCCGGACCTCGTGCAGGCGCGAGACCGGCAGATCGTCGTGGTCTGCCGCTCCGGCAGTCGGAGCGTCTTTGCCACCTATACGCTGATGCAGATGGGCTACCGATACGTCACGTCGCTGAAAACCGGATTGCGCGGTTGGAACGAATACGACTTGCCCCTGGTGGACATGGAGGGCAACCCAATCGATCCTGAGCTCGGCGACCGGTATTTCGCCAACAAGCTGCTCGACTACCAGCGCAAGCCGAAGGGGTAAGCCCCGGCCCCGGTCGTTCCGGCGAAAGATACTGGCGTCGCTGCGACTCTCGAACGGGTCGAGGTCCCTGTCGTGGGCTTCGCGCCCGCTGCCGACCGGCTACACACTGTCAGCCGTCTGCGACGGTTGTGAAACCCAGGCTAGCGCGCCATCGTAGTCGTCGCCATCGAAGAAATGCGCCTTGGCGTTGACGAACTGCGACATGATTTTTTCCGCCAGACGTTGCCACGCCTTGTTGCCGACTATTGCGATACGCTCGGGCTTGCGCCGGTGCTCACGCACGAGCGACAGGTGGTTGCCCAACGCGGACAGGCCGGACCAGCCATCGAATTCTCGCAGATCGAGCAGCAGCTTCACGTGCGCGTTCTCATGCATGACGCTCGCCAGCTCCGCCTCTATGCCGTCGTACGCGCTGGGCTCGAGCTTGCCCATCAGTCTTGCAATGATGATCCCGTCGTTCACGCTGAAATGCATGGTGCCGAGAGATTCCTGGAGCCAGCGCTTTGCCTCATCCAGCTCATCGAGTGCAAAGAGCTGTATCGGGCATGGCATCATGAAGCCGAAGGCCTTCATCACGCCTCTGACCCACTTTTCGTCCGTGACGATGGCCACCCGCTCGAAACCGTTCCAATGGCGCAGGCCGAGTTTCGTGTCTTCCCACGCGGCCTCCATGCTGTAGCCATCGAGTTCTGGACCCAACTGCGCGAGCAGTTTGATGCGGTCATGGGCCTCGATTGCCCGATCGATGGCCGGGGTGAGCACGTCATCATAGTCGTCATCGGTTACCTTGCCGGTCGCCCGGAAGCCGATCGTTCCGGCGGGCAATCCTGACATTTCTTCGATCATGTTCCGACCTCCTTACGGGTCATCGCCTTTCTCTGGGGTGGCGCTGCAGCGTAGCACACTGCGCTTTGGCCAAGACCCTCGGGGCCACCAGGCCCAGCGCCACATTGCGCGGCCCATGGCCTTGCAGGCGTTGGGCTGTTGCGTCGCAATCGTAATCCTTGACCGAAGTCAGTAAACAGGGGTTCGTGCATTGACAGCCTTCAATGCAGCGGCCCTTACTTGAAGTGACGGAGGCGCGCAATCAGCGAAGAGCAGGCATGGAGGGGGAGCAGATGGAAAGTCACATAGGGGCCGCGCGGCATGTTGCGGCCCTCTACCTAACCTTGTCTCTCGCCGGCCAGGCGCATGCCGTTGGCCCCGAGGTCACCGGGGAGCGATTCCCCGACTACGACCCGGCCCATACCGTGATCAAGTGTCCCTACCTGCCGACAGGCCTGGAAGTGCCGCTGTGTGGCGGGCAGCGGGCGACTTGTGTCGGTACGCCGGGAGCAGATTTGATCCTGGGCAGCGACGAAGACGACGTGATCGTCGCCGGCGACGGCAATGACGTGGTGCATGGCGACGCAGGGGACGACATTGTCTGCGGCGGCCCGGGAAATGATTCCCTGATGGGCGCCCGCGGGCTGGACCGGCTGTTCGGCGGTCCCGGCAACGATTGGCTGTTCGGGGCGCCCGGGGACGACGAACTCGACGGCGGCGAGGGCGACTACGACGTGCTCTGGGGAGGGCCGGGTTTCGACAAGCTCACCGGCGGGCCGGGCAGCAACGACGTCTGTCTGCTGCAGCGCGAGATGGGCGATTACGACCCGGCGGGCTGCAACACCGTCTATCCGCCGCCCGGCTACGTGCATGACGAGGAACCCGATCCCGGCGTGCTGCGCAGGCGGGAACCCCTGAAGCTCAATTAGCGGGACAGGCCCTGCTGCCGGAGACGACGCGATGACCCTGGTCAGGGCAGAAGGACTGCGCAAGGACTACCAGGTCGGCGATTTGTCCGTGTCGGCCATCCGTGGCGTGGATTTCTCCATCGCCAGCGGTTCCTTTGTCTGCTTCATCGGCCCGTCGGGCAGTGGCAAGACCACGCTGCTGAACATGATCGGCTGCCTTGACCGGCCGAGCGGCGGCCAACTCGAGGTGCTGGATACGTCGGTCGGCCAACTCGATCGGCGACGGGCCGCGGCGTTTCGCGGAGAACACATCGGCTTCGTGTTTCAGGACTTCAACCTGATACCTGTGTTGACCGCCTACGAGAACGTCGAGTACCCGCTGATCATGGTGCAGCAATGGTCTGTCGCCGCGCGGCGCGAGCGGGTACGCGGCCTGCTGTCGGCCGCCGGGATCGAGGAACAGGCCGACAAGCGGCCGGACCAGCTGTCGGGCGGGCAGAAGCAGCGCGTCGCGGTCGCGCGGGCCCTGGTCACGAACCCCAAGCTCGTGCTTGCCGACGAACCCACCGCCAATCTGGACCATGCCACCGCGTACCGGATCATCGACCTGATGCGCCGTCTGCGCGACGAGTTCGGGACCAGCTTCGTATTCTCCACCCATGACCCCAAGATCATGGGCGAGGCGGAGGTCACCTTCGAACTCGAAGACGGTCGCCTGCACCCTCGGGGCGCGGGAGCCGCGGCATGATCGACATCCTGAAGATCGCCGCCCGGAACCTGCTGCGCTACAAGCGCCGCACGCTGCTGACCGCGCTGCTGATCACGGTCGGGATGGTCGCGGTGCTGCTGTTCATCGCGGTGGCCGGTTCGTTCAAGTCGATGATGGTTGCCCAGTTCACCGATTCGATGGTCGGTCACCTACAGATCCACCGGCGCGGCTACGTGGGTGCGATGGAGAGCCTGCCGGTCGATCGCAATATGCGGCCGCGTATGCTGGTCAAGCTCTACGAGACCCTGGATGCCGCCCAGGGTATCGAGGCCTGGTCGCCGCGGGTCAAGCTGATGGCGATGTTTTCGAACTTCGCCAACACCACCAGCATTCGACTCAACGGCATCGACCCGGTACGCGAACTGGCGACCGTGCCGCTGGTTGCAAACCGGGTGCTCGAGGGCGGCGCCGTCGTGCCGTTGGTCGAGCCGGGCAAGATCCAGGTCCCCGAGCTGATCGCCAAGGGCATGAAGGTCGCTGTCGGTGACACCATCGTGCTCGTGGCGACCAACAAAAAGGGCTCCGTGAACGGTATGACCTTCCAGGTGCAGGGCATCCTGGAGAGTATCTCGGGCCCGGGTGGCCGGGATGGCTACATCCATATAAACGATGCGCGAAGACTGCTGCGGATCGACGACGAAGCCGTCGAGGCCGAGGTGCTGGCGCGCCACGGCCATGTCACCGAGGCGCCCGAACCCACGGTGCCGGACCCGCTGAAGCGGCCTGACAGCCTCAAGACCCCGGCCGCGCTGAAGACCGCCGATCCGCTGAGACCCAACGGCCCGGCGGGGCCCGCCGGCCAGCCGTCGTTGCCCGATCCCGCCGACGAGGAACTGGATCTCGATGCGATGTTGGCCGGCAGCACCGCCGGCCCGCCCGAGCCGGCCGCTCATCTGGCCGAGACCCGGGCGCTGTTTGCCGAGCGCGGCTGGGGAAGCCCGGCCGAGGTCAGCGAGATCGCGATCCGGCTCGAGCACCCGGAGGCACAGGGAGAGGTGCTGGCGGCACTCGAGTCCGCGGTGGCGGACCTCAAGAACCGGCGCGGCATGAGCATCTTTCAGCTGCATCCCTGGGAACGCTTCGTCCCGTTCTCGAAAATCGCCAACATGATCGACCTCATGACGCTGTTCATCCGGATCATCCTGATCTCGGTGGTGCTGATCAGCATCATGAATGTGCTGGTGATGGCGGTGTACGAGCGTATCCGCGAGATCGGGACCATGTCGGCTATCGGGACCCAGCCCGGCACCGTGCTGGCGTTGTTCCTCAGCGAGGGCTTCCTGCTCGGACTGGTCGGCACGCTGGTCGGGATCGTGATCAGTCTGGGCGCGGTCTGGGTGCTGAATGCGGTGACGGTATCCTTCGCTTTCGGTCGTCAGGAAAACCTGGTCCTGGTCCCGACGATTGCGGCCTGGGACGTGATTTCCACCGCGCTGTTGACCATCCTGGTGGCGGTACTCGCGAGCCTGCAGCCCGCGTGGAAGGCGTCGCGCATGGATCCGATCACCGCCCTTCGGCACGTCTGACCGCGCGGTGACAAGAGAAATCGGGCCGCATGGTC
>CBFCWF010000204.1:0-7805 GCA_965601425.1 uncultured Chromatiaceae bacterium | reverse complement strand
TAGTGGATGACGAGCCGAACATCCTGTGGTCGGTCGAGTTTCTGATGCGGCGTGAGGGCCACGAGGTCGTGACTGCCCGTGACGGTCAGGAGGCCATCGAGTTGCTGGCCGCCGCCAAGCCCGATCTGATGATTCTGGACGTGATGATGCCGCGCAAGAATGGGTTCGAGGTGTGCAACGAGGTCCGCGCCGACCCGGGGTTTGCGGATATGCCGATTCTGATGTTGACCGCGAAAGGCCGGGAGGCCGAGATCAAGAAAGGTGAGTCGCTCGGGGCGGATGCCTATATCACGAAACCGTTTTCGACCCACGAACTGGTGGCGAAGGTGCAGGCGCTGCTGGAAGGGCAGCGTTCGCCGGGACAATCACAATGATGCCGCGGGCATCGCTGGCCGGGATACGCAAGCAGAAGACATTGCCTCCCCTGCAAACCGGGGCCGGTCTGGGCGAGCCGACATTGAGAAGCCTCGCGCGCCGTGAACTGCTGGTCCTCAGGCCGGACTCGAGCATTCGGGATGCGCTGTTCGCGCTGAATCAGGCCGATGTCAAGGCGGGTATCGTCGCGGACAATCCGGCGATCCCGCTGGGCGTCGTGACCTTGCATGATCTCGTCAAGGCCCTGACGCTGGAAAAGGCCGGTCTGGGTGATCCCTGCTTCGGCTTCATGATCGCTGCCCCGGTGACCCTCCCGGTCGATGCTTCGGTGCATCGGGCCCAGGTCACGATGACGCGCAGACGGCTCAGCCATTTGGTGCTGACGGAGACCGATGGCCGACCCTGCAATCTCCTGTTGCCCGAAGACTTGCCGGGGTTTCGTGACGGCGGTGCGGAACAACTGGTGGAGCGCATCGATGTCGCCGGCAACGTCGACAGCATGGCGCGTGCGGCCAGTGAGGTCCGTGAGCGCGGCTACGAACTGTACCTCAGCGGCATGGGGATGGAGTCCTTGTCGCGGTGGATGTCCAACCTCAACGATTTGATTTGTATCCGCGTGATCGAGCTGGTCGCAGACGAGTACGACCTGCCACCAGTTTCCTGGTGCTGGATGGTGTTTGGATCCCAGGGTCGGCTCGAACAGGGTTTCGCGAGCGATCAGGACAACGGGTTGGTTTTCGAGCCGGACAATGCGTCGGACACCCAGGTCATCCGTGAAGCGATGCTACCTTTTGCCAAGGCAGTCAATCGAGCCCTGGACACCTGTGGTTTCATGTTGTGTCCCGGCGACATCATGGCCGGTAACGCCGCGTGGTGTCTCTCGACGGACGAATGGCGCCGGCGCTTCGGCGCTTGGATCGAGGAACCTGATCCTGCGGCCCTGCTCAATGCCTCCATATTCTTCGATTTCCGTCCCTTGTATGGCCAGGACGACCTGGTCGACGACCTGCGCCAGTGGCTGCTGCCGCAACCGGCGCGCTCGCCGCGCTTTCTCCACGCAATGGCGGAACAGGCCCTGAGTTGCAAACCGGCACTCGGTTGGTTTCCTAATCTTTCGTATAGCGGCGGCCACCTTTATCCCAAGACCATAGACCTCAAGACGCGAGGGACCCGCTTATTCGTGGATGCAGCCCGTATCTGGGCATTGCAGCATCGCGTCTGGGCGACCAGCACCGTCGAGCGTTTGCGCGCGGTGGGTCCATTGACCAAAAGGCAGACTACGGATACTGCAGCCTCGATCGAGGCATTCGATTTCCTCCAGCGCTTGCGGATTCAGCGACAGCTCGCGGGCGGCACCTATGAGGAAATCAACCGCGTCAACCCTCCTGGCCTGACCAGACCACAACGGATGATGTTGAAGGAATCGCTGAAGCAGGCCAAATTGCTGCAGTTGCGGCTGGCGCAGGAATTCGTGCACTAGGGATGTGTCAGCAAAATAGACGACAACAGCCCGTTGATTTTCAAGCCAGACGCAAATCACATTTGCGCCGCAGCGCTTCCTTGGCGGGCTGCTTGGTACAGAACGGCCTGCATGGGCCACTGGCCGTCGCGAGTCACCCGCGTCGATCGCGCGGACATCGCCGGCGATCATCGCGCCTGGCCGCCCTCCAGTCCGAAGCGCTTGATCATCCGGTAGATGCTGCGCTCGCTGATGCCCAGCACGTTTGCGACATCGGCACGCCTGCCTGAAAACTTTTTCAGCTGCAAGGCGAGGTATTCCGACTCGAGTTCGTCCAGCGTCGGGTCGTGGTCGAATGCCATTGTGACCAGTGCGCTGTTGCGTTGTTGGCCCGAACCGAACGCAAGGTGCTCTGGGCTGATGATCGGCTTGTCACGTGACAGAATGATGGCCCGTTCGATCACGTTCTTGAGTTCACGGATATTGCCGGGCCAGTCATAGGCGATCAGCTTGCGGGTCGCGACGCTGTTGAGGCGTTTTTCGATCCGGCGAGAGAAGCTGTGATTGCGGATGAAGTGCTCGGCGAGTGCCGGTACGTCGTCTCTGCGGTCACGTAGTGGCGGCGCCATCAGGTCGAAGCCGTTCAGGCGGTAGTAGAGATCGGCACGAAACCTTCCGTCGTCGACCATGGTCTTCAGGTCACGATTGGTGGCCGCGACCACGCGCACGTCGGCCTCCAGGTCCTTGGTCCCGCCCAGGCGTCGGAACTGTCCCGTCTCGAGAACCCGGAGCAGTTTCGCCTGGATCGTCGCGTCGATCTCGCCGATCTCGTCGAGGAACAAGGTGCCGCCCTCGGCGACTTCGATCAGGCCTTTCTTCTGTCGATCCGCCCCGGTGAAGGCGCCCTTTTCATGCCCGAATAGCTCTGACTCGAATAGCTTTTCCTGTAGCGTGCAGCAGTCCACCGCGACAAAGCTGCGCCGGGCGCGGGAGCTGCTGTTGTGGATCTCCTTCGCGACCAGCTCCTTGCCGGTGCCGCTCTCGCCCTGGACCAGTACCGTGATCTCGTCGGGCGCCACCGCCTCGATCAGTCGCAGGACCTCCTGAAGTGCCTCGCTCTGCCCGACCATCAGGTTCTTCCCGGCGTCGCGCGCATTCAACTGCCGCTTGCAGAACTGGTTCTCGCGACGTAGCTGCGAGGTCTCCAGTGCACGTTCGATCGTCAGCAGCAGCTCGTCCAGGCCGACCGGTTTCAGCAGATAGTCGGCAGCGCCCTGCTTCATCGCATCGACTGCGTTGCGGACCGAGCCGAAAGCGGTAAGCACGATGACCGGGTAGGTCTCGACCAGCTCCGGCAGGATATCCAGGCTGTCGCCGTCGGGCAGGCGCACGTCGGTCAGGATCAGTGCCGGCTCGTGTTGCTTCAGATGTCTCTCCGCGTCGGACCAGTTGTTCACCGCGGTCGGCGCATAGCCGACCTTTTCGAGCTGTCGGGTGATCAGGTGGCTGAGCGTTGTGTCGTCTTCGATGACCAGGATCGGCTGGCTCATGTCTTTTCCTCGCTGGCGGCATCCGGGAGCCGCACGATGAACGTGCTGCCTTGGCCTGCCTCACTCTTTACCTCGATGCGGCCACTGTATCCCTCGACGATCGTTCGCACGATGGACAGCCCCAGTCCGGTGCCGCTCGCCCCGTCGGCCCGACGGCTGTAGAAGGGGTCGAATATCCGCGACAGGCGCTCCGTCTCGATCCCGATACCTGTGTCACGCACCGCGATTTCGACCCACGGGCCGTCGAGCCGGCTGGACACCCGCAACTCGCCGCCTTCCGGCATCGCATGAAACGCGTTCTGTATCAGGTTCAGCATCACCATCCGCAGCTCACTGTCGCTCGCCAACACCCGTAGTCCCGGCGCGAGCTGGGAGTCCAGCACGATCTGTCGCTGTTCCGCCTCCCAGCGCAGCAGCCCTAGCGTGTCGGCCACCACGGGCGCGATCTCTACGAGCTCGGGCGTTTCCGAGGGTGTCATCCCCAGGCGCAGCAGGCGTTCCGTGAACTTCACGCATTTGTCGACCTCATGGTCGACGAGTTCGAGATAATCCGTGATCTCGGCGTCGTCGCTGATGACCCCGCGGCGCAGGCTGTCGAGCGCCAGTCGAACCGAGGCCAAGGGATTGTGGATCTCATGCGCGACGCCGGTCGCGAGCTTGCCCAGCTCCGACAGCTTCTGTTCATGAGAGTACTTGATCTGCTTGGTCAGATCGCGAATCGATTCGACGACCAGGGTCTGCCGTTCACCTTCGAAAAAGGCCGACAGCGGCGCCGCATAGATCTCGACGTCGCTGACCCGGCCATCGCTGTCATGGTGGCGGTGCAATGCCTTGACGGGCCTCGCGTGCCTGGCGATCTCCTGGACCGGGCAGGTGACGAGCGTTGCGGGGCAGGGGTGATCCGACTGGTGCGAGACCCGATGGCAGGTGTCGCCCACGCCGTCTGAGTCCTGCAGCCGCAGTTGCCGGCGATAGGCCTGGTTGGTCATCACGACCCGGAAATCGGGTGAGATCACGCGCACCCCGTCGGGTATCGCGTCGATCAGTGACTGCAGGAAACCGCGCTGCCGCTCTGACTCGTCGATGCGTTCCTGTAGCTGGTCAGCCATCCGATTGAAGGCATGGCCCAGCAGCGCGAGCTCGTCGTTGCCCCTGGGCTGCGCGCGCTGGCTGAGATCGCCCTGCGCGAGCGCCTGGCTGGTCGATGTCAACCGATCCACGGGATGGATCACGAAGCGTTGGATGAACCACCAGCCGCCGGCGAGGTTGAGCAGCACGATGATCGCGCCCGCGCCCATCAACAGCAGCGTGGTCATCTGCGCCTTGTGCCGGATCGGCCCGGCATCGTAGTCGACGTACAGGACCCCATTGATCGGGCGCTGATCGGCGGGCCCGTGGCATTCTTTGCAGGCCGCGCGATTCGCGACCGGATTCACGCTGCGCAGAATCTCGCTACCCTGCGCCGTCTCGGTGAAACGGGTAAACGACTGCCGGCTGTTCGGGTCTGTCGGTTGCGACCTGCCCAGCAGCAAGGGATCGCTTGCGAAGCGGATCTCGCCGGCGGGGTTCGTGATGAACACCGCATCGACCCCTGGCTGCTGACCGAGACGCTCGACGATCACCCGCAGGCCCTCCAGATCCCGTTTCAGCATCGCGTTTTCCAGCGAAGTCTGCAGCAGCTGGTTGACCTGTTCGGCCGTCGAGGCCCGCTCGGTGGCGAGTTCCGCCCGGTAGAGCGCGAGGAAAAGGATCAGGAACAGCAGCGAGCTGGCCAGCAGGCCGCCCGCGGTGGCGATAGCAAACTTCCTGCTCAGCCGCGATTTCAGCCAATTCACGGGCCGATACCCCCGACCGGGGTCAGGGTTGGCGGACATGCTCGGTGGAGGACACGGGATGCGTCGAAATCCATGCCCGGATTGTACCTGTCCGGGGCGGAATTTACCTGACATGTTGTCATGTCGTTCCGGTGCTGTGTGCAGTGGCCCGAGCGCCCCAGGGTCGGCATGCTGTGCCTCGGGCCGGCCCCCGGCCGACGGTGCCCGTGGGATCGGCGACCGGTCGGGCGCTGGCGCATATATTGCCTACGCTATACGAGAGAGAAGCCGACGCAACTGAATCAAACTGGAGAGAAATCCGATGACCCTTTCTTCCCATGGTGCTGGACTCCTTTCCCTGGTGCTGAGCACCGGTCTGCTACTGGGTGGGCCGACCGCGGATGCCGCCGGCGGTGTGGCGTCTCCCGCGGAGGGCGAACTCGCGGCAGCGTTCGCCGATGCGCTCACCGCACAGGGCTGGACACGTGTCGAGGGGGCGGACGGACATGTCATCTACAGGGCGCCCGCAGTGCCCGAGTTGGGTGAGTCGCCGCCGTCGGATGCGAACGCGGAATCACTGGGCGACGACCTGCGACTGCAGCTGGAGGCCCAGGGCTGGGTCGGTACCGACGTCGAAGACGGCAGCCGGATCTACCGCAGGCCCGCCGGGGTGCCGCAGCAGACAATGGCGCCACCCGCGGCGGCCGATAGCGCGCTGGCCGACGATCTGCAGGGGCAGCTCGAGGCGCTGGGCTGGACCGTGGCCCGGGGCGAGGACGGCAGTCTGTATTTCTTCTCACCGCAGCAGCCCGCGGCGAGCCCGATGCCGCCGCTGGCCGAAGGCCTGCGGCTTCAGCTCGAGGCCCATGGCTGGGTGGGCAGCGCGGCCGATGATGGCAGCGTGGTCTATCGCATGCCGCGGGCCCCGGCCGGTGAGCCGGACTACTCGCTGTCCGACGACCTGCGGAGACAACTGGAGGCACAGGGCTGGACTGCCAGTCCGGCCGCCGACGGCAGCGTCTACTATCTGCCACCGGCGCCTGCCGCGAGCCCGATGCCAACGCTGCCCGACGGCCTGCGCGAACAGTTGGAGCAACAGGGTTGGATCGGTAGCGTTGCCGATGATGGCAGTGTGATCTACCGGAAGCCCGCTGCCCGACGAGCGGCGCCACCCGGGCCGGTAGACGATCCCGGTCGCTCGCAGCCGCCGCGGGACACGCTGCCCCCGCCGGTCGGCCCGGAACCGGTCGAAGGCCGCACATCGCCGCCACCCGGCGAGATGCAACAACTCACTGCGGCCGTGACGGCAGACCGTTCGTCAAGCGGGCGTCAGTCACCAACCCCCGTGCGCTGGCGGCCGCAACATCTACAATCCTGGCCTGCTCGCTGGCAGCGCCCCACGCCCCGTCCGGGCTGGCCCGGTACAGGAAGCCGGACGGGACCGGTGCACGTCAGTCTGCCGATGTCCCGCCATGGCTGGCGACCCACTGTGCCACGCCCGCCCAGGCATTGGGGCTGGCCCCGGTCCCGGGGGTGGCTGGCCTCGCACCCTTGTCACGACCGTTGACCGTGACGGTCGGGATATTCCCTGACAAATTGTCAGGAATTGCGTTCTTCCCTAGGCCTGTCGACGACGGGGCATAAGCAATGTGCCTCAATACCTTGTTTTCCCACCGGTTCGCTGATTACCGTTTGATGACAGCCAGATACCCTGCGAGCTGATCGAGAGGTGGTGTTGGCCGGTTGCAGCGAGCGGCTGACAAATCGGCAGGTTTTCGCTGCGCCAGCCGTGCGCGAGATTGTCCGGCGGCCGAAAAAGATGCCGGAAATCAATATTTAAAGATAACTGGCGCGGAGGTTGCACGTACCGTGGGCGCCAACCGAGTGTCGCCGCACAGAAAGCTGTGCGGTGGGCAGTTGAACGAAACGCAAACGGGGAGAGTGCTCGATGAGGGGTTCGTCATTAGGGCGTGTCGCGAAGTTGACGTGGCTGCTGATCGCAGTGAGTGCGCCGGTTTCGGCCGATAACCCGATTGCGGGTACCCATCCCTCGCAACGCCCAGAAGGCGCACCTGTGATCACGACGGTCGATCGTCCGGGGTCCTGGTACACCGAGGCATTGCGTGGGATTTCGCAGCCTTATCCCTACAGCCTCAGTTTCCTCGAGGACCAGGGCAACTGGCACACGCCGTTCAATCGCCCCGGTATGCCGGGGCGATATGACATTCGCGGTTGGTATCAGAAGTAAGAAAGGCCCGGTCGCGATGCGGCCGGGACAAGCACGACTCGATAAATATTTGGAGGATTGGAACATGAAGCGAATGCGTAACGGGTTCAAAAAGGTAATCGCCGCTGCCGCGGTCAGCTTGGCGCTGGGTGCCGGTGCGGCGAGTGCCGCCTGGGTCTGGCAGCCGTCCGGCATGGGCGGTATGTCTGGCATGGGTGGTATGTCCGGTATGGGCGGCATGGGCGGTATGTCCGGCATGGGTGGCATGGGCGGTATGTCCGGCATGAGCGGCATGGGCGGTATGTCCGGCATGGGCGGTATGTCCGGCATGAGCGGCATGGGCGGTATGTCCGGCATGAGCGGCATGGGCGGTATGTCCG
>CBFCWF010000203.1:0-7836 GCA_965601425.1 uncultured Chromatiaceae bacterium | reverse complement strand
CGACAGCGATACCGATATCGATACGGCGTCGGTGTCTGTCCCGAGCGCGGCCCCAGCGCCACGGCCGCTGCCGGATGACCAGTTCCGGCTGGTGATACGGATTTTCGCACCCGAACTGGCACAGTGACGCGCGCCTGACGCGCCCGGCGCCGGAACACGGCGATCGGCACCCCGTGTGTCGGACCACCGCGATCGCCTGATGCGTAAGATCCTGTTTCTTTTCCTGTCCACGCTGCTGGCGTCGGTGCCGCTATACCTGCTGCTCCGGCCGGCCGAGGAGCCGATGCGGCTGTCCTCGCCGCCCCCTGCGCAACCGGTGCCTGCGGCGGAGCCCACCCCGATCGCATCCCTGTCCAGGGTCTTCCTGCCTATCGACGTCCCACTCGCGACGATTCGTGCACGTCTAGAACGCGAGGTGCCTATCACAATGCAGGGTGAGTCCGCCGACCCAGTGCGGCACAAAGCCGTGATCGACGATACGCTACGCTGGCATGCGCGGCGGGGGCCGCTGCAGTTGGCCGGCCAGGGTGACCGGCTCGACGTGCGGGTCGCGACGCTGGGCGATGCGCAGGTGAGCGGAAAGGTACGGCCGGTGCGCGGCTCGCTCGGTAAGCTCCTGCGGCGTGCCACCGGTGGTGCGTCGGATGTCCCCTTTCGTGTGCATGCGAAGGCCAGCGCGACCTTGACGGCCGTGTTGCGGCCCGCGGTCGCGCCCGACTGGCGAATCCTGCCCAATGTGACCGCACAGGTGGACGTGCAGCGGGCCGAGGTGCCGGTCGCGGGCCTCGCCAGGGTCGACGTGCGGCCGACGGTCCGAGCGGCGCTGCAGCGCAAAGTCGACGAGCAGCTCGCCAGACTGCGGCAGCGTCTGGCGCAGGATCAGCGCCTGCATCGCCTTGCCGGGTCCGCATGGGCCGCACTCCACCGGGTGCAGCAGGTGACGGACGATCCACGCAGCTGGCTCGTGGTGACCCCGGTGGGCATTGCGGCGACACCGATCCGGGTGGATTCGGTTGCGATCCGGATGGGACTCGAAGTGACGGCCGAAACCCGGCTGGTCATTGCCGACGCTCCACCTGCCAATGCGCCCGGCCCGCTGCCGGCACTGGCGACGACCGGGCGTAAACCCGGTTACCTGGAGGTCAACACGCGAGCGAGCGCAAGCTGGGACCGCCTGAACCGGGCGCTGGCGACGCGACTGGCCGATCGGCGGCTCGCCGGGGCAGATGGCACGCGCATAGGCATCCGGCGGGCCGAGATCACGCCCTGGGGCGAGGGCGTGCTGCTGACCCTCGATCTCGACGCGCGGCGCGATCCCTGGTATCGCGCCAGTGGCCGGGTCTACCTCACCGGGCGACCACGCCTCGACGCCGCGACCCAAGTACTGCACTTCGACGACCTCGACTTCGTACTGGAGACCCGCCACGCGCTCGCATCGGCAGCCCGCTGGCTGATGGCGTCGACCATCCTGGACCAGATCACGCAAAGTGCATCGCTCGATCTCGCACCGCACATACAGCGTGCGAAAGCGGAGGCCGCCGAGGCAATCGAACGATACGTCCGGGACGGGCCCGACAACGTCACGTTGACCGCACAGCTGCACGACATCAATGTCACTGAGCTTGCGGTCACCGAACACGATCTGCAAATCGGACTGAATGCGCGGGCCGACGTCCGCGCCGAGATCACCAGCCTGGATTTCTGAGCGGGACGGCAGGTCGCATTGTCCGATCGCCCGTCGGCTGCGCTTACCACGCTGGCGTCTTGTCGGCCATAATGGCGGCTTTCCCGTGGCTTCCGGGGGTCTCGCTACAGGATCCCGTGCGACAGATCCAGTAGGGCAGCGGCACATGATGACGTGGAGTGGGCGGTACATTGCAACTCGTTGAACACAGGACCGGCTGGTGGCTGCTGGCGGGATCGGCGCTGCTGCTCGAGGTCACGGCGCTCTGGTTCCAGCATGGCATGGGCCTCGACCCTTGCGTGATGTGCATCTATGAGCGCGTGGCGTTGTTCGGACTGGTGCTGGCGGGGCTTGCCGGGGCCGCGTATCCGCGCGCATTGATCGTGCGTCTTGTCGGCTACCTGATCTGGGTCGTCAGTGCGGTTTGGGGATTGCTTCTCGCGCTCGAGCATGTCGGCATACAGTTCAACGAGCGCGCGGCGCTGAGCTGCAGTTTCGCGGCCGAGTTTCCGTCCTGGCTGAAACTCGACGAATGGCTGCCGGCGGTATTCCTGCCGACCGGCTATTGCGACGATATTCAATGGGAGTGGCTGTCTCTGACCATGGCCGAGTGGGTCGTCGTGGTGTTCGCGGTCTACCTCGTCGTGCTGGCCGCGGTCGTTTACCTGGAATTGCGTGGGCGGCGCTGAGTGCCGGTCACAGTTGCGCATTGGGAGGCCGAATGATTGAAAAAAGAACGACCGATGGCTGTATCCGGGCCGTCCTCGTGATCGTGCTGGGCTTCTGGTCGGCGACGGCTGCCGCCGATCCACCGGCCGGCTGGACCTTTCATTCGCTTGATGACGCATTGCGGCTCGCTGCCGAGCAGCAACGGCGGGTCTTTCTCTATTTCGGTCGGCACGGCTGCCCGTCCTGCGAACGGACCAACCGCGAGAGCTTTGCCGACCCGCGAGTGATCGCGCGATACAATGCCAATTACGTGCTGGCCTATGTGGACTCGGAAAGCGGTGACCGCCTGCGCATGCCGAACGGTGAGCGCATGACTGAAATGGAACTCGGCGTGCGGCTCAAGGTGATCGGCACCCCGTTCTTCTATTTCATGGAACCCGGCGGTACGCCGATCCTGCGTGCGCCCGGTTACCAGACTGCCGAAGAGTTCCTGCTTTACGATCGCTTCGTCAGTGAGGGGCGTTACAAGGACCAGACCTTCAGCGAGTTCAAGGTGTCGGGCAGTTGAAACGTCACCTGCTTTTCTGCCTCTGTCTGCTGCCCTCGGTCGGCCTGACTGCACCCTGGTCTTTCGGTGAGGTACTCACGATCGCCGGGGCCGGCCACGCGCCGCATTACCATCATCTCGACGGGGCCGGCCGGCGCCATATCGCCGCATCCCAGACCGCGGTGGCGGTTGTCTGGGAAGACGATCGCGATGGCACCCCGCAGGTCTACCTGGCGAGCAAGCCGCGCGAGGGTCGGGCGTTCGGCCACCATCTGCGCCTGAGCACTGGTCGGGAGGCCTACGAGCCGTCCATCGTCGCCCTCGCCGATGGGCGCTGGCTTGCCGCCTGGGAACAGGATGGCGGCGTCGTCGCATGCGTGATCGAAGGGGCGAAAGCCGGCCCGCTGCGACAACTGGCAGGTGTCGCTGCCCGTCAGGTCAGCCTGGCTGCCGATCGGGCCGGCCGGGCCGCGGCCGTCTGGGTCGAACAACGGGGCCGTGGGCAAAGCGTGCTCGCTGCCGAGTTGCGGATCGCGGCCGACCGACTGGAACTGGCGGCACCGCCGCAGCGGGTTGCGCCGGACCTCGCGCATCCCCATCAAGGCTATCCGAGCGCCGTATGGAACCTTGAGGGCCAACTGGTCGTGGCCTGGGAGGATCGGCGGGCCGGGCACACGCGTCTGTTCCACGCGGTCCGGGACTCGGCCCAGCGGTTTACTGCCGAGCGGCAACTGAACGAGCACAGGGCACCGGACGGACCGGGCCTGGGCAGCGGCGTCATGCGCGTGGCACTCGCGGTCGCCGATGACGGCCTGATCCAGGCGATCTGGCTGGACAAGCGCAATCCGGCCGCCGGCTACGCGGTCTGGGGAGCGACCAGTCAAGACGGCGGGGAAAGCTTCGGCGCGAATGCGATCGTGCAGGACGATCTGGGAGCGACGGTACCCCAGTGGCACGCGGCATTGGCCGCCGGCGCGAACACCTTCGTCGCGGCATGGGACGATACGCGGGAGGCCTGGGACGACGACGATGTCGAATCGGGCGATGTGCTGCTGTCCTGGAAACAGGGCCGGGAATGGAGCGCCGATCTGCTCGTGCCCGGCGCATCGGGCGAGGCCTACCAGGGGAGTCCGGCCCTGGTGCTCGACCCTTACGGCGACCTGCACTTGGTCTGGATCGTCCGCGATAACTTGTCCTCGCCCACCCGCCTGCACTATCTGCATGGCGCCAGGCACGATTCCTAGCTGCCGCGCCGCGGCCGGACGATAGGCCTTCAACCGATGCTCGAGTACGTCTTTTTCCACCAGGTACCCTTCGATCTGTTCACCGAGTTTTTGCGCGACCAGGGAATTCGGCCAGAAGTGTTGCCCAGAGTGGTTTTTCTGCGGATTATGCGGAGTTAATGCGGTGACGGAGACGGCAGTCAACGATTTCACCAACAGCTTCCAGCAGGCGAGTTAGAAGGCGAAAGGCCCGTTGCCCGGCGTGCCCCGTCTACCCTACGCATCCCGGGCTCGAACGGCTCGTCGCGCGCCGGTGGTGTATGGAGCCTGAAAACCTGGTGTCCTGGTTGCAGCCCGACGGCAATGCGTTGAAACCCACCAGCTGCTCCATCGCCCCAGTGTCAACGTCTTCGCCGCCAAGCTGCTGTTATCTGCGTCTTGTCACGGCGGCGCCTGCCTTCCAACTTGGCGGCCAAGACGCAGGCGCTCAGGAGCAATTCTTTTCTTTGCGAAATTATTGCTATAAGCCATATTTCTCATATGGGAACGGTGGCCTACACCAAAAAGGCGATCAAGGGACCGAAGAAGATGCCGCGGCATCATGCCGACAACCTACGGTCAGCGTTTGAACGGATCGCAGCGGGCGATTCGCAGGGCCTAGACACCAAGGCTCTGCAAGGCAGGGAAGGTATCCGCCTGCGTTCTGGAGATTACCGCGCGATCTACGAGATCGACGGCGAACAAATCAACGTCCTGGTGCTTGACGCCGGACCACGCGGAAACATCTACAGATGAGCGCACAATTTATCGAAATTGAAGGCAAGCAAGTGGTGGTCATCCCTGCCGATGACTACCGCGTCCTGCTCGAGAAGGCCGAGATGCTTGACGACGTGGCGGCCTATGATCGTGCCAAGGACGCGCTGGCTGCGGGCGATGAGGAGTTGGTGCCCGCCGCGATCGTCAACGCCATTCTCGACGGTGAAAACCCGGTTCGGGTCTGGCGCCAGCATCGTGGGATGTCGCAGGTGCAGCTGGCCGAGGCAGCTGACATCTCTCAAGCTTATCTAGCCCAGATCGAGACGCGGAAGCGGGAAGGTACCTTGGGCCTCTATCGGTCGTTGGCTGATGTCCTAGGTGTCGACCTTGACGACTTGGTGGGTTGATCCAGCCGTAAGCTTCCCCGTCAAGTGGACAGTGCAAATGTAGTCTGGTGGCACCGCGACACTCTGTTCACCCGTCAAGGCGCTGTAACCGAGGTCTTCCCGGGTGAACACGAGTCTGCCAGATGAAGCCAATTTTGGTGGCGCCTGGATTGAACGGATATTTGGGGTCAGAGTAAAAACCGCTTCACAATGCACCGGCCGTGCGCTTCGATGCACTCTCCCTTATCTGGATCAAGGATGGCGAGACCACCCGAGCATGCCCCGCCGTCGTGCGAGTTAGCCCGCGAAAGCGAGGGCCCAAGCCAAGCGCGCCCGAGATGACAGATGGTCAGGAGGTGTTTTTACTCTGACCCCAAACTTCCATCAGGTCGGGCGCCCCTTGACTCACAGCACGCCAGCCTGTTTGAGGTCGTTACGGAAACGCTGTTTATAGTGGAAATCTTGTATCGGATAAGCGCGCTCTACCCATTCGAAATCGATATCCGGAGCGAGCATTCGAATTTCGTCGACCTCCCATTGCGCATCCTCCAAACGCCCTTGGGCTGCATAAGTTGCGGCAAGCCAGACTTTCGACTGCAGGTAATTCGGGTTGATCTCCAATGAGCGAGATAGATCCTCCACTGCCTGATCGTACTCTTCGCTCGAGTAGTGCAGTGATCCTCTTATCATCAGATAGGCAGCGGGGATTCGGGGATTCAGCAGCACCGCGCGCCTCATCGCCTGCAACCCGTCTTTGGGCCTGCCGGAGAAATGCAACGTTGACGCCAGCAATGCATAGGCATCTGCGTAGTTGGGCTCGATATCAATGGCCTTCTGGATTTGTTGTATGGCCAGTTCATAGTTCTTCTTGTAGAGCTCGATACGCCCCTTGACGAAATAGACCTGCGGAATCGAGGCGTCTATCTGGATCGCCCTTTCGACCGTTTCCGACGCGAGCTTGTGTGCCTGCTCTGCACTCCCGATGCTTGTGTCTCCACTCGCCCAGGAATAAGCGAGCGCCAACCCGGCGTAGGCTCGCGCAAAACCCGGATCGAGTTCGATGGCCTTGACAAAGCTATCTACCGCCAGCTGATTGTCAGCGAACGACCTTTTCGTGTAGTAGTCCACGCCGCGCAGAAAGGCATCGTATGCATCCAGGCTCACGAGATAATTTCTGATGAGTCTTTTCCTCTCGTCCGGAGCCAGCTTCACTTCCAGCGTGAGCACGATGCGCTCCGCCAGCTCATCCTGAATCTTGAATATGTCAGTGAGCAGCCGATCGTACCGCTCTGCCCACACGCTTCTGCCCGATTGCGCCTCGATAAGATGAACATTGAGCCGGATTCGATCCCGATCCCTTTGGATATTGCCCTTCAGCAGGAACCTCACCCCGAGTTCCTCACCGATCGCTGCATCGTTGATCTCGCCCCCCCGGTAGGCAAAGGCTGAATCCCGAGAAATGACCTGCAGGCCGGACACCTGGGACAGGGCGGTAATCAGATCGGCGGTAATACCGTCGGAAAAGTAGTTGTTGTCCGGATTGCTGTACAAATACCTGAAAGGCAATACCGCAATGGTGGGTTTCGTCTCGCCTCCGTCTCGCGCGGCGTCAACACCATGCCTTCCAACAAGGCCCTGTCCATCAATCAATGCCCACAGGATTGCCAGGACCGCAACAGCAAGTATCCCAACCAGCGTAGATCTTAACCGCGAGGACTGCCGTTTCCCCTGTGGCGACATGTGTGAGTGATTTCCGGATTGATCTGCCACGCTGCGCCTGACCTCGGCGATCAGCCGGTAGCCAACCTTGGGTATGGTTTCGATCACCCTGGGGTCGCGAGAACTGTCATTCAGGGCCTTGCGGATGTTGACGATGGTACGGGAAATGGCATCGTAGCCGACTATCTGGTTCCTCCAGACATGCTCCTCGATCTCCTGTCGGGACACCACCTGCCCCGCCTTTTCCGCGAGATACAGCAAGACCTGCATGACCTTTGGTTCCAGCTTGACGCAATCGTCTCCCCTGGAAACACGCAGGGTTTCGGGGTGAATCTCCCAATCCGCGATGTAGATTGTCTCTTGGGGTTCGTTCACGGAAACCGATCGCTCATGCAGGACTGCTGCGGCCAGCGACACGCCGCAGGCGGCTAAGGACGAACGTTTCCAGCTCAAGCACGGGGCTGGGCTCCGAACGGTTTCTCATGTGCTGCGCACGAGACCCGGAAGACATTAGACTCTCCATCAACATTGAACCTGTACGCGGTACTGTTCGCACCCCTGCAAGGGGCATTCGTTCGCCACCCGAATGACTTCGCCTGAATACCGCTATTTCGCACGCACACTAGGGCGACAGGGCGCGTTGCTGCAAATCCAGAATAGACCCTTACGCATGTCGCAGCACGGCTAGCGGCCACCGTCGCAGCAACGTCTGAATCCCCGGCTTTCTCGCAGCGTTCAATTGGCGTCCCTTTTTCGGACCTGTGGGTGATCCCGGAGCAAAGATGAATCGCTTATTTTGCCCGCGGCAAGAAACCGTAACGTACTGACATTTCTCAATAACTTATCGCATCG
>CBFCWF010000202.1:0-7837 GCA_965601425.1 uncultured Chromatiaceae bacterium | reverse complement strand
TCTCGGCGGTGGTTTTTGACGGTCCATACAGCAGGTGGCAATTGGCGAGCAGGATGTCGATGCTTTCGATCGTGAAACTGGCAAGCAGCGGACTACGATTGAAACCATGGAACTTGCGGGTGATTCCGGGCAGTTTGACGTGCTTTCTGTCCGACTCAACGATGACGACTTCGCCGATTTTTGGCCCGATCTGTACACGGCGGGTATCGAAGATATACGCGGCACGCTCGTCGTTGCCAGCGCGGTCGTTGAAGAACCAGTCAAAGTGGTCGGGGAGTTCGTTGAGGACCCGATTGAAGTCATCGAGATTGTCGGCGACCTCCTGGATGGCCACGATCTCGAACCAGGTCAGCATCTCGGCAATCACCTTGATGTCTGCAAGTCGGCGTTTGTGCACCCCCAGGTTGGCGATGTTCCAGGTAGCCAGTAGCAATTTGCCGGCCTGGCCAACTGCTGGGATGTTGCGGCTGTCTTTGGGGTCGGCGTGCGCCGCATCGCGGTAAGTGCGCAGGCGGTTGATCTCGGTCGTGGCGTTGTAATTGTGCTCGGGATTGGGTCGGGTCAGTGCGCGCATGATGGCTTCTCCGGCTTTCTCCTCAGAGTGTAGTTCAACGTGCCTGCGGTGAGGGTGACGGCGCCTTGTATCGGTACCCGAATTGACCCTATGGCAATATTAGATCACTATAGTGACTTATTTATTGACTTTTTGTTCAATTTGAATCACTTTAGTGATTCACTATTGGATCTTCACTGATGACTGCGACGCTTGAAATCTACCGCGGCGGTGCCTGGCAGCCCGCCGCCACTCTGACACCGGTCGACGAGCGGGCCGGGCTTGGTAGTGCCTGTCGTTTCGAGTACTTGCTTGAGTATGCGGCCGACTGCGCCGGTCCGGATACCTCCGTTGCGGCGGGTTTGAGTTGCCGCTTCCCGGCCGACTTTCAGCAGTATTCGCTGCATAACTGGCCGCCCTTCATTCTCGACCTGTTGCCGAGCGGTTATGGTCGCCGGCAGTGGCTCGAGCAGCTTGAACTGCCGGACGGGCCAGCGGCAGATTGGCCGTTACTGTTGCGAGGTACAGCCTACCCGCCTGGCAATATCCGCGTTGCCGAAGCGGTCGCGGCGAAGGAACCAGACACCCTGGTGCCGACGGCTTCCGGCGATGTCGTTGCCATGAAAGATCACCCGGGTTTTGATCGGGCCGATGTGTTGGCGCGCGATGAAGCCTTCGTTGAGTACGCCTTTCAGCATGGCATCTACGCCGCGGGTGCCTCGGATGTTCAAGGTGTAGCTCCCAAGCTACTGCTGATTCAGGACCATCAAGGCGCGTGGCACGCTGAGGGCCGGCTCGCCGACGAAGATGTGCAGTCGCACTGGCTGGTGAAGCGGCCTCGGGGCGATCGTGCAGCGGATCGCAAGGTGTTACGCAATGAAGCGGCTTACATGCAAGTGGCGGATCAGCTGGGTCTTGAAGTGTATGCAGACCTTGAGTGGGAAGAGGACAACCTGTTCGTGCCGCGTTTCGATCGCTGCGTACGTGATGGCGATGTCGAACGTTACGGCATGGAGAGTCTGTACTCGGCGGCCGGTGTCACCGAATACGGCGCGCGCGTTCCTCACGAGGTGCTATGCGATGCCATTGAGGCGTGCTGCACCGAACCCGAAGCCGATTTGCTTGAGTACATCAAGCGCGACATCTTGAATGTCGTACTGGGCAACAAGGACAATCACGGTCGCAACACGGCCTTGCTGCGCTACGAGACCGGGGTCGTCAAACTGGCGCCGCTATTTGATTTCGCGCCGATGTACCTGGACCCCGAGGGTATTGCGCGCGTGTGTCGCTGGCAGGATGGTGCCGAGACTGCAGGCGACCCTGAGTGGGGCAAGGTCGTTGAGATTTTCCCCGGCAGACGAGATTTCCTCCGTGCGAGCTTGCGCGATCTTGGACACCTGTTACAGGACTTGCCCGACATCATGCGCGACTGTGGCGTTGACGATGACATCATCGAACAACGTAGCCGCTCTGTTCAGGCGCACTCTCAACAGTTACTGGCCTTGTAGGAGAACTGATGGCAAAACAATCACAACAGGACACGACTCTCGCGAAACGCAAGCTCATCGAGGCGATCGAGAACCACGAGCTTTCCCTGGGCGAAGCCGTGCGGCGCATGCGCAAAATCTCCGGTATGAGCCAGAAGGCTTACGCGGAGCGCATCATCGGCATTGCGCCCAGGATTCTGGCTGAGATTGAGCGAAACGAAGGAAACCCGACAGTCGAGACGCTCAACAAGATCGGCCGTCCGTTTGGTTATGTTGTGGGTTTTGTGCCCCGAGCGTCCGATCAAAATTGAGGTGTTGCCGCGATGAAGCTCGTCTCCTTACTCACTGCATTCGCCAAAGCCCTGGTTGCGGACGACGACGAGCGCTCACTGCTCTATGGCTCGGAGTTGACCGGGGAATTGAACTTTCGCACGGATCGCTTCGATTGCGGCACGGATCCCGGTGGCTTCTACGAAGACGACCTTTAATTGCTCTATTTCCGAATCGCAGCGCTGACCGCCGCCTTGCCGATCTGCCCGCCCTGGCGTCCGGCATTCTCGGCCGGTCGCGTCAGCGGCGATGCAGCCGTCGCCAGCGAACGTCCGACGTGAATACCGGCCCAGCTCATGAGTGCGCTCCACAGGAGCGGCAGTCCTAGATAGAGGCTGGTGGTGATCATGTTCAGGAGCATGCGTTTGACGTCGTGCTCGCCGGGATTGGCGAAGATCTGGAAAAAGAAGCTGACGTCAGGGTACATGGAGAGAATCAGGTTCTGATCCACCCACATGGCGAGATACCAGAGCACGGACCAGAACTTGACGGTGAAAACGGCGAGTGCGCCGGTGACGAGCATCGACAACGAATAGCGCGACAGGACCACCAGCATCGGCAACAAGGCATAGATCCCCAGCAACAATACGGCCTGGATCATTGGCAGTCCTTCGAGGATGGCAGTCATGGTGACGGCGAACAGGGCCGAGGCCGTGACCACACCGCCGCTGGCGAGTGTGCCCTTGGCCATCTGCTCCACGTAACTGAGCGCGCCTGTGGAGCCGGTGTTGTAGGCCGCGAGATCGTTACTGGACCAGGTTTCCGGGGCGTTGGCGAGCACGGCGCGCACCACAGCATCGAACTGACGTTCTGTAGCAAGGGTGGGTGCAATGGCGACGATAAGCCCTGAGAGACCGCCCGAGGTGGCGTCCGCCTCGTCCACCAGCTTTTGGCGAAGTCCGATGTCCTCGTCACCCCACCACTTGTTGCAGTAGGGTCGTCCCCACTCGGGTGGTACGTTGACGTCGTATTCGGTGTCGCGCAGGGGATCGTAGCGCCACCCCGTGATTGGTGAGGACGCGCGATAGCGGTCGTAATAGCCGCCGATCTCTCGGTAGACGTGTGAGCCCAGCCAGTCCGGATCGTCGGGTCCGTACTCATCAAGAAGGTCATCAATGGCGTCGGTTCGCAGTGCGCCTGCCTGGTAGCGCGAGCGCGAAGGAATGAAGCAATCGCTGAAGAACTGGCTGACCTCGGCACGCAATTGTGGATCTGCAATCGTCGCGAGCCGCGCCTGCTGCTCGTAGCTGCGAAGATCAGCCGCGGTCGGCAGGCCTTCGATGACCGCATGATTGATACCGGACGACGCGGCGATCACCGCGTACCACCAGATGGGGAGATTGACGGTTTCCGGTGATCCGGCGAATCCCGTCGAGCCGTAGCTCGCCAACGGCGCATTGACGGTCGCCGAGTCGGGGTCCGGATTGGTTAACGTCGGCGGTGCCGTGTACTGCAGGGTACCGGCGTCGAGCGCGGTCAGCGAGGAGGGTTGGCCGGCCAGCACCACGACGAGCAGAGCCGTGAAGAGTTCGATTTCCATGCGGCGAAGCGACAACGCCGCGACGGTGCCGAACTCGCCGCCCTCTGCAGGCTCGCGCCAATTGTCGATCAGTATCCCTAAGAACGGCAGGTAGACGATGCCGGTGCCGACCAGTACATCCCAGAGGACGCCATAGAATGCCCAGCCGAACAATGTCGTGAAGAGTTCCAGGTAGCTGTCGACATTCATGCCATCAGCCAGTCGAGCAGCGAGTGAAAGTGGTTCAGGGCCTCGAAGCCCAGGATGAGCTCCAGAGCAATCAGCCACATCGCCAGGCGAGCGCGTTTCGCCAGCAGCTGTTGTTGCAGGTCTGCAGAGATCCAGTCACTGCGCTGACAAAAGCGCAGCAACGACGGCCAGGCGAGGATCAGTCCGGCAATGAACGTCATTCGGCTAATCGCGAGTACAGGCATTGAATTTTGTACATCGCGTTGCAGGGCATCGACTCCCTGCATGTCGACCGTCCTCAATAAAATCGCACCGATTGCGGTAGTCAATACAATCGCCAACAGTGACAGTCGGCCGAACCAGCGTCGTGGTATCGGACTAAGGCTCGACACGGCCGTCTTTGAGGGGGTTGGGGTCGATGACTGGCGCCGAGGGAATACTCATGGAGGCCTGGCGGCGTGCGGCGGCGCGTTGCAGGAGCGTCACTACAGTGTCGGAGACCACTTCGCGGCGTACGCGGGTCTCAAACAGCAGATTGTCGATCTCACGATCGAGTTCGGCGACCGCGCTATCGGCGTGCTCGCGAGCAACCGTGGCGGCATAGACTTCCGGCACCTGGCGTCCGCTGAGTAGCAAACGCCTTGCCATGAGTGCGCGTTCCAGTGTACGTGCCGTTGCGATCTCGGCCACCAGCCGCCCGGTGATCAGACCTTGCTCGCTATCCGGCATCTCCCGGACGGCTTCGATGACCTGGCGGGTGACGGC
The DNA here is from genome assembly GCA_965601425.1 of uncultured Chromatiaceae bacterium. Classification (GTDB taxonomy): domain Bacteria; phylum Pseudomonadota; class Gammaproteobacteria; order Chromatiales; family Chromatiaceae; genus Thiosocius. The sequence continues at coordinate 2,994 of CBFCWF010000202.1, read as the reverse complement.
AACGCCCGGCGCTGTAACCCCTTCGAGGCTCTCCCGGGTTGGTGTCGTGGTGCCACTGACGAGGTCACTCAGGGCCATGCTGATGCTTGTCTGTTCGGCAAGCTTTTTCGGCAACAGACCCGTGCCGGGCACGCTGTCTTTGGCGCAGCCGTCACAGGTGGTGATGACAGCGTCGCCCACCACGTCGGTCACCCAGATGCTTGCTGCTTCCGGGGTCTCCCAAAGTTGCTGCAACCGTGCCTCGGGGATGGCTGCTGGCGAGTTGCCGGGGCCGGCAGGTTCGTTGAGATTGACGCGATAACCGGCCTCGACAATGTCGCCCGTGAGTCTCAGTGGCGGCTGGCCGGCGCCGCCTGCCATGCCGCCGATCCAGGGAATACCGTTGTCGCCGTTGCTGGACTCGACCGCTTCCTTTGCTGAAACAGCGTCGTTGCCACCGATGCCCATCTGGCGTTTCCACTCGGTGCCCTTGGATAGCACGATCAAATCAGCGTAAGGGTTTTTGCCCTGGGCGATCTCGGCTTCCATGGTCTCGCAGGACTTGGTAGCGATCTGCACGGTCGCCTCAGCCTTCAGGAGCGCGTTCTGAAAAAGATCGTAGAGCCCGGGGTTGGCGCGTTGCAGGATCAGCGCCGGCAGTGCGGCAATGGCACTCGTCGCGGCAGCCGTCATGGCGTCCATCATGTTATCGACACCCGAGCTGATGTCATTCAGGCTGTTGCTGACCGCAACCACCGGGTCGAAGGCGCCACAGCTGTACCCGAGCCCCAGTTCCACCGAGCCACCGAGCGTCGTTCGTCGGGTGTGCGGGCTCGCCGGCAGCGACACCGGGTCCGCGCCACCGATCTCGTAGTACCAGAGACCGTCCTCGGTCGGTGCCGGGGTCTGGGCCAAAGCGATACCCGCCATCAACAGTAGTGAGGAGAAAGCCATCCTCATAGTCATTCGATGGCAGGCGCGGCGCACAGGAAATGTTGGCATCAGGGGTACTCCATCCAGTTGACGTCGGCAAGAAACCACTGGCCGTTGCGTTGGCAGCATTCATAGGGGCGCCACAGGTTCCAGACATAGTCGCCGCCCGCATCGACGCGGCCATTGGCCCAGCTTGGCGCGGCGAGACCGTCCTCACCGAACACGTAGCAGTCACTGTCGGCGACCGGCGCCAGCATCTGCCAGGTTCCGGTCGCCGGCTCGTTCTCTGTCAGGGCACCGGGCGCCCAGACACGCTGTTCCGCAGTCGAAGGTCCGGTGAGGGGTTGATACAGGTGCGGCTGGCGCAGCCTTGTGACGATGTCGCCGGCCCGTTGCGCGGTAAGGGCGGCGGCCTTGGGTTCTTCGGATTGGATGGTCCAGCCAGTGCGTGGATACACGCTGCCCCAGGTGAAGAGCGGCCATCGACCGACCTCGCGGAGGCCCGGAATCAGGCTCGCCGGGTACAGGCTTTCGGGTACTGTGCCACGCCAGGCGAGCGCATCGATGCCGGACAGGAAATAGGGAACAAACGGTAGCGCCTGAGATACGCAGCGCAGGGACGCGGGCAGTACAGGCAATGAGAAATTCAGTCCCGGGTGGCCAATGGCATCGGTCTCACGGAAGACAAGATTCTTGTGATCGCGGCGATCAGTGCCTTCGGTGCGATTGCCAGCGCTGCCTACAATTATGTCCGTGAGCGTTCCAAGTGCCGAGCGCGCCGCGGTCGCCTGGGCAATCCCCAGCGTGGTACGAATCTCCAGCCAGGGATTGTCGCCCAGAGTGTTGTAGCTGCTGACCACCAGGTCGGGGTTGTAGTGCCCCACTTTCAGTGAGGAACGCACCTGACAGCCGAACGGGCCGCAGTCCAACCACAGACACAGGCCGGTAGCACGCCAGTTGAGGCAGGCAAAGCTCGCCTGGCTGGTGCGCGCGATGATCTCCGGTGTCGTAATGCTGGCCGCGCTCGATGGCAACGACAGGACCAGTATCAATGAGGCCAGAAGCGTGCGGGCGTGAGTCACCAACCTCCCTCCGCGCGCCGTTCCTGAAATATCGCGAAGGCTTGTTCAAGGTTGGTGACACCGTAGAGGACCCACCGGCCATCAAACACCACGGCAGGATAGCGGCGCACATCATATTGCCAGGCAAGCACCAGTGCCTGGGAAGATTGCGCCAGCAGTTCACGTTCACCAGAGCCGAATGTCGTCAGTCGTGAAAGCGCCGTGCGTTCGGCGACTTCTGCATTGGCAGAAAGACCATGGCCGAGTGCTGCCTCGATGCGCGCAATGCCATCAATGCTGCGAACCTCGATTGCTGTATCGACCAGCTGCTGTTGGAGCAGCTCGATGCCAGTAATCTCGATCGTACTTGTGGTGAACACATCAATGCGTAGAGGCTCGTTTAGGCTTTCAGCCAATGCCGCTGATGCTGGCAGGGCCAGAAACAGGATGAGGATGTTCCGTCGTGGTCGTTGCATGTCGTGTTGTGGGCGTGCGGGTATCAAGCGTGCCGCAGGTATTCTTGAGGTGCTGCAAACAAGCGATGCATCGCTTGGCGAGGTTTATCCGTCCCCGGGTGGTTGGCTTCGCTCACGAGTGAGGCGATCAGCGATGTGATAGGCGGCCTCCAGCTCGCTGCAGTTCAGTTGCTGCATGAGATGCGCGCGTTCGGCCTGCTCGTGTTTTTCTGTCATGGCGAGTGCCAGTGACAGCGGTGGCGGGACGTTGCGAAACAAGGCAGTCAGGCTGTCGGCGAGGACCACGCCCTCGGTGTACTTGCCCGGTTCTTTTCTGGTTGAGAGCAACAGCCGTCGTTGTTCGTCGCTTAATTCCTTGAAGCGAGCGATCTGATCAACCTCTTCTTTGGGCATGACCAGACACAGCCACCACTCCATCATATTGAGCATGCGCCGGCTGGCGTCGGGGAAATCTTCGAGGTTTTGCGTGGCGATCCAGAACCAGGCGCCGAGCTTGCGCCACATCTTGGTGATCTTGACGACGTAACGCGACAGTAGTGCGTTGC
>CBFCWF010000201.1:0-7845 GCA_965601425.1 uncultured Chromatiaceae bacterium | reverse complement strand
AATCGATGCCGGGCTGGCAGAGGCCGCTATTGAGTGCGCTGATCGGCCTGGTCCAGCCCCGCTACGAGGCGGCAATCGATCTCATGGAGACCATCGTCGCGAACTCCGAGAATGTAAGATCGAGGGTCCAGCGGTTTCTGGGTCGCGACGCCGTGGTCGTCTATCCGCCATGCGACACTCAAGGCTATCGCTGGCTGGCTGACGGCGACTATTTCTTGTCCACTGCGCGCCTGGAGCCCTACAAGCGGGTGGACCTGATACTGGCGGCGTTTCTCCAACTGCCCAATCATCGTCTGATCGTGGCCTCCGGTGGGAGCGATGAAAGGCGATTGCGACAGATCGCCCGCGGTGCCGCCAACATTGACTTCGTCGGCTGGCGGAACGCGGAACAGTTGCGCGAGCTGGTGGGTCGGGCACGTGCCACGATCTATGTCCCGCGCGATGAAGACTTTGGGATGTCGCCGGTCGAGTCGATGGCCGCCGGCAAGCCGGTGATAGGCGTGTCCGAAGGCGGATTGCTGGAGACGGTGCGTGACGGCGAGACCGGACTGCTGCTGCCGCGCGACCCGGACTGTCAGGGACTCGTCGAGGCCGTCTTGCACATGCGCGCGGATCGCGCCCACGCGATGCGCGTTGCGTGCGAAGAACGGGCACAGCTATTTTCGCTGGACACTTTCAGACAGCGTATGCGAGAAATCGTTTTTGCATGAAGCGCCGAACAGAATCTGGCATCGTCAAACCCCTCCGCGTGCTGCATCTCGGCAAGTACTTCCCCCCGTTCAGCGGTGGCATAGAAAATTTCATGGCGGACCTGATGACCGCCAGCAGGGACCTCGGCGTCGCCGTCGCGGCGATCGTTCATGACCATGGTGCTCAGCTCGATGTTGAGCCGGGTTTCCCGGTCTGGCGGGTACCGACCCATGGCGAGCTGGTTCACGCGCCGCTCAGCCCATCATTCCGCAGCCATCTGTTGCGGGCATTCAGGGCATGGCAGCCCGACCTGCTGCATGTGCACATGCCGAACACCTCGGCCTTCTGGCTGCTGACGCTGGCCGAGCTCAACATACCTTTCGTGGTTCACTGGCATGCGGACGTGCTGACGCCGGGAGTGCGACCGGCGCTGCGGTTCGCCTACCGCGCCTACCGACCACTGGAGGCAGCACTGCTGCGCCGCGCAGCCGCAGTGATTGTGACCTCTCCGAGTTACCTGGACGCCAGCACGGCGCTCGCGTCGTGGCGGGCGAAATGCGAAGTGATCCCGCTCGGGCTCTCGTCGCATCGCGTCAGCGAGCCGCAAGAGACCCTGCCATCGACCACGGCATGGCGCTCAACCGGCGCGTTGCGCGTGCTCGCCGTGGGTCGACTCTCGCGCTACAAGGGCTTTGATCACCTGATCCGGGCGGTTTCCGATCTGCAGGGGGTAGAGTTGGTGATACTTGGTGAGGGCGAACAGGGCCAGGCACTGCGAGAGCTGATAGTCCAACGCCACGCAGCGGACCGCATCGCCATGCCGGGACGCGTGGATGATCCGACGCGGAACCGATTGCTGCGTCAGTGCGATTTGCTGTGTCTGCCTTCGATCAATCGCGGCGAGGCATTCGGGTTGGTATTGCTCGAGGCAATGGCGCTGGGCAAGCCCGCCCTGGTGACGCGGGTGCCCGGTAGCGGTATGCCCTGGGTGGTGGATGCCGGACATACCGGCTGGCATGTCGAACCGGAAGACCCCGTCGGGCTGGCGCGCCAGCTGGCCGAGATTCGCGATCACCGCGATACGCTCGCGCCCATGGGGCGGCAGGCCCAACGGCAATTCGAAGAACGTTTTTCAATCGCGGCCGTCGCTGCGCGGACCGTCTCCCTCTACCGGCGTGTGGTCGAATGTCACGGCCCGGCTTGACCTTTGGGCCGGTGCTCCTGATCGGTGCGCTATGGGTGGCCGAAAGCGCCGCGCTCTCGTGCCAGCAAAATGGTCTGCGTGAGCTGCGCGCCGTATTGGGGGCTCTCTCACCGGATCACCCGGCTATCGCTCTCAGCGATGTCTTCGCCGAGGCCGTGTCAGGTCATCCAGACCAACTGACGAATCCGACGGTGGGTGCCCTGTTGAGCGCACCGCTCATGCTCGACCCGAACATCTGGCCAATGACGCGGCAGGGATCGATCGATGGACAGATCGATAGCCTGCGCCGCTTGGCCGGCTGGCATATCGCACCGATGCGGCAGACGGGTGGCGACCTGTCCAGCGCCGAGCCCACTGGATCAACGGCGATACGGATGTTGATGAATCATGTCGCGGCCGTGCAGACGGCGATGGCCGAGACGCTTCGCCATGTATCGGCGGCGGACCGGCTGGCCGTGATCGAAGGTATACCCGGATGGTTCGATCGAACAGCGAGTGACCTCGGCGGCGATGGTCTGCGCGCGCCGGTGATGCGGGTCGCGCGCGATATCGACTACGCCGCAATGTATCGTGTACTGAGCCTACTGCTCGAGGTTACCGAACCAGAATACCGGGAGCGGCTGGGACGCGAACTGGGAAACGACGGGCCCATTGCCAGACCGTCGTGGCTTTCGCCCGCGTTCCAGGGCAGCTTTCTCTATGCACGTCAGACATCGAACGGCCCGATGCTGATTGGTGGGGCGGGTCCGAACACATACGGTGAACCGGCTGCGCTGGTGATCGACCTGGGCGGCGACGACCTGTACGGTGCATCGATTGACTGGGTCGTCGATCTGGCCGGCGACGATATGTACCTGTCCTCAAGGGACGGCGCACTGGGGGCAGGTGTGTTCAGCGCAGGGTTGATCCTCGACGCCGCCGGAAACGACCTTTATGCCGGAGGGCGCGTTGCACAGGGCGCGGGTCTGTTCGGCGTTGGCGTCCTGTGGGACGTATCGGGCGACGACATCTATTCCGCGCAGGAGATGGCGCAGGGCGCCGCCATGTTCGGCGCAGGACTGCTGGTGGATCTTGCGGGCGACGACCGGTTCACAGGCGCCAAGTTCAACCAAGGGTTCGGCGGTCCGTACGGCCTCGGCGGACTCTTGGACAGGGCGGGACGCGACCTCTACGTCGCCGGTGCCAAACACGCCTCCAGCTATGGCACGTCCGAAAACTCTCAGGCCTTCTCGCAGGGCGCCGGTATGGGGCTTCGCCACGACGCCGGTGGCGGCGTCGGTGCGCTGTGGGATGGCGCCGGCGACGATCGCTATGTTGCCGGCAACTTCGCCCAGGGCATGGGTTACTACCTGGGTCTCGGCCTGTTGCTCGATGACGCCGGCAATGATGCCTACACCGGCTCGCGTTACGCCCAGGGTACCGCCGCCCACCTTGGCTTCGGCGCCTTGATCGATCAACAAGGCAACGACCGCTATGCCGCGAAGACAGCGGCAAATCAGGGGGCAGCGTGGGATCTATCGATCGCTTTGCTGCTCGATTGTGAGGGCGACGACGCTTACCTTGGGGGCGAACTCGCGCTGGGTGCCGGCGAGCAGAACGGCGTTGGCTTGTTCTATGAGGGCGACGGTTCGGATCGCTACGACAATCGGGCGAAGGCCTTTGGCTATTCAGGTGTAACGACCTATGACGACGGCCGGGGCGTGGGCAACCTCGGTGTCTTTCTGGACCGGGGCACGGACCCCGACATGTATCCACCCGATCACTCGCCGCACAACAATGCGCAGCGCCAACGGGGCAATCTTGGCGTGTTCGTGGATCAGTGACCGGCCTGCCTGCGATAGTCGGCTGGGCGGCGGTGCTGTGCTATGCCGTGGCGACTGCCACCCTGCACCTCGAATTGTCACTCTGGTTGGTGACCCCCCTCGATGCTGGAGCCTGGGCCGGGTGGCGGCCAGCCCAGGCGCTCGGTCTGCTTCCATGGTTACTGGGTGGCGGCTTGCTGCTCTATCTCGCGCTGATGGCTTGGCACCGTGCGGACCGGTCGAGGACATTGCTGTTTTGGGGGCTGTGGCTCGGCTGCGTAGCTCTCGCCGACCGATGGATCCTGTTCTCCGGCACCGAGCGCATCCACTATGTTCAGTATGCCGTCCTGGCGTGGCTCACGGCATGGGTCATGGATCCCGAGCGCCAGCGCTGGCCGTTCGGAGCCATCCTGTTGTTCTGCACATTGGTCGGGATCGCGGACGAGATCTACCAGTACACCCATGAGACCCTGGACTACAGCGACTACCTGGATTTCAACGACTTCCTGCTGAACCTGCTGGGAGCAGCCGCAGGGCTGCTGCTCTACTACGGATTTCGTGCGGCGCCTTGTACTCCCGGGGGCGGCTATCGTGCGGGGACGCTTGGCTTCCCGCTGTTGGGCGGCATGATGCTGCTGTTGCTTTACCTGGTGACGGCGCCGACCGCCAAGGGATCGCAGGCCGCCGAAGACCGGTTCGCAACAACCTTTCCGATCATCGAACGCCGACCTGACAGCTATGGCCACTGGCGCGAAGGGCCGCTCAATGGTCGCTATCTGATCTTGGATCCCTGGACCGGTACATTGTTGCTGACCGGCCTGGGCATGGTGTTTGCCCGGTTCCCCGCAGGGCAGTCCCACGGTGGTTGCAATACCGAGGCAAACGGGCCATCCGCCTGATCATTTGCTCGCGCCTTGCCTGGGCTCTGTCGGTTTGTCGCGCAACGCCTCGGCCTGGTCGAGGATGTCCCTGGCCAGGGGGTGGTCAGGTACGCTTTCCAGCACCTTGGCCGCGCGTTCGGCGGCGGCGCCCGGTTGATTTTCGATCAAGTCGACGTACGCGATCCAGGCGAGCGTATTGGGATTGGGGTGGGCCTCAAAGGCGCGGTCGAGCTCCCGGCGAGCCAGCTTGGGGCGACGCAGCTGCGCCAGGGCCATCCCGCGTACCTCAAGCAGGCGACTGAGGTCCAATGGCGAGAGCTCATTCACCGGGATCACGCCAGCCAACTGAAATCCTTTGCGATGCTGCCCGGTGTAGTGAAGGGCGTACACGGTGTTCAGCAGCGTCGGCAGGCTGACCTCGAGGCCGTCTTCCGTGCGCCCGAGGTTCATCGCCTTGCCCAAGGCGTCGAGTGCCTCTTCGAAACGCTGGCGACGCAGCAGCTCTTTACCCAGGCTGGTCCAGGCCCGTTCCTTTTGCGGGGACAATCGGGCATCCGCCTGCAGGAAGGCGATCGGATCCTGCCACAAGCGGTTCCGTTCGAACGTCAACCAGCCGAGCGCGCCCAGCACGACCGCGGCGCCGGCGACGATGACGAGCGTTCGATTGCCCCGCGCAGTCAGCCAAAGAAGACTCAGGGCCGCCAGTATCGCGAGTCCGGCATTGGGCAGATAGGTGCGATGTTCGAAGGCCAGGTCGGTGATCGGAAAAACGCTCGACTCGACGAGGTGCGCAAGATAGAAAAGCAGAATGCCGAAAGTGACCAGCGGTGCGCGCCGCCATAGCAGTAGTGCACCAGCCAGCATCGCCAGGTGGGCGCCCGCGGCGATGATCACCACGGGCGAAAACGGGTCCATGGCCAGTGCGATGTCGTACTCGAGACGCTGATTTGTCGGCAACACGAACAGCAGCACATAGCGCCAAAGCACACCGACCTGTGTCGCGAAATAGCTTGACCGACTGATGTCGGAGGTCTCGCGCAGCATGCCATCGATCGCCTCGAAGTTCGTCAGCCAGAGCAATAGCGCGCAGGCGCCTGCGGTAACGACGGCCAGCAACGCAACACTGCGCCGGTCGAGGGATCGGAAAAAAAGCAGTTCCGTGAGCAGGAGTGCCGGAAATACCGTCACCGCATTCTGTTTCGTGAAGACGGCCAACGTGGCCAGGACCAATGCGGCAAGCAACAGGGTGCGCGAGCCGTGCAAGCGGCCCCAGGCATAGGCAGCGAGGCTGGCCAGGTAGAACATCGCCGCGAGCGAGGCGTAGCGCTGCACGATGTAGGTGACCGCCTGGGTCTGCAGCGGGTGCAGCAGAAATATCGCCGCAGCGATCAGTGGAAGCCACAGCAACCAGGGTCTTGCGCCCTTATCGACGGCGGGGCTGCGGACAATGGCGGCGAGCAATGCCCAGAGCGCGAAACCGGCGATCAGATGGAACAGGGCGTTGCCCAGATGGTAACCCCACACCGCTGGCCCATGCAGCGCATAGTTGAACGCAAGTGTCAGGGAACCGATGAAGCGCTGCGGTGCGAATTCCCAGATCGCCTGCCAGTTCGTAACGTCATGCAGCCTCGGGTTCTCGACGATATTGTGGTAATCATCCAGATAGAAAGGCACCGAAAACGATGGCCAATAGGCAGCGGCTACGATTACCGCAAGCGCAACAAACTGCCATACCGCGCCGGTGACGATAGCGCTGGGCTGCCTCTCGTTGCCGGGCCTGGCAGCCTTGGTCGTCGTGGCCTCGTTCATCGCTGTTCGTGTTCCGCGGCATCGCGCTCGGCGAGCCGTCGCTCCATGAGCTCGAGCTGCTGCTCCAGCATGACCACCTTTTGGGTCAGGCGCAGCAGGCGCCGCTGGCTGCGCGTCCGTTCGACATCGCCCAGCAGGGCCTTGAAAAACAGCGCGACGATGGCCCAGAGGAACAGGAGCGTCGGTGGGTAATCCACGCCAAGACCGCGTGCGGCCTGATCGATCAGCGCCGGGTTGAGGCCCAACAGAATCGCTACGGCCGCGACGGTCAGCCACCACAGCGAATACTGCACATGCATGTGGTCCTTGCGAATGAACCAGACCACCACCAACGAGAAGAGCACGCCGAGCACGCCGGACATCATCAGATAGCTCTTCATGTTCCGGCACCATTACCAGGCCGAGCGCGCGAGCGCATCGGCAAAGGACGTTTGCTGGTGCACAGCATCGTCGAGTAGAGGAGGTAGTAAATCACTTTCAGCCAAGACTCGAAAATGCGCGATTTGCCGCTGCGGCGTAGCTCCATCGGGATGTCCACCTCAGTGATTCGGCATCCGGATTCGATCAACAACAGCAGCACGCCGACGTCCTGATACTCCAGCAGCGTGGCCTCGCCGGACGCCGCCACGGTCATTGCCGTGCTGTCATACAGTCGATACCCGGAGGTCAGATCGCGCACCCTCAGACTGCCAACACGGCGCAGAAAGCGCCATGCGATCCGACGGCTGTGGCTGGCACGCGAGACGCAAGATCCGACGACGACATTGCACGCAGGTTCGGCGCGCTCGTAGGCAAGTGCGAGCTTTTCGATGGCTGCGGGATCATGCTGCCCATCTGCATCCAGGGTCACAGTAAATCGGTAGCCGCGGCGCAAACCGAGTCTGACACCCGTCTGCATCGCGATCCACGCCCCGGCGCGGAACGGCAGACGGAGCACCACTGCGCCAGACTCCTGCGCGACCCGCGCTGTGTCGTCGGTACTGCCGTCATCGACCACGACGACGTCATAACCCAGCAATCGGGCGCGGCGCACGACATCCGCTACGTCCGCCGCCTCGTTGCGTGCCGGTATCACGACGAGGGTATCGGACCGCTGACTGTCAAAATGACGGATCTTGGTTTCCGGCGCGGCGGGCGGTAACGCTTCTTCGGTCGCGATCACCGGTCTCACGTGGACGTGCCGACACCCCGGGTTTGTGGCGTTACCTTCGTTCATGTGACAACCCTGTCCCACAGTGGAGCCACCCCAAGAGGGCAAGCCCAGGGGCCGAAGAGACATGCCCAGGGGCATGGCCTGCCCGGCGGGCAGGCTAGCGCGTGACCCCGCTAGCGCTCAGCGGCGATCCAGCCGAGCCAGGAAAACAACAACCTCGCCATGTTCGCCTATTCGATGCGCTCACCTCAATGGCGACGGTTTTCGGTTTTGTCGCGCGGAGGGGCCGCCAGGGGCGGTTCATTT
>CBFCWF010000200.1:0-7871 GCA_965601425.1 uncultured Chromatiaceae bacterium | reverse complement strand
TATGTCCAAACGCGAGAAATCCAACAGGGAAGCGAAAAAACAACCCTTACTGACGCCAAAGGAAAAGAAGGCCGCCAAACAGGCGAAAAAACACGCGAACGACCACCGGCCGCTGATTGTCAGAGACGCCTAAGCCACGCACAGGACCGACGTCGTGGCAGGAGGCCTGTTGGCCAAAACCACTGCAGCGCCGCGACAATGAGGAGCCCACCATGTATCGCCTGATGAAATCAGTAAGGCTTGTCCTTCAGCATGCCACCTTGGGACCCATGTCATCCTATCGGCACAGCCTGGTCAGCCACTAAGTACAATCCCAAGCCGCCGTGACAGCCTGCAATACCGCGAACAGGAGAGACCCACATCGCTGCTAGGTGCCCAATGAATCCGGGCAGGAGCACTACCAGGGAGCATGGATCGACTGACCACTGCCGTCGTTCCGCGTTGTTTCACGGAGCATGGCTTCATGGTGAATGCGCGACACCGATTTCCGCGAGATACTGAAGAGCCCCCGGGTGAATGCGCTCCGCATTGCCAGCCGCTTTCCAGGTGTTCTCGGGCAACGTATCGCGGCCTTGCTTTAGGCGCGCAGCGAGACCTGGCTGAGCCTTGTGAATGGCTTTGGCCAAGCGGTAGGCAATATCCTCAGGCAAGTCGGCGCGGGCCAGTAAGTAGCTATAGGAGCCAACCGTTTTCAGAGCGGTTTCCTGACCCGGATACGAGCCTGCCGGGATCTCCATGGGCAACAGGAACGGAAATTTGGCATTGACGGCTTCGATTTGATCTTCCGACAGACCCACTAAGTCGCCGCCTGCAGCCATGATCTTGGTGAAGTTGGGCCAACCCACTCCGCCGCCCCACTGGGCTGCGACTTCACCGTTCAGGACCATGGGAGCACCGTGACCAGCGCGCTCGAGATAGACCGCCTCGAAATCCTTGTCTCGATCGAGTCCCAAGGCGTCGTTGACATACTGGCTCAGAAGCGTCAGGCCAGAAGAACGTGTCCCCCAGGCCACTTTCTGTCCTATCAGATCCGAATAAGTCTTCGCGGGACTATCTCCCTTGACCGCGAAAGCGCCGAAAGTTGGGTAGATAGCGGTGATGATCTTGAGGTCTGTTGGCTCGTCGCGTCCGATTCCCTCGAAGGCTTCGCGGGCAGGCAGCGAAGCGACAAGCGCAACATCTAGTGTGCCTTGCTCAAGCAACGGGATATTTTGACGACTGCCCCTGGTATTGCGTGCCAGGAGATTCAGTGCCGGGGCGACCTTGTTAACCTCCTCAGCCAGAACGCCACCATACAGTTCGAATCCGCCGCCAGGCGTGGCCGTACCCAGGATCACTGGCGTGCGATCCGACGCGACTACCGGTGGAACCGATCCAGCCAGCAGCAAAACACTCAAGAGCACAAAACGTAGCGATGCCATTTCAGTTCCCTAACTCACTGTTTACGAATGCAGCGGTCGTTTAGCTTCAGGGCCAGCGTAGGCCAGCTCAGTTACAGCCCGACATGCAGTTGCCCGCGCCATCGAAGCTCATGGTGTTGCCGCTGAGGGGCACATACACGGGGGTCTTGGCCGCCGCGATGAACGTCGCGGTCCGCGTGCCGTCGACGACCTTGCCGTTATTGGTCGCCGCCTCGTTGGCATGCGATGCGATGACCGCAGCCGGCTTGACCAATTCATCGATGACGTAGGCGGCCTCTTTCGGGCCGGTCGTGAAGGTATCGCCGATATTCATCACGGCCAGTTCTGCACCGTAGTGCTCCCGTACGACGCTTTGCTGCTCGGCGGTTATGCCGGTGTCACCGGACAGGTAGACGACAAGCCCATTCGAAAACGTTGCGACATAACCGGTGGGCGGCCCCGCATAGGCGGTCACGCCAGCCGCATCGAGCATCTCGCCGAGCTTGCCGCCGATGAAATTACCGGCGATGCCGTTGGAGTGCACTGCAGGGACCGTCGTCAGCGTCACACCACCGACCGTGCGTGACGCGCCGAAACGGACCAGTTGGGAGTTCTTCGGGTCGCCACCGCCCGTCTTCAACTTACCAGAGAAGAACTTCGGCATCTCGCTGCCGGTGACGATCTTTGCGTCCTTGGCCAACGCGATTGCGACCGTGTTGGTTTGTGGCGTCGCGCCGACCGAGACGTCGGGATTGTCGCAGGTGCCCGCGCCGGGCGCTGGCAGATGGCGATCGCCCACATGGTCTCCGTGCATGTGACTGACCAGCAGAACATCGATGTCACCGAGCCGCGGATCATCCGCACCGGCGACAGTGCGCCCAGCATCGTAAAGGATTCGGGTGCCGTCCGGATCCTCGAACAACATCGCGCGATCGAACTTGCAGAATTCGCCCGCATGGCTACCGAGCGGGGTGACCTTGACCGGTGCAGCGGAAACCGCGTCTGCCCCCAGAACACCGACCGCAAATACCGCGGCGCACAGCATGCGTGACATACCAGACATGTATCACTCTCCTCGATGAATGCCAGACTCCCAAGAGTTAGCCGCAAAATCTGGACCGGACAAAGACAAAGTGTCTAGGGTATTTCCTCAGTTAGCGCTGAAAACCCACTGACACCTCGTCACTCATCGGCTTTGAAGCTGACTCAGTGCGTGGCAAGTGTCGACCACCTGCCCCATGACAGCAGGCCGGCACCACTTTGCGTAGCTCGCCCTCTCCCAGCCCCATCCTTTCGATAATGCCCGGGCAGAATCTGCACAAATACATCGGCGGTCACCGCCTGCTTTGGCAGCGCCTCTCGAGCCGCCGACGCTTTCAGATACAGTGCACCGGCTCTTTGTAGCGGTTGTTGTCGAGAGACCACACCGAGATATCCCCTGCCGGCAGGCGGCGGAACGGGTGAAATGCCCGCCGGCCGGATTGTTGACCTTGATTACCCATGATGGCCAAGGGGCCGAATGTCCGGGCGGTCGGGTCGATAATACGGATACTGTCGAAAGGGGCGGTCACTCATGTGCTCCCGTTTTACACAGGATGACTTGGACCACCGGCAGTGCGTCAGTCCGGGAAAACACGCGTACGCCAATCTCCAGACCAACTGGCAGTGTAATGATACGTGGCTACGGGCGAATTTGTTGAAAAAAGGTGTCCCAGTGTCCACCAGCGTTGAAGTGAAGGATATCCGCCTTGAGTACCCAACCGAATCAGGTAAGGTTTCAGTACTCAACAATGCGTCACTCATGGTTTCGCCGGGTGAAACACTGGCAATCACCGGTCCCTCCGGCAGTGGGAAGACTTCGCTGCTCCTCCTTCTCTCCGGTCTTCAGCGCCCGACCAGCGGGGAAATCCTCGTCGGCGATCGGCGCCTCGGTGACATGGATGCCGATACCCTGGCCGACTGGCGCAGTGAGCACCTTGGTATCATTTTCCAGTCATTTCATCTGCTGCCTGGCCTGACCGCCCTTGGCAACGTCAGCCTGCCGCTTGAAATCGCCGGCCAGGCCAAGGCCCGGAATCAGGCGCTTTCCATGCTGGAGGCGGTTGGTCTCAGTCATCGGCTGCAGCACTACCCGGGTCAGCTTTCCGGCGGTGAGCAACAGCGCGTGGCGATTGCAAGGGCATTGGTCCACCAGCCGAGCCTGCTGCTGGGCGATGAGCCCACAGGCAACCTGGACCACGAAACCGGTGAGAAAGTGCTCTCACTGCTGTTTGATCTCCACAAGAAAAGCAAATCCACGCTGGTTCTGGTGACGCATGACGAGCGTGTCGCAGAGCGTTGTCAGCATCGGGTGCGGATGGATGGCGGTCGCCTCTATGAAGCGTGAAACCTCGACAAAGCCGCTCTGGATACTCAAATTCGCAATTACCGATCTGCGATCACGCATGTCCGCGCTCAAGGTCTTTCTCGCCTGCCTGATCCTCGGCGTCACCCTTGTGGCCGCTACTGCCAGCCTATACGGGGTTATCGAGCAGAGCCTGCTGGCGGATACGCGCGCGTTGTTGGGCGGAGACGTTGAGCTTGATTCGGGCGAGCCCTTGCCGGATGACGTGCTCGAGTGGATTCGTGCCACTGGCAGCCTCTCGCTGGTCCGGGAATTCGACACCATTGTAAGCGTTAGCGACGGTGACGGTTTCTTCAGAGCCGAGATACTGGTACCGGATGCGGCCTATCCACTCTACGGCGCGTTGGAGCTGACGCCGGACGAGCCACATGAAGCGCTCACGGCACGAGAGGGCAACCTTTGGGGCGCTATCATCGACCCCTTGCTGGCAGAGCGTCGGGGCCTGTCTGTTGGCGATCAGATTGAGATTGGCGCCGCGACCTTTCGTATCAGCGGCCTCATTCAGAAACAGCCGGATCGCAGGCTGAATGCCAACTGGCGCGGCTTGCCGATCATGGTTTCCGATCAGGCGGTGGAGGCAACGGGGCTGATCCGGCCAGGCAGCCGAATCGACTATGAATACCGAGTTCAGACCGATCAGGATCTAGACCTGTGGCTGGAGGAATTCGAACAGGCCTTCCCGGACACACGATGGGACATCACCACCTTTGCTGAGCGCAGCGAACGAATCTCCGAGCGACTGGACCAGATTGCTACGGGGCTGATCCTCATTGCCTTCACCACGCTGTTCATTGGCGGCCTGGGTGTTGCCAACAGCATACACGCCTACCTGGACGAAAAACTGGGCACCATGGCCACGCTGCAGGCACTGGGCCTGCGGCGCAAACCGCTGGTGGGCATCTACCTGTTACAGATCGGCATGCTCGGCAGCCTGGCTGGCCTTATCGGCGGCAGCATCGGGCTTGGGCTTTCTGCCGTGGCTATCAGTCTGGCCAGCGATGCCTTTGCGCTACCCGGGCCGGACGGCGCAGGGCACTGGCTGTCCCTTTGGTTTGTCCCCTTGCTGCTTAGCTGGCTGTTTGCGGTGCTGACCGCCTATGTCTTCGCGCTGCCGGCGTTGGCAAGGGCACTCGCAGCCTCTCCGGCCGGACTTTTTCGGGGCCAGGTTCAGGCCGTACCGAATGAGCCTCGCAGTTGGCGCATTGCCAGCTACCTGCTCGTCGCGGTCACTATCGCCGCCACGCTGTTCTGGTTGCCATCCCCGCATCTGGGTTTTCTGTTCCTGCTGGCGGTGATCGTGCTCTGGGGACTGCTGGAAGGTCTGATCAAGGGATTACGCCGGGCTGCCAAAACGCTGGAAAACAGCGGTTATGCCGACCACAAGTTTGCCCGTCGGCTGGCGCTGGCCAATCTCCACGGGCCGGATTCGCCACTGAGGACAATATTGCTGTCGCTGGGTACCGCACTGACCCTTGTGGTGGCGTGCACCCTGATGGTTACCACGCTCCTGCGAGCGCTTGAAACCACCATACCGGCGGAATCACCCGCGTTGATCTTGTATGAGGTATTCCCAGACCAGAGGCAGGCGCTCGAGGCCGGCTTAGAAACGCTGGATTCCTCCAACAGGATAGAGCTTTTGCCACTGGTTCGTTCCCGCCTGGCCAAGATCAACCAGCAACCGATTGCCGAGGTACTCGCGGACAATCCGGAGGCCAGGCGCGAGGCCATGGGGGATGAATACAAACTCAGTTACCTTTCGGGCAATCCGGAACGCCTAGAACTGCTGGAAGGCACCTGGTGGAGTGCTTCCGCACCGGAAGGAGAGCCTGCCTTTATGGCCATGGAGGATCGGGAAGCCTACCAGCTCGGCTTGGGTATCGGTGACAAGGTGGAATTCACTGCCCAGCACAAGACCATCACCGCTGAAATCCGCGCCATCTACCGGCAGAAAGGCCTTCAGACCCGATTCTGGTTTGAAGGCATTCTGCAGAAAGGGGCCTTGGACGAACTCATCAGCCTGTACGTAGGCGCGGTCTACCAGAACGATGAGGCCGCCAAAGCCTCCCAGCAATGGCTGTCGCAAAACATCCCCAACGTGATCACACTGCGCACCGCCGACTGGCTGGAAACCGCCGGTGATCTGCTCAACAAGGCTGCTGCCGGCCTCGCCGCCGTTGCCACCGTCAGCCTGATGGCAAGTCTTCTGGTACTGTCGAGTGTGGTGAGTGTAAGCCGCAGGCGACAACTCTATGTGGCCAACCTGCTGCACTGCCTCGGTGCCAGACATCAGGCCATTCGGCGATCCATGTTGCTTGAGACCGGGTTACTTGCGCTCCTTGCGACCGTTTTCGCGACAGGGCTCGGGGCTCTGATCGCGCTGCCTGTGGCGGACCTGGCGTTAAAACTGCCGGCCGGCGATCTGTGGTGGCTGGGTGCGCTGGTGGCTGGCGCCGTCAGTTCACTGGCGCTTCTGGGTGGGCTGTTGCCGACGCTAAGGGCCATGCGGCTCAATCCGGCGGTGTTGTTGCAGGATAGTTGAGGGGCTCAGTTCCGGTTATTCAGTACCGTACAGATGTGGAATAGCGCCTCGTCCTGCGTCGG
This sequence comes from uncultured Chromatiaceae bacterium, assembly GCA_965601425.1. Classification (GTDB taxonomy): domain Bacteria; phylum Pseudomonadota; class Gammaproteobacteria; order Chromatiales; family Chromatiaceae; genus Thiosocius. The sequence continues at coordinate 1,466 of CBFCWF010000200.1, read as the reverse complement.
ATTTTCCACGAGCTCCTCAAGCGGTTTCAGTACCCGTTCCTCTTCGGTGTACAGAAGATACAAACGCCCCGGCGTCTGCTGTGGGGGTGACTGCCGTCATGAGCCTGCAAGCGATGGTCGCAATTGAGCATCAGCCAGGGTTAACGCCTGTTCCAGACACCGACCGGTCCTTGCCGGCGCGACCACCTGCTCGGCAGGAGACACGAAGCCGACGCGATGCACACCCATCACGGATGACGGTTCACTCGGTGGTGAACAGACGAATACCCTGCCAATCGCGGGATGCGGACTTGTCTGGAGAATTGAAAACAGGGCTTGATCACGGGCGGCCGTGTCCAGTAGTCAATGCGATCTGATTCCGACAATGCTCGCTTAGCCCATGCTGGTGCCGTTGAAATAGGCCACACGATCGCACCTAGACTCTCGATTTGAGCCCGATGCTTGTCGGGACCGTGATTAACTCTGTTGGAAGGGGCGAAGCGATGGGACGAGCGAGCGCAACAGGAATCATTTTATTTTTCCTGGTGTCCAACCTACTTTTTTCAAGCCGATTACTGGCAATGGAAGGCACACTGCTCGTGGCCAACCGCGACGGGGGCAGTATCTCCCTGATCGACTTTCCAACGCGTGTCGAGGTCGCTCGCCTACCGATCGGCCCCGTTATCCCGCACGAAGTGGATGTTTCGCCCGATGGTCGACTGGCCCTGACAAGCGAGTACGGCACCAAGAAGCGTCACGGGCAGCATTTGGTGCTGATCGATATCGAGACAGCCACGGTTCTGTCGCGGATTGATCTAGGTCCGAACTCGCGCCCGCACACGGCGCTGTTCCTGCCAGACGGTAGACGGGCGGTCGCAACGCTAGAAGAGTCAGACCAGTTAGCGCTAATCGATCTTGAGTCGGGGGAGGTCGTTCGGACTTATCCGACCGGCGCCAGAGAGGGACACATGGTGCGACTCAGTCCCGACGGCTCGCGGGCCTATGTGACGAGTCGGAAAGGGGAAGGCGCCTTTTCCGTGATTTTCCTGGACGAGGAACGCGACACGGTCGTCGTCCCGACTGGGGCCGGCGCCGAGGGCTTGGCTGTCAACCCAGACGGTAGCGAGATCTGGGTTGCGAACCGCGGTGAAGAAACGATCTCAGTGATTGACGCCGACAGCCTGAAGATCGTAGCCACCCTGCCATCACGACCGTATGCAGGGCGCATCGAGATGACTGCCGATGGCCGCTATGCGGTCGTGCCGAACGGGAGCGGTGCCGGCGAAGTGCCGAACTACCTGCGCGTGTACGACGTCAAGAATCGTCAGATGATCGCCGAAAAGCCGCTCCGCGACGGCACCCCGCAGATCGGCTATTTCGGAATACTGATCCGAGGCGATACTGTTTTCGTGACGGACCCACTGGCAGATCTTGCCGATACCTATGAGCTGCCAGCTCTGACAGAACGGAAGCCGTTTCTTCGAAAC
>CBFCWF010000199.1:0-7878 GCA_965601425.1 uncultured Chromatiaceae bacterium | reverse complement strand
GCCGTCGCTCGGATTGTTGTCGTGGTCGTGATCGCGGTGGTGGACCGTGAGTTCGCGCAGATTGGCGCGATCGAAAGGGCGGGCGCAGCGTCCGCAGACCCACGGGAACAGCTTCAGCGCCTGTTCGCGATAACCCTGCTCGCGCGCCTCGCGGGCGCGCCGGGCCTCCGCGACCACATGGTCGAGGCGCTCGTGGTCGATTACCTTGTCGGTCGCCGGTCGGTCCGGCGGGGTGCGTTTCGGCATTGCGGCGTGCTTGCGGTCATCGATTGTACGTTGTGCCGATTCTAGCCCGAATCCGTCAGCGTCGCGGGAAGGCGTGACCCGGCCCGACGCGCCGAGAGCATGCCGCAGCTGGTTTGCCGCAACATGACGATCTCGCAGGTGCCGACGAGATTGATGGTCAATCAACTCAGCCGACCGGATCGCGTCATCCGTAGCCATGCCGCTGGCGTTACGGCGCCCCGTCCGCGGCTTGCATGCCGACCCGGGTGTGCGCATGCTGGGCCCTGGCCCGGCGGCGTCGCGCCGCGGGCCGTTGTCGAACCTGTGCCTGCCGAAAAGCGAGCCAATACCCCCATGCCCAGACTGAAACCCGGTGATGTGTCCCTGTACTACGAGATCGCCGGCGCCGGGGATCCGTTGTTGTTCATCCACGGCCTCGGGTCGAGCTGCCGTGACTGGTCGTCACAGCTCCCGGTGTTTGCGAGGACGCACCGCACCCTGGCCTTCGACGTGCGCGGCCACGGTCGTTCGGACAAGCCGCGCGGGCCGTACAGCGTCCCGCTGTTCACGGCCGACACGGCGGCGCTGCTGCGTTCGCTGGACATCGCGCCGGCCCATGTCGTCGGCCTGTCGATGGGCGGGATGATTGCGTTCCAGCTCGCGCTCGACGCGCCCGAGCTGGTGAGGAGCCTGGTGATCGTCAACAGCGCCCCGGCGCTGATCCTGCGTGGCTGGAAGCAGCGCCTTGGCTGGTTCCAGCGCCAGTCGGTGGTTCGCCTGCTGGGGATGCGGCGCATGGGCGAGATGCTGGGCGGGCGTCTGCTCCCGGAGCCGGGGCAGCGGGCGTTGCGCCGCGAGTTCGTCGCACGATGGGCCGAAAACGACAGGCGCGCCTATTATGCGGCGATGCAGGCACTGGTGGGCTGGACGGTCGCCGATCACCTCGGTCGGATCCGTTGCCCGGTGCTGGTGGTTGCAGCCGACCGAGACTACACGCCGGTGGCCTTTAAGCAGGCCTACGTCGACAGGCTCCCGCACGCGGCGCTGAAGGTCATCCCTGACTCGCGCCATTTGACGCCGATCGACCAGCCAGAGGCCTTCAACCAGGCCCTGGCGGGGTTCCTCACGGGTCTCGGCTGAGCGTCGTCAGTTGGTGATGTCGATGATCATTCCGACGCCGGCACCGATGCTGGCCCCCGCGGCGGTGTCGCCCGACAGCGAGCCGATTCCCCCGCCGATCATACCGCCCGCCATCGTCGCGCAGCCGGCCACCGCGGTCAGCAGCAGGCCTATCAACATCAGTCTTGCATTGCGTTTCATTGAGGTGTCTCCGCGTAGCCGCGTCGGTGCATTCATTGGTCGAGCTCGGGTTTGACCATGTCGATCCAGATCACGCCGAGCACCGGGGTCGCGAGTTGCGCAGGGTTCGCCGCATACCAGGCGTCGATCCGCTCGCGCACGGTGTCGATCGACACATCGTCGATCCCCTGTGCGGTGCGATCGCTCAGGCTGGCCGGTGCGTCCGGGGCCGTCTCGCGCCGATAGGCGCGCTCTGCCTGTATCATATTGGCCATGCCGATCAGATAGGCCTGCTTCTCCAGGGTCGACGCATCCGACCAGTGCGTGCCATTCACCTGGATCAGGTCGTCTGCCGCGGCGGACGGCACGAAGCCGCTCGCGGTGAGCGCGACGGCCAGCGCGGCGCCGGTGACGGCTCTCTTGCATTGTGACATCGGGAGACTCCTCTCTCGTTAAGGACCAGGCACCCGCGCGACGGCGTGCGACCGCTCGATTATAGGCCGATCGCTCACGCCTGTTTCAAGCCGCGCGTGTCGCGTCTCCTCCGGATTCCGCCCGGCCGGCTGCGTTGAACCGGCTGTGTTTTAATGGACAAGACCAGAGACGAGTCTCCGTTCCCGGGGGACGCGAGGACATGGAGGGAGCGTGAGCGACACGGGGCAACTGCCGGCGCGCGGCAGCGCCCGCGCCCGCTGGGCGCGTGTGGCGGCGGGCCTGCTGCTCGTACCGCTGCTGGCTGCGGCCGCCGCGCTGACCTGGCTCGCACTGGACAAGCAGGGGGTGCGGCGGGTCATTGAAGTGGTGGTCACCGGCCTCAGCGAGAGGCCGTTCAAAATCGAGGGCGCATTCGACTACAGCTTGGGCAGGATCGTGCGCGTGGAGGCCGGGACGATCCGCTGGGGTAACGGCCCCGGCGCGGCCGCGCCCTACCTGCTCGAGATCGGCGAGTTTGCCGGCGCGGTCGACCTCTGGAGCCTTTTCGATTGGCCCATAGCGATCACCGACCTGCGGGCGGCCGACGCGCGGGTCCGCTTCGAGTGGGATGCACAGCGCCGCCTGAACTGGCGCTCCCCTGGAGCCGAAACGGCGGCCAGCGCCGGCCGCGACAAACCGTTGCCACTAGTGATCGAAAAGGCCTCCGTGCGCAACGTCAGCGTCGTGCTCCGGTACCCTGCGTTGACCGACGAACTCGAGGTCCTGGTCCGTGAGGCACACCACCGGCAGGATGCCGCGCACCGGCTGGTCGTGACGGGCATCGCAACGCTCGACGGCCGTGAACTGATGCTCGATGGCCGCATCGGTCCGTTCCCGGAGCTGGCGGTCGCCGGTGCGGTTGACTTCGATCTGGCCATCACCGGGCCGCTGGCCAGTATGACCGCGGCGGGCGCGGCAGCGTCGCTGTCGCCGCTGCGGGACCTGACGCTCGAGGCGGCACTCGCGGCGCCGTCTGCGGCCGATCTGGCGCCTCGTCTGAGGTTGCCGTTCGAGACCCGGGGTAGGGTGCAGCTGGCGGCCGATGTGCACACCACGGTGCCGGGCATCCGGGCAACGATCGGCGGGGCGTTCGGCGAGTATGCCTTCGACGGCCAACTTTCGAGCGATAGCCTGGACACGCTACAAGACTTCGCGCTGGACCTGCGGTCGAGCGGACCGAGTCTCGGCGATCTGTTGACCCTGGCCGGTCTGCCCGGTCTGCCGGACGCCGCTTACGCGATCGAGGCGCGTGCCCGACAGACCGCACGCGGGCTCGAGTTCACGCGCCTGCGCCTGGACAGCGCGCCGCTGAGCCTCGAGGGTTCAGGACGGGCCGGCAACCTGCCGGCACTGCGCGACCTCGACCTGGCGTTGACCGCCGCGGGGCCGGACGTGGCCGCAATCGCCCCGTGGCTCGACCTTCCGCCCGACGCGCCGCTGGCGTTCGCGTTGCAGGCGACGGTGGCGGGACAGGGGCCCGGGGTGGACGACCGCGTCGATGCACAGCTGCGACTGGCCGGCGCGACCGCGACGCTGACCGGTTCGCTCAGCGAGCGCGACGACCTGTCCGGCTCACGGCTGCGATTCGGCGTCGATGCGCCCGATGCCGGCCCTTTGGCCGCACTGTTCGGGCTGCCGGCCCTGCCGCGCACGCGCCTGCAGCTGGGTGGCGTGGCCGCGCTCGACGCGCAGCAGATCAGGCTCGATGAACTGCAGGCGATGCTCGGTGACGCCGGTTTCAACGGCACGGCGCGAATCGATCGCGGATCCCGACCGGCGGGGGGCCGCTTCCAAGGCGAGGTGCGCGGGCCGGACCTGGCTGCGACCCTGGGCCCGCTGCTGCCGGAGGCCGGCCGACGGCGGCTGCCGCGGCGGCCGTTCTCGGCGACCGCCAGCCTGCAGCTGGTCGACGGCGTGCTCGACATCGCATCGGCGCAGGCCAGCGTGGGCGGCAGCGAGGCCACCCTGGTCGGGCGCATGGACCTGCGGCCGCCGGACATCGCGCTCGACGGGCGGCTTTCGCTCCGCGGCGACAGTCTCGAATCGCTGCTCGACGGATCGGATCCGGGGCAGCTGCCGGCCGGCCCGTTTCAGCTGAACGGCCGGCTGCGCTGGGCACCGGGGGCCGTGCATCTGGACGATTTCGATCTGGCGATGAGCCACGTCGCACTTGGCGGTTCGGTCGGCCTGACCGGTGACGGCTTTGCGCGCGTCGCGTTCGACCTGCACGCGAGGGGCGAGGATCTCGCGGCCCTGGTCCCCGAAAACCCACTCTACGCACCCGCCGCGCTGCCGTTTCGGTTTGCCGCGCGTGGCGCGGCCGATGCGGCCGGTGTCGCATTCGACCGATGCGAGGCCCGACTGGGCGCTGCGCGTGCGACCCTTGCCGGCAAGCTGCGATTCGCGCCCGCATTCGCGGTCGAGGGTTTCCGGCTCGAGGGTAGCGGGGAGCGGCTGTCCGACCTCGGCAGACTGGGGCAGTGGCAGCTGACCGACCGGCCGTTCGAAGTCTCCGCCTCGGCGCAAGGCGACGCGGCCGAGCAGCTCATCGAAACGCTGCGCTTTGCGTCGGGCGCGAACGCGCTGCTCGGGCGTCTGCACCTCGGTGACAGGGGACGGCCGTTCGTCGATGTCGCGCTCGAGTCGCCCCGCCTGGACCTGGACGAGATCCGGGTGCCGGTCAGGCACGAACGCAGGTCCTCCGGGCCCGCGGCCGATCCGGACAGGGTGTTTTCCAGGGAACCGCTGCCTTTCCACCTGCTCGACCGCTTCGATGCGCAGGTCAGCGTCCGGATCGACGACCTGATCTCACACGACCGCCGCTGGCGCAACCTCGTGGCCGAGGCGACGCTGAACGACGGCATCGTCGAGCTCCGCCGGGTACAGGTCGATGCGGCGAGGGGCAAGGCCAGCCTGCGTGGCCGGCTGGAGCCCACACCTGCTGGCCGGCACGTCGTGCTCGAGCTGAACGCGTCCGAGGCGATGATCGCGCTGGAAGAAATGACCGCGGAGGAACTCGACCAGTTGCCGCGTCACGCGGTCGACGCCCGGCTCTCGGCCACCGGCGACTCGCCGCACGCGCTCGCGTCGTCGCTCGATGGCTACGTCTGGATCATCGGCGGCCAGGGCAGGAGCCCCCGGGTCGATCTGGATGCACTGGTCGGCGACTTTCTGACGCAGCTGTTGAAAGCGATCGGGGTCGCCGAGGAGAAGGATCCCCTGGTCCGGATCGACTGCCAGGCAATCTTCGCCGAGATCGAGCAGGGCAGGGTAAGGACCTCGCCCGCGATCGTGCTGCGCACCGAGCACGTGGTCGCGCTGGCCGCCGGCGAGATCGACATGGCGAGCGAAAAGCTCGATTTCACGTTCGAGACGACGCCGCTCAAGGGCCTCGGCGTCAGTGTCAGTGATTTTGTCAGTCCGTTCACCCGGCTGACCGGCACGCTCGGCGCGCCGCAGATCGTGCTGGACCCGACCAGCCGGCCCGGTGAGAGTGTCGCCGCCTTGGTCACCGGCGGTCTGACCGTCGTGATCAAGGGCATCTGGAAGAGCTGGTTCGGATCGCGCAAGGTCTGCGAGAAGATCGCGGCCAAGGCGGTCGAGGAGCGCCGCCGTCGCGACCCGGAACGGGTGCCGGACCTCGCGGAGATGATCTCCCATGCCGGCGGGTCCGAGGCGCCGCGGGCTGCCTCGCCCGCGGCGCGGTCGCGCGAGGAGGACGGGTCGCGTTCGATACTCGACGACTACGAGGGCGGCTAGCCGCGCGCGTCCGGCGTGGCCCCGGTCTGCTGCGCCTGCCGGCGAAAATTTCCGTGGCCGAGGAAATGCAAGGTCTGTTCGATCACCTCGGCCTCGCGCATGATGAAGCTGTGCGGATAGGGCAGGACCAGAAAATCACGCATTCCCTGGACCCGGGCCCGGGCCACCGACACCTTGCCGTCGTTCGCGCCGGGTATCTGGTCGGCCAGCCACTGGTCGAAAAAGGCCACGCGGTCGCCGGTGATCACGCCGAGCGGGAAATCGACCGGTCCGAGCCCTTGTGGCACGCTGTCTTCGCCGGTCCCGAGCTGCTGGCCCGCCGGCCCGTTGTACCAGGCGTACCATTGCTCTTGTCTGAGTGCGTCGGCGACCTCGCTGCCCTGGTTCGGCGGGGCCAGCATCACCACGCGGCCGAGTCGCGGCAGCCGGTGCCGCGCGAGGTGGAAACGCACCAGTATGCCGCCCATCGAGTGCGTGACGAAATGGATCCGCCGCGCGTCGAGCCGTTCGCAGCCCGCGACCCCCGCGTGCACCGCGCGCGGGGCCAGGTCCTGGATCGACCTTTCGCGCGAGGGGTAGTCGATATTGACGGTCGCATAGCCCGCGGTCAGGAGGGCCTCCGCCATGCCGTCCATCGAGCGGTGCGTGCGCCCGAGCCCGTGCAGCAGCACGACGCACTCGCCCACCGCGGGCGACGTGCGCGGCGGGGCCTGGGCAGATGCCCGGACGTCTGTGGCCGCGGCCGGCATCGCACCGCCCAGCAGGAGTGCGGCGATCAGCCAGAAGCCCGGCCCTTGCCATGACATGCTGCGGAGCCTGCGGTATTTCATCGCGGCAGCTTCGGGTCTCCGGCCGCTGCGTGTCAATCCCGGCCGTGAAGGTTGCGCGAATCCGGGCGGATGCGCTGCTCACCCTGAGGCTCGCCGCCGTACGGGTCGTATGGTCCACGGCTACGCCAACCGGGGATAATTCCTTGAACTTCCGCTCGCTTGGCGGGGGGTCTGATAAGCGATTGGGTTCTTGGGGCTATGGCGGGAGCTTGTGAAGCGGGTCCCTTGTTTGGCACCTTGTTCTTCCCATGAACAGGATGCCTCACCCAGGAACCCGGGTCGGGCGCCGGTTGCGCGTCCGCGCCGCCCGTGTCTGGTTGGACGCCGGCCGGGCGTTCATGGACAATGTCGCCGGACCCGTCCGGCAGTTCAGGCCGACGCAGTCGATGCCGGGCCGCAGTCGCGGCGCCCAGCCGTTCGTTGGCGCGGCGATGGCCGATGCACAATCGCAGGCAACAACATGACCGAGACCCTTCTGCTCAGCGCGACCCATGTCCGCACCTTCGCCGGGCAACAGCCACTCACCAGCGCCAGCGGGTTCTTCTTCGAGCGCGACGCAGGTCTGTTCCTGGTCACCAGCCGCCACGTGCTGATCGATGAGCCCAGCGGGCACTTTCCGGATCGCATCGAGATCGAGTTGCATACAGACCCGGACGACGTGGCACGCTCGGTGGGCTTCTCGATCCCGCTGTACCTGTCCGGCAAAGCGGTCTGGCGTCAGGGGCAGGATGCCGGCGGTGATATCGACATCGCCGTGGTCGAGCTGCAGCGCTCCGCGCTTCCCGCACCGCTGGTCTACAGCGCCTTCACCCCGGCGCACCTGAACGACCCGCGCGACGCGGTCGAGGTCGGCACCAGTCTGCTCGTGGTCGGTTTCCCGCTCGGATTCCACGATACGCTCCATCACCTCCCGGTCGTGCGTCAGGCGGTGGTTGCCTCGTCGTTCAGCCTGCGCTTCCAGGGCATGGGCTACTTCCTGACCGACGCGCGGACACACCGCGGCACCAGCGGGGCGCCGGTCGTGATGCGGGTCGCACGGCCGGACGCGCAGCTGCGCGATCTTCAGTGGAAACTGCTCGGCGTGCACTCGGCGCGCCTTGACGTGGGCGACCGCGACCTCGCGCTGGATGAGGCGCTGGGGCTGAACTGCGCCTGGTACGCGGATATCCTGATGACGCTGACCGCGCAAGGCTGAGGTCGTCCGTTGCCGGGGATACGCCGGCCGGGGAGGGGCGCAGAACGCATGGACTGGGCGATGCGGCAGCGCGTGCAGGCGAGGCGTATCCTTAAG
>CBFCWF010000198.1:0-7879 GCA_965601425.1 uncultured Chromatiaceae bacterium | reverse complement strand
CCGCAGCCATTCCCCGAGTGCCGCCAACTCGGCGTTGGCCCAGACCCATCGCGGCCAGCGCCTGACCTGCAACAGCGCATGGGCGGCCGAGACCGGCGCAAGCTGATGGTGCCGCACGTAGCGGTCCAGCGGCAGCAGGGCCGCCCAGTCGCCCTCGATCGCGATAAAGGAAAACCCGCCCTCCCGGATCAGTCGTCGCGACAGCCGATCACGCCAGACATAAAACTCCCGCGTCCCGTGCGAGGCCTCACCGAGCAGCACGAGGCGGGCTTCACCGGCCGCAGCGAGCAGTGGCCCGAGGTCGTCGGCGTCGCGCAGCGGCTGTGCCAACGCGCGTAGCGAATGCAGCAGCTCGCCGCCGCGCATGTCCGCCGCAGGCGTCAGGGCCGCGGCCAGCAGCAAGAACGACAGGAGCCCGGAGATGATCGTGGCCTTCATGAAGACTTTCAGCGCGGGCAATGCCAGGGTGGCGGCAGCAGAATCCGTGATGGCAACCGGGTTCGCGCTCGGCCGTTTGTCCGCGAGATCGGTTAGGATACCTGTCAGTATCCGCCGAATCCGATGAATAATGAAGGTCTGCATCCTATCCGACAGCCACGATCACATCGCATTGATCGACGCGGCGGTGGCCGAGGCCCGCGCGGCAGGTGCGCAGGCCGTGCTGCACTGCGGCGACCTGGTCGCGCCGAGCACGCTGCATTGCCTCCAGAAATATGGGCTCCCGGTGCACGTGATCCACGGCAACAATACCGGCGATCTCTATGCGCTCACGCAACTGGCGCACAAACCCGGCGGCGTCGTGCGTTTCCACGGCATGGACGCCGGTATCGAGCTGGCCGGCCGGCGGATATTCCTGGTCCATTACCCGCACTATGCCCGTGCGCTCGCAGCCACCGGCGATTGGGACCTGGTGTGCTGCGGACACAGCCACAAGGCCGAGATCTCGGAGCAGAAGAACTGCCCGGGCGGGATCACGCACCTGGTGAATCCCGGTACCGTGGGCGGCGTCGGGCAAGCCCCGGCCACCTGGGTGCTGGCCGATCTGGAGACGATGCGATTCGAGCTGCACGAGGTACCCAAGTCGCTCGAGTATCGGGACACTGGGATGGCCGGCAGTGGCTGATCACTTCACCCATTTCGATGCCGATGGTCAGGCATACATGGTCGATGTCGGCGGCAAGGCCGTCACCGAACGCGTGGCGGTCGCCAGCGGCAGCATCCGGATGCGCGCCGAGACGCTGACGATGATCCTCGAAGGGGGACATCGCAAAGGCGACGTGCTCGCCGTGGCACGCATTGCCGGCATCATGGGGGCAAAACGCACCGCCGAGCTGGTCCCGCTGTGCCACCCCTTGCCACTGACCAAGGTCGCGATCGAGTTCGACCCGGACACCACGCTGGACAGCATCCGTTGCCGCGCCACTGCCAAGACGCGCGGCCAGACCGGGGTCGAGATGGAGGCGCTGTGCGCAGTCCAGGTCGCGCTGCTGACCATCTACGACATGTGCAAGGCGGTCGACCGCGGCATGCTGATCGAGTCGGTATGCCTGGAGGAAAAGGCAGGCGGAAAGTCCGGACACTGGCGGCGCAGCGATTTTCCGGACGCATGAACCCGCGGTATCGTCGGGCGTTCTTTCTGACCAGTGCCGCCAAGCTCTCCCAGACCCCGGCAGACGAGGGCTACGAGGTGGCTTTCGCGGGGCGCTCCAACGCGGGCAAATCGAGCGCGATCAATACGCTGTGTGATCAAAAGGCCCTGGCGCGGACCAGCAAGACACCCGGGCGCACACAGTTGTTGAATTTTTTCGCGATCGACGCACAACGCCGGCTGGTCGATCTGCCGGGTTACGGTTATGCAAAGGTCGCCGAGGGCATCAAACGCGACTGGCAGGGGGCGCTGGCGAGTTATCTGGAACGGCGCGTGTGCCTGAAGGGGCTGATGCTGATGATGGACATCCGCCACCCGCTCAAGGACTACGACCTGCAAATGCTGCGCTGGGCCAGCCACATCGGTCGGTCCACGCATGTACTGCTGACCAAGGCGGACAAGCTGAACAAGGGTCCGGCGGCGAGCACACTGCTGCATGTCCGCTCGGTCATCACGGGTATCGATCCTTCTTTCAGCGCGCAGACCTTTTCGTCGCTGAAGCGCAGTGGCATCGACGAGGCGCACGAGAAGCTCGACGAATGGTTGGGGCCGGCGGCCCCATAGTCCCGCATTCGTCGATGGGCGCCTCAATCGACCAAGTAGTACTCGATCGTGGAAACCACTCTCACCCGCTTGATGTACGGGGTATTGCTGTCACGATCCTGGATGCTGAACAGCCCCTGGCGGGCGGTGCGGATCTTCCCCAGGCGACTGTCTGAGTCTGCGGCGAACTTGCTGGCCACTTCGCGGGCATTGCGCGTCGCCTCCTCGATCATCGCGGGCTTGACGTCGTTGAGGCGCGTATACAGGAACTCGGTGCGCGCGCCGTAGTCCTCGCCGGCGATCGCAACGCCCTGCTTGCCCAGCTCGGTCAGGCGGCGCATTGCTTCGCGCACGCGCTCGACGCCGCGGGTATAAACGGTCACGGTCACGTGACCCGCATAGCGCAGGTCCTGGGCCGCGGGGTTGCCATAACCCTGGGCGCGCCGATCGACCACGGCCGGCGCGGATTGCGTGATCTCCTCGGGAGGAAAGCCGGCCTGCTGCAAGAAGCCGGTCACCAGTGCGCGTTGGCGTTCGAGCACCGAGTAGAGTGTTTCCAGCTCGTCGTCGGCCGCACTGTAGCGGATCGGCCAGATGGCGGTGTCGGCCGGCAATTCACGCTCGGCCAGCCCCTTTACGGTCACCGTCCGCTCGGTCGCCTTGAAACGCAACATCCCGTCAGCCAGCTGGTAACCGAGCACGCCCAGTCCCAATGCAAGAAGCACCCCGAGCACGAGCGCGCCGGACGGTCCCTGCGCTGCATTTGCTGCCATCGCCAACTCCCAGAGCGGTCGACGGAACGCTTCCGCCATGCCGCAATGATACCGCGCATCCCCCCTACGGAGTCGCCGGGACGGGTCAGTGCGCCTCGTCCCAGTCGTCGCCGACGCCGATGTCCACGACCAGCGGCACCTTCAGCTCCGCTGCGCCTTCCATCAACTCGCGAATCCGGGTCGCGGCCACCTCCACCTGTGGTTCGTCGACCTCGAACACCAGTTCGTCGTGCACCTGCATCAACATACGCACCGCCGGCTCCCGGTCGCTTATCCAGGCGTCTACGGCCAGCATCGCGCGCTTGATGATGTCGGCTGCGGTGCCCTGCATCGGCGCATTGATCGCGGTGCGTTCGGCCCCGGCCCGGACCTGCTGGTTGCGCGCGTTGATGTCTGGCAGATACAAGCGGCGACCGAACAGGGTCTCGACATAGCCCTGCTTGCGCGCCTGCTCGCGGGTCGCCTCCATGAACGCCCGCACCCCGGGGTAACGTTCGAAGTACAGATCGACATATGCCTGTGCGGCGGCACGCTCGATGCCCAGCTGCCGCGCCAGCCCGAAGGCCGACATACCGTAGATCAGGCCGAAGTTGATCGCCTTCGCCGAGCGACGCTGCTCGCTGGTGACCGCATCGGGGTTGTCGGCGCCGAACACCTCCGCGGCGGTTGCACGGTGGATGTCCGTTCCGGCCGCGAATGCTTCGAGCAGCCCCGTGTCGCCCGAAAGATGGGCCATGATGCGCAACTCGATCTGCGAATAGTCGGCCGCCAGCATGCGCCAGCCCGAAGCCGGGACGAACGCCTGCCGGATACGCCGTCCGTCGTCACTGCGCACCGGGATGTTCTGCAGATTGGGGTCCGAGGAACTCAGCCGCCCGGTCGCCGCGACTGCCTGGTGGTAACTGGTGTGCAGTCGGCCCGTATCGGGATTCACCAGCTCCGGCAATTTGTCCGTGTAGGTCGATTTCAGCTTCGCCAGCCCACGGTGCTGCAGGATGACCTGCGGCAGCGCGTGACCCTGTTCGGCAAGTTCCTGCAGCACCGATTCCGCAGTCGAGGGGGCGCCCTTTGGCGTCTTCGAGATGACCGGCAACTCGAGTTCTTCGAAAAAGATCTGCCCGATCTGTTTCGGCGAGCCCATGTTGAAGCTACGCCCGGCGATCTGGTAGGCCTGCTGCTCGAGGTCGTGCATGCGCCTGGCCAGCTCGGCGCCCTGTTGCGCCAGCATCTTTGCGTCGAGACGCACGCCGGTGCGCTCCATGCGAGAAAGGACGCTGAGCAGCGGCACCTCGATTTCGGTGAGCACCCGGCACAATGCAGGCTCGGCCGCCAGCTGCGGCCACATGGCCTCATGGAGACGGAGCGTGACGTCGGCGTCCTCCGCGGCATAGGGGCCGGCCTGCTCGAGTGGTATCTGATCGAACGTGAGCTGTTTGGCGCCCTTGCCCGCGATATCCTCGAAGTGAATCGTCTGATGCTTGAGGTGGCGCTCGGCCAGGGTGTCCATATCGTGCCGCCCGACGCCGGCATTCAGTACATAGGACTCGAGCATCGTGTCGTAGGCAATGCCGCACAGCGCAATGTCGTGGTTGGCCAGCACGCTCATGTCGTACTTGAGATTCTGCCCGACCTTGTGCTGCCGCGGATCTTCGAGCAGCGGCTTGAGCAGGGCAAGCGTCCGCTCACGGTCGAGCTGGTCCGGTGCGCCCGGGTAGTCGTGTGCCAAAGGGACATAAGCGGCGGTGCCCGGTGCGATCGAGAACGAGACGCCGACGATGCGTGCCCGCATGTAGTCCAGACTGGTCGTCTCGGTGTCGAAACTGAACAGCTCCGCCGCCTTGAGCCGGTCCAGCCATCGGTCGAGCGACGCGCTGTCCAACAGGGTTTCATAGCTGGCCTCGGATGCAACGCGTGCGTCGGCCCCGTCCGCTGTCTGATCGTCGAGGCTGGCCAACAGCCGACGCGATTCCAGACGCTGGTAGAGCTCGCGCAGCACGTCCGGTTCGCCATCGCCAGGGCACAGGTCTTTCGGGCCGAGCGGCAGATCCACATCGGTCTTGATGCGGGTAAGGGTGCGCGACAGCGGAAGGTGCTCGAGACTCGCGCGCAGGCTCTCCCCGACCTTGCCCTTGACCTCGTCGGCCCGCGCCATCAGTTCGTCCAACGTGTGGTACTGATCCAGCCACTTGGCGGCGGTCTTGGGCCCACATTTGGGCACGCCGGGTATATTGTCGACGGCGTCGCCGGTCAGTGCGAGGAAATCCACGATCTGGTCGGGCCGCACGCCGAATTTGCGCTGCACGCCCTGCACGTCCAGCAGCGTGTCTGTCATCGTGTTGATCAGGGTCACATGGTTGTTGACCAATTGCGCCATGTCCTTGTCGCCGGTCGAGACCAGGGTATCCATGCCCTGTTCCGCCGCCAGGCGGGCGAGTGTGCCGATCACGTCATCGGCCTCCACATCGTCGACGATCAGCAGCGGCAGCCCCATCGCACGAATGATGTCGAACGTCGGCCGTATCTGTTCACGCAGGTCATCTGGCATTTCCGGGCGGTTGGCCTTGTACTCGGGATACAGCGCGTCGCGGAAGGTCTTTCCGGGCGCGTCGAAGACGACTGCGATGTGGCTCGGCTGGTAGTCTGCCTGCAGCTTGCGCAGCATGTTGATCACACCGACGGTCGCACCGGTCGCCTCGCCATGCGAGTTGGTCAGCGGCGGCAGTGCGTGATAGGCGCGAAAGAGGTAGGAGGAACCGTCGACGAGGACAAGGGGGGGTGCGGTGGCCATGGACAGGGAATGATACGCCAGGACACGCACGGGGTCACACAGGCCACGGCAGGTGCTCGCCGGGCCGGGGCCGGCCGTCGAAGGGACGGCCGGCCCGCTGCGGATCACATCACTGCGTCAGGATCCAGGCAACGATCTTGCCGATATCCTCGTCGCTGACGTCCGCGCGACCGCCCTTGGCCGGCATCGGGACCGGGCCCCACTTGTTGACGCTGCCCTTGATCACGGACTCGGTCAGCATCGCCTGGGCGTCGGCCTGATCCTTGTACTTCGCGGCAATATCCTTATAAGAGGGACCTACCAGTTTGACATCGACCTTGTGGCAGGCGAGGCAGCCGCTCTTCATGGCGAGGTCTTCGTCTGCGACGGCATGGCCGGCAAACCCGATGGCAGTGGCCAGCAGGCCGAGTTTCAAGAGGTTCTTCACTTATTTTCTCCAGATCATGTCTTTTACTTGGCACAAGCTCGTGAATTTCTCAAAAATCACGCCTCGGCACTTTAATGTACCGGCGCGTGATGCGCCAGACGCATTCGCGTCATGTCGCACGACGCGGGTCACCCAGCCGGCATGTCGCCTGCCGCCCGGATCAGGCTAGCGGCGCCAGAACGCCGGGGTCAGCAACACCAGCAGCGTGAAGATTTCCAGGCGCCCCAGCAACATAGCGAAACAAAGGATCCATTTACCTGGATCGTGCATCTCGGCGTAGTGCGGCCCGACACCCGCTAGGCCGGGCCCCAGGTTGTTGATGCTCGCGGCGACGGCACTGAAGGCGGTCATCAGATCCAGCCCCGTGCTGGCCAGCGCCAGGTACATCACGGTGAAGCTCGCCACGTACAGCGCAAAGAAGCCCCAAACGGCCTCGACCACGCGCGAATCAACCGTCTTCGCGCCAATTCGCACCGGGATATGCGCGCTCGGGTGCACCAGGCGGGTGATCTCCCGCATCCCCTGCTTCACCAGCAGCAACAGGCGAATGACCTTGATGCCACCGCCGGTCGACCCAGCACAACCCCCGACGAAACTCGAGAACAGCAGCAGGATCGCAATGAATCCCGGCCAGTTGTAGAACTCCGCAGTGGTGAACCCCGCGGTCGTGCCGATCGACACCGCCTGGAACAGGCCGTTGACCAGCGCATCCTCGAAGTCGTCATAGGTCTCTGTGAGGTAGAGCCCGATGACCGTGAACAGGGTGACCAGACTGAGCAGCAGCAGGTAGAAGCGGAATTCGGAATCCTGCCAGTAACCCCGGATGCTTTGGCGCCGAAAGGCAATGAAGTGCAGCGAGAAGTTGACGCCGGCGAGCAGCATGAAGACGACCGCGATGATGTCGATCAGTGGGCTGTTGAAGTACCCCATGCTCGCATCGTGGGTCGAGAATCCGCCGATCGCGACGGTCGAAAACGCATGCCCGACCGCATCGAACACGCTCATGCCGGCCACCCAATAGGCCAGCGCGCAGGCGATCGTCAGACCCAGGTAGATGAACCAGAGCGCCTTCGCCGTCTCGGTGATGCGCGGGGTCAGCTTGTTGTCCTTCATCGGACCGGGGGTCTCGGCGCGATAGAGCTGCATGCCGCCAATCCCGAGCATAGGCAACACAGCGACGGCCAGCACGATGATACCCATGCCGCCCAGCCACTGCAGCTGCTGCCGGTAGTACAGGACGGACATCGGCAGCGATTCGAGCTCGGTGATCACGGTCGCACCGGTCGTGGTCAGGCCGGAAACCGACTCAAAGACCGCATCGGTTATCGAGAGGTGGGGATGATCGGCGAGCACGAACGGCAGCGCGCCGGTCGCCGACAGCACGGTCCAGAACATCACCACGATCACGAAACCATCGCGCAGGCGCAACTCGCGGCCCATGCGCCGCACCGGCAGCCAACTGAGGACGCCGACGCCGAACGTCAATCCGAACGCGGAACTGAACGCGATCGCCGCGCCGTCCTGGGCAACCAGCGAGATCAGAAAAGGCGGCACCAGCGAGAAGCTGAAGATCATCAGCAGCAGGCCCAGGATACGCTGGACGGCAGCGAACGACATGCCGGCTCAGAGAAAGGTGATGCCGACCTGGAACAGGCGTTCCACATCGGATATCCGACGTTTGTCGGTGAGAAACAAGATCA
>CBFCWF010000197.1:0-7898 GCA_965601425.1 uncultured Chromatiaceae bacterium | reverse complement strand
CGCGGTTTGCGACCGCGGATCCTTCCGGTGCATGGCACACGGGTCGCCAGCCGATAGGGCGGGCTGTGCCCGGCGACAGCCTCTGGCGCGCCCATCGCCGGCACGTCGGGAGACCGGGGTCGGATAGGGGCTGCCCGGGTTCATCGCGCGCCCTCCATGCCGCCCAATACCGTCTGCACGTAGCCGGTGGTATCGATGCCCTGTGCGGCCAGATCGTTCAGGACCAGCCACAGCGGGTCGACGAAGACGGCCGCGCCGAGCAGCACGGTCGCGAACAGGCCGCTCGCGAGCAGGCTGGCAGCGCGATGCGTTGTCGGCACGCCTGTATCGCCGGGCGCCGCGTACAGCCGGGTGATGACCCGCAGCAGGTAAGCGCCCTCGATCACCGTGCCGATCAGGATCGTCGCCAGCGCGAGCAACTGCAGGGTTGTACCGCCTTCGGCAAGGCCCGTGAGCACGAGGAATTTGGACCAGAAGCCGGGCAGTGGCGGCAGACCGAGCAGCGACAGCGCGAACAGAACGAACATGGCCGCGCCGAGCCAGGATGCCGTGGCCGCGCCGCGCAGCGTATCGATCGCACCACCCCAGCGTTCCGCGAGCAGGAACAGCGCCGACTTGACGACCAGGTGATGTAGCGCGACCGCGACACCGGCCACGATGCCGATGGTCCCGGGCAGTGAAAATGCGACGAACACAACGCCCAATTGTCCGACTGACGACCAGGCGAGCATGCGTGCGACATCGCGAGCCTGCCACGCTGCGAGCTCACCGCTGATTACGCCGATGATCCCGAGGACCAGCAGCAGCTGGCGCGCCTCTTCACCGGGAAAGACCAACAGCAGGATACGCACGATCGCGAGCACAACCAGCTTCGAAGCCAGGCCGGCGAGCAGCGCGGCGACGCGGCGGCTCGCCGCACCATAGATCTCGGGCACCCAGCCGTTGACCGGAAACAGCTCGGCCTTTACGCCGAGGCCGATCGCCAGCATCGCGAACGCAGCGAGCCCCCGAGGGTCCGCCAGTTGGTCACCGAGCGTGGCGAGATGTGCCAGGTTCAGCGTACCGGTCTCGAAATAGATCAGCGCGATGCCGAACAATGCGATGACCGAACCGAGTGCACTGAGCAGGAGATAACGGAACGCCGCGACGAAGGCCGGCGAGCTGCCGGTACCCGCCGCCAGTCCATACGAGGCCACCGCGGCCAGCTCGTAGAACACATAGAGGTTGAACAGGTCGCCCGACATCGCCAGACCGGTCAGCGACGCGGCGAGCAACAGTGTCAGCGACTGTCGACGCACCGCGGCCTCGTCGCTGCCGCCGGGCCATAGCAGCAGCGTGACCAATGGCACGGCGAGCGCGAACATCAGGGCCAGCCGGTCGATATAGAAAGTGATGCCCAGAGGCGGGGCGAAGCCGCCCAACGCAATGGCGTACGGTGACGTATAGCCCGACCAGGCACCAAACAGCAGCCATGCGCACACGGCCAACACGCCGGGCCCGAGCAGGCCGCCGAGGTAGCGCAGCGGTCCCTGCGCGAGCAGCGGCAGCACGAACGCGCCGAGTAGCGGCAGCACGACAGCGAGCGTTACGTCACTCATGCGAGCCGCCTGCCTCGGTGATCGCTGCCGGGGTCGGTAACGGGCGTTCGCCGGCCGGGGCCTCATGGCTGCGCCCTGGCATCACGCCGGCCTTACGGTCCAGATCCTGCTGCATGTGGCGGCGCGCCTCGCGCATGTCCAGCGTGCCGTAGCGCTGCTTGATCTTTATGACCAGGCTCAGTGCGAGCGCCTGGACACCGACGCCGATAACGATCGCGGTCAAGACCATCGCCTGTGGCACCGGGTCGACCATCGCCTGTGCGGGGCGGGCGTCGATCAGGATCGGCGCCACTGCATCCCAGCGATAACCGGCCAGGATCAACATGAGGTTGGCGCCGGCCTCGGCGATTGCGAGCGCCAGCACCATCCGGAACAGGTGATGGGACAACAGCATCCCGGCGATACCGATCAGGCTGAGTCCGATCGCGCCAAGGAAGAATACGAGGCCCACCGACGTGCTCATGATGCGACCTCATCGTCGCCGGACAGCCGGACCAGCAGGCTCGCGAGCTCGGCGCCGACCTTCAGGCCGACCGCCAGATACAGCAGCGGCAGTGTGCCGCTGGAAACCAGCTCGCCGAGTAATCCCTTGTCCAATAGCGGGGTGAGGAAGGCCTCGCCCTGGTAGATTGCCGCGAGTCCGATGCCGATGAAAGCGGCGCCGGCGAGCCCTTCGATGACGGACAGCCAGGTGTGGTCGAGGGAATCCTCGGGCCGCGCCAACAGCGGCAGGAAGAAGGCGGCGGCCAGGATGACACCCCCCTGGAAACCGCCGCCGGGCGTCAGGTGCCCATGGATTACGATGTAGAGGCCGGCGACCAGCAAAAGGGGGAACAGCAGATCGACACCGGTACGCAGGATGAAGCCGGCGGGCCGCGCCTTGCGTCGGCGCGTGTTGCCGAGCACCAGTCCACCGGCGGCCGCGGCGGCGAACAGGATCGAGAGTTCGCCGAGCGTGTCGAGTCCCCGGTAGCCGAGCACGACAGCGGTCACCAGGTTGGTGGCACCGATCTGATCGGCCGCCACGGCCTGAATGCCCTGGCCGACCCGCATCGGCGGGTCGCCGAACAGCAGGCCGCCGCTGACCACGAGCAGTAGAAAGCCCAGGCCGCCTATCAATAGCAGGGTGGTCAGATTACGCATCCGGCTTCCCGCGATTGTCGCCGGTTTCAAGTCGGGCCAGGCCGAGGCGGCGCAGTGCCAACGCCAGGATCAGACCGCTCAGGCCGGCGCCGACCACCGCCTCGGTCATTGCGACATCGGGTGCCCGCAACACCACGAACATCACGGCGACTCCGAGCGATACGGTCGACGCGGCGGCGACCGCGGCGATCAGGTTGTCCAGCAGCATGACCGCCAGTGCGGCCCCGAGCGTCATCGCGACCAGGATCCCGGCAAACCAGATCATGAGTCCGACCGCCCGCGGCCCCACAGCGGCACGCCGGCATTGTGGAACGCACGCGCCAGCGTGGACGATCCGATCGGGTTCGTGAGTAGGATGAAGAGACCGACCACCAGCAGCTTGGGCCACCACTCGGGACGGTGCAGCGCGATACCGAGCAGCAGCGACAGCGAGCCGAGCGTCACCGCCTTGGCGCCGGCCTGGATCCGGTTGTAGACATCGGGCATGCGGATGAGCCCGAGTGCGCCGAGAAAACAAAAGACCGCCCCGATGATCAGCAAGGCGTCGGCGATCCATTTCATTGATGATTACCCTCTATCGCGCGCGCCAGAGCAATCACCCCGACGAACGCCAGCACCCCGTACAGCAACGCGACATCGAGATAAAGCGGCGAGTCGAACAGCAGCGCGAGAAACGCGATTACCGCGGTGGCGATCACCGCCAGCGTGTCGGCCGCGACGATGCGGTCGGGGCTGGCCGGGCCGATCCACAGGCGAATCAGCGCCAGCAGGCTGGCTGCGCCCAGCAGTCCCAGCACGAGCAGCTGCACCGGTTCGATGCTCATTGCAGGAAACCCCGCAGATAGCGTTCGAAATGGCCGGCGATGGCCTGGGTCGCGGCTGCGGTGTCCGCGTCTGGCGGGTTATCGATCCAATGCACGAGCAGCGCGTCGTCCTCGACGTCCACGGTCAGTGTGCCCGGTGTCAGTGTGATGCTGTTGGCCAGTACCAGACGCCCCAAATCCGAGCGTAACGAGGTGTTGATTCGCACCATCGCGGGGCGTATCGGCAGTGACGGCGAGACCACGCGGCGCGCCATATCCAGGTTGGCGCGTATCAGTGCCAGCAGCAATACGCCCAGATAGACGGTGAAATAGAGCGGTGCGAGCGGGTGCAGCCGGAGGCCGGCGAACACCGGCAGGCGCCCCAGCGTCAACGCCGCCACCGCGCCGGCCACCAGCAGGCCGGCAACCAGTTCCTGGCGGTTCAGCGAGCCCACCAGCAAAAGCCAGAAGGCAAGCGCGAGGACGAAATTAAAGGTGAACTGCTGAAGCTGTCGATACATCACTAAGCTTTGCGGGTCCGTGTCCGACGCGTATCGGGCGGTGCGATTGTCGGACGGAAAACGTAGCCTAACCTCTTTTGAGTTTCAGGATTATGAAAAATCGCGCGCCGGTTTTGATCCGTCTCAAGCTTTGCGCGCGATGTCGCCAGTCGTTCGTATGTCTGGTTTCATCGAGCAAGCTTCATGCCCATCTTTAGGCTTTTCGCCCTTCGCCGAATCGCGGGTGGCCGTTTGGCTATCGATACGCAGCGGAAATCGCGCAAAATACTGAGGGTGGCGGCGACGCGCACTCGGTGGTTTGCATTGCCCGCACGGCTTCCGATACTGCAAGACCCGGCCGAAGGGGGTGAGCAATGACACGACAGACAGGCCCTCGATGGGTCGAGCGGGACCGCTTGCATGTCTGGCACCCGTACAGCGCGGTTGCGACCGGCATGCCGCTGTTTCCGGTCGTGTCGGCCGAAGGCGTCCGCCTCCGACTGGCGGACGGCCGCGAGCTGATCGATGGCATGGCGTCCTGGTGGTGCGTGATCCATGGGTATAACCATCCGGCCCTCAACGCGGCGATCGCGGCCCAGCTGGCGGACATGGCGCATGTGATGTTCGGCGGCCTGACCCACCCGACGGCGGTGCGCCTCGCCGAACGGCTGGTCGCGATCACGCCCGAGGGTCTCGAACTGGTTTTTTTCGCCGACTCGGGTTCGGTGTCGGTCGAGGTCGCGCTGAAAATGGCGATTCAGTACTGGCAAGGCCGTGGGCGTCCCGGCAAGCGACGCTTCGTCGCGCTGCGCAGTGGGTATCACGGTGACACCCTGCACGCGATGTCGGTGTGCGACCCGGTGACCGGCATGCACGCATTGTTCAGCGACGTGCTGCCCCAGCAGTTCTTCGTCCCGGCGCCGGCCGGGGGCTTCGACGGGCCCGTCCGCGGCGACGACGTGTCGGCGCTGCACCAGGTCCTCGCCGGACATGCCGACGAGATCGCGGCGCTGATCCTCGAGCCGGTGGTACAGGGTGCCGGGGGTATGCGTTTCTATTCTCCCGATTACCTGCGCGCCGCGCGCGATCTTTGCGACCGTTATCAGGTGTTGCTCATCGCCGACGAGATCGCGACCGGATTCGGGCGCAGCGGCAGCTTGTTCGCCTGCGATCATGCGGGCATCGCGCCCGATATACTCTGCCTCGGCAAGGCGTTGACCGGGGGCTATATGACCCTGGCGGCGACACTGGCAACCCGCGCGGTGGGCGAGACGATCGCGGCCGGCGATCCCGGCGTCTTCATGCACGGGCCGACGTTCATGGCCAATCCGCTCGCTTGCGCAGTCTCGCTGGCGAGTATCGACCTGCTGCTCGGGTCGCCCTGGCAGGCGCGCGTGGCGCGGATCGAACAGCGACTCCGTGAGGGCCTCGCCCCCTGCGCCGCGCTGTCATGTGTCGCCGACGTGCGGGTGCTCGGCGCGATCGGCGTGGTCGAACTGGTCGCACCGGTCGACATGCGCAGCGTGCAACCGCTGTTTGTCGAACAAGGGGTGTGGGTACGGCCCTTCGGGCGGCTGGTCTATCTGATGCCGCCGTTCGTGATCGGTGATGAAGACCTTGCGATGTTGACAACGGCCGTATCCACGGTCGTCGCCGGCCTGTCTGTCACGGGGGGCTGCTGTGTCGCGGGTTAGCCGCGACCCCGGAGCGTTGTTGCCGCCGCGCCGGCCGACGGTGGGTCTTGAAGGCGCGCTTCGGAGCCGCTCGCCGTACCGCCGCGCCCGCCGAAAACCGCCAATCCGATCGGCCGGTCCGTTATAATCACGCGTCAATTCCCATCCTGAGATCACCGCCTCAGCGCACGGTCTCTTCACGTGACCTTTCGTAAGGGTCACCACTGAACACGGAGATGCTGCAGCATGCCTGTCGTTACCCTTCCCGATGGCTCCAGTCGACACTACGACCAACCTATCACCGTCGCCGAGATAGCCGCGGACATTGGCCCCGGCCTCGCCAAGGCCGCACTGGCCGGCAAGGTCGACGGAGACCTTGTCGATACGTCCCATACGATCGCTGGCGACGCGGAACTGGCGATCATCACTGGCAAGAGCGACGAGGCGCTGGAGCTGATCCGCCACGATGCCGCGCATGTGATGGCGCAGGCGGTTCAGGAGCTGTTCCCCGGGACGCAGGTCACGATCGGTCCGGCCATCGAAGACGGCTTCTATTACGACTTCGCGCGCGAGGAGCACTTCACGCCCGCGGATCTGCAGAAGATAGAGGACCGCATGCGCGAGATCGTCGGGCGCGACCTGCCGATCCAGCGCGAGGTCTGGGAGCGCGAAGCGGCCAAGCAGACATTTGCCGAGATCGGCGAGGCCTACAAGGTCGAGATCATCGACGACATCATCCCGGAAGGTGAAGCGGTCTCGATCTACCGTCAGGGTGAATGGTTCGACGTCTGCCGTGGTCCGCACCTGCCGAGCACCGGCAAACTACCCAAGGCTTTCAAGTTGATGAAGCTCGCCGGCGCCTATTGGCGCGGAGATTCCAGCAATCCGATGTTGCAGCGCATCTATGGCACCGCCTGGCGCGACAAGAAGGAGTTGAAGGCCTACCTGCATCAGCTGGAAGAAGCCGAAAAGCGCGACCATCGCAAGATCGGCAAGGCACTCGACCTGTTTCACGCGCAGGACGAGGCGCCGGGTATGGTCTTCTGGCACCCACACGGATGGACCATTTATCTGGCGGTGCAGCAGTATATCCGTGACAAGCTGCGCGATCACGGTTACCAGGAGGTCCACACGCCGCAGGTCATCGACCGCTCGCTGTGGGAGCGATCCGGCCACTGGGAGAAATTCCGCGACGATATCTTCGTCACCGAGACCGAAGACCGCGTGTACGCGATCAAGCCGATGAACTGCCCGGCACATATTCAGATCTACAACCACGGGCTGAAGAGCTACCGCGATCTGCCGTTACGCCTGGCTGAATTCGGCTCCTGCCATCGCAACGAACCCTCCGGCACGCTGCATGGCCTGATGCGGGTGCGCAACTTCGTACAGGACGATGCCCACATCTTCTGCACCGAGGACCAGGTCCTGGGCGAGGTGCTGGCGTTTACCGACCTGTTGTTCGAGGTGTACCGCGACTTCGGCTTCGACGATGTGTTGGTCAAGTTATCCACGCGACCGGAAAAACGTGTTTGATCAGATGCAGTATGGGACAAAGCCGAGAAATCACTTGAAGATGCGCTGAACGCCCGCGGGCTGGATTGGGCGTTGCAGCCGGGGGAGGGTGCGTTCTATGGACCCAAGATCGAGTTCTCGCTGCGTGACTGCCTGAATCGGGTCTGGCAGCTGGGCACGATCCAGCTCGATTTCTCGATGCCCGAGCGCCTCGGCGCGACCTACATCGCCGAGGACAACAGCAAGCAGGTGCCGGTGATGCTGCACCGTGCGATCCTGGGCTCGATCGAGCGCTTCATCGGAATTCTCATCGAGCACCATGCCGGCGCATTTCCATTATGGCTGGCCCCGGTTCAGGCGGTAGTGATGAATATTACCGACCGGCAGGCCGCGTTTTGCGAAGAGGTGGTGAAAAGCCTTCAGGATAAAGGCTTTAGGGTCGATTCGGACTTGAGAAACGAGAAGATCGGGTTTAAGATCCGCGAGCACACGTTGCAGCGTACGCCCTACCTGCTGGTAGTTGGTGATCGCGAGATGGAAGGCCGCAGCGTCGCGGTGCGCACGCGCGGCGGTGAGGATCTTGGATCCATGCCGCTTGACGAACTGATCCAGCGGCTCGCGACTGAAGTGGCGGAACGCGCATGATGTGAAGCCCCGGGGTACGGC
>CBFCWF010000196.1:0-7910 GCA_965601425.1 uncultured Chromatiaceae bacterium | reverse complement strand
GACTGTCATGATCACGCTTCGTAATCTGAACGGACTTGCGGTTTTGCCGGTAAGCATCGGAATGCTTCAGGATCTGCTACCTCAACGAATTGATCGATTGCAACAGGCCATAGACCCAGTCGAGAAAATCGGGAAAAAGTACCGGTATCAGAATGATCGAGGCCGCAATCAGTTTCCCCCAGAGTGCCCCAAACGCCCCGCCGATAGTCAGCCTGTCGCCATGCTGCGTGAACATCCGGCCGAGCAGTGGGTGTTGCTCTAGTCGAAGCGCGATATAAATGGTCATCGCAAAACCGATCACGATCAATGTGACGGAGGCGGTTGTCAGCAGGCGTTCATCGAATGGCGGATACACGCTCATGGTCAACAAAACGATAATGGGCGCAAGGATGCCGCACCATGCCGCGCTCCTTACCGCGACGGCAGCACATCGCATCTCGGCAACGAGGCGGGACTGCCAACGCTCAAAGGTATAGCCGGAGTTCGGGGAGAAAGACCATCCGCCCTTCAGGAACTCACGCGTGTGATCTGCCCAGACTTCGGCCGATTCACGATTGAGTGCCATCAAGTCCCGTTCCCGGAAATGCAGGTTGAACGGCGATCGAGGCAACTCGTTCAACAGCACGGGGCTGGGCCAGCGAAACTCGGCGTTGTCGTCTTTGAGTATCTCCGGCCGGTGCGGTGATCGCCTCAGCATCTCGATCGTCGGCGTGAGCAATTGCGCGAGCATCGTCCAGCTTCTCGCCTCTGTCCACAGGACTGTAAGAAACATAGCGCCAAGGCCAAGCAACGAAAGACCGACGCCGATCGACGGCCAGACCGGTTCTGCCGCGCTGGGAACTCCCCTGGACCAGACGAAGAAGAGGATGACCGTAAGAAGAAAAAATAGAACGAAAAACCCGGCAACCTTGAGATAAGGGTGCTGATTGTTCCCTTCGGCAGTAGCCGCGTCTTCCGCGTCGGTATCGAGAGCGTTCATAAAGACATAGCAGTGGCGTCCCCAGAGGTATAGCCGCCAAAAGGCCAATATCGCAATACAAAGGTAAAGAATATAAAGGCAGGCCAGCGCGAGAACATCGATGCCATGGGCGAGATCCCAAGTCCACCATGGGAGTTCGAGGTCCCAGAGTGAAGACCAGGCATATCCCTGGCCACGATTGGGGGGCTGCAGCCAGCCATACATGCGGCCGAGCTGACCGAGCGCTATCAATACGACAATTCCGCCCGCCGTCAGCAAGGGTATCGTAATCAGCCGATTTCGCCTGCGTAAGGTAAGCGTGTCATCGGAGAGCGGATCGCCCATTGCAGATTCTCTGCAACCCGCATTCTCCCGTATCCCCTGGAAAGGATTTGCGTTGCGCAGAGGTGACATCAGTACGAGGTAATTTCGACAGTACCGGCCAAGCCAGATCGAAACCAGGATGACGGAGATGCCTAGGAGCAGAAAGAAGGCGTATGAGGGTCGCTCCAGAGAAAGCCGCGAGTTTGCCGCCAGGAGTCTCGAAGACGAATGGGTTCCCGACATCTTCCGGAAACCGGCCAGTGTTGTAACCCATGGCTGTGGTGTCTTCGGCGCATCGTTCGTAGCCCTCTCTTTTTTGCCGGGCCGTTCTATCGTGGTTTGATCAGCGGGACCTTTGCGGTCCCCGGACAGCAGACTGTCCTGACTGCTGCCACTCACCAGATGGAATATTGCTCGAAACATGTTTGCGGCGTAGTCCGAAGGGAAAGAAAGATAGATCCGCTCCGGGCCGCCACATCTCTCGATGCCCTTGTATTGCTTGTCCAGACAAAGCAGCGTGTCGCCGTTGGGTATGACGATCGATCCCCGGCTGATCTTGCGATAATCGGGATGTGCGGTGAGGTAATCCATTTCCAGCAAGACCGGAAGGGCGGTGGGGAGCGACTTGCGGACCTCATTGAGCAGGAACAAGCGGTCTCTGACATCGGTCGCGACGATCGCGACGATCGCGGGTTTCACCCACACACTTAACGCATTGAACGTTCCGTAAAGCATCAATTCATCGGATCGGGAGCTCAGACCCCGGTGGTAAACCGGCGGACGATCGACGCTTTCGTCTACTGTCGACAAATCGAGGTTGAGCAAAGGGCTTTGCGATTGCAGTATCTCGCGCAAGATTTCGTTGGCCCGCTGGTCGGCGCGGGTCTGCTCGGCACGAATTGCCGCAATGTTCTGAGAGAATGATGCGACCCTCGTATTGCGCACGAATCTTCGCCACAGCGTCGGATCCTTCGCGCATTCGGTTGTCCCTGTCCGCTCCTTGGGGGGGTGCATAAGGCGTTCACGACCTGTGGATGGTTGGGCAGGGGTTGCCAGGAGATCTGACACTCCGCGGCCGAAGGTGGATTCTTCTGCGAGAAACACGATCTTGGGATCGTCGGCGCCAAGGCTGCTTGTTTTACCGAGGGCGGGGAATGCGCCGTAGTAATAGTTGCATAGCGCATGCATTTGGTCTTCGAGACTGGCGCCCAATGCGCGATACCTGACCTTGTCTAGAGTAGATGTCATCGAGTCTGTCCATTCTCGAATGCGCTCGTTGCTGTTCACCGTGGCGGATGGTGAAACGACGTTGACTGTCAATGTGGGATTCGCGTTGATTAGGCTGCTGACGGCCAGGGCCAGAGATTGCATCGATCCCGAAAATGATGGGCCTATGATCTGCAGCGCGGGGCTTGACGCGTTTTCTCTGCTCTGTCCCCGGATACTCGAACACCTTTCCCTGAACCAGTCCCTTCGTGTTCCGGGTCCGTCGTCTTTGATATCTTTGATGCTATTGATCGCCGCGGCGCATCGAGCGGCCTTTCTGAAGGCGTCGGGTTGAATACCGAATGTCGGTGACTCCCCGACGAGCAGGACGACGAAATATTCGGTGCCTATGGGCTCTTCAGGTCGCGGCGCCTGTTCCCGCCAAAGGTCTTTTCTGAATAGCAGGACGCTGGGCATGCTTCGCTGCTGCCCGGCGTAAGCGGTCGACCCACCTTCCGGAATGCGCTTGCCGATGCCTTTGCTACTCGAGTATTTCGGATCCCAGGTAAAGGCAAAGGCATCGACAACATAGTCCTGGGTATGAAAGGCGCGGACAAGCGACGACAGCTGAATATCGAATGCGCGTCCGAGATGCGTTTCCAGCGGGTCGGCGACACTGACGACGGCCGCATGGACCGCTACGCGCTCAGCGATATCGTCTGCGGCATCCGCCAGGTGCAAAAGTGGTCTCAGCGGGTCGTCGATGATCTGGGGTGTCGACAGCAGGTACCTGGGCAATGTTCGATTTTCGGGCCCGATACCTGCGGAACCCGTGATCGATGCAGAAGGGGCAAGGCGCGACGCCGTTGGGTCTCGAATGTCGTCGGTATCCGCGGCGACGGTCACTGACACCAAGGCCAACGCAAAGCTCGAAGCGAGCCGGCGAATTGCCGGTAGCGCGGCGCGTTGTCGGTTGAATCCGCGCGTGGCCTTCGGTCCGGGAGTCGGGGGCGCGGTCCGGGGCTCGCGAATCGATGATGACGTCTGACGCACTGCAGCGTGCGACTCGATCGGCGTCGCATGCGGTACGGCGCGCTGAGCGATGAGCGGGTATGGCGTGTGTTCCTTCCACTTCCTGTGCATGTCCACGGCGCCTCGGGATCAAGGGTCGATGCGGCCACACCGGCGATTCTCCCAAGCGACAACACGACCCGGCGCACTGCGGCGGTGCTAGAAACCACCGCTTTGTCCCTTGATGCCCCGCGGGTCGGGAAGGTCCCGCCATCGTCGCTCGATGGGCAAATGCCAGCCCGTCATTAGAGGTATGGCACAGGCCTGGGGAGAATCAAGTTCCTAAGGCCCATGCTCGGCGCGTCTCATGGCGCCAGTGCCAGGCGAAACGCGGCCTCGATGCGGTCGACGTCGCGCTTGAAGACACCGGCGGTCGAGGCATGCTGCCGCCAATGCTTCAGCGATCCGGCGATCTCTTTCAACAGCGCCATTGCGCGGGTCTTTTTCAGCCCGGCGGTTTGAACGAACGCGATCAGATCTTCGGTCTGGAAGGCGTCGCGTTTTCCGTTCAGGCTCATTTGGTGTCGGCTGGTCCAGGCGCCGTCCGGGTTGTACGAATAGGCGATGTCGAACGCCGGCGACAGGCGCCACCTTCCCTGTTTGTCCATCAGGAATGCGATGTTCTTGACGTGGTCGTCGTGGTTGCGGGCGAGCACGTTGAACAGCGTGCGGCGCACCTGCTGCTCGACGTCGTGTATCGGGAGCGCGAGCCGCAGCAGGGTTTCTATCGCCTGTTCGTACGCATAAGCGCCCGCCTGGTTGTAGTCAAAGTGACGCATCGCGCCGAGGGACTGCATGTGCAGCTTCTCGCCTGTATCCGTGCGATCGAAGCGCTTGGTCATGAAATGGGCGCGGCCCCCCTCTTCGTGGAGTCGACATTCGTGCATCTCGATGCCGGCTGCGCGTGCCATGAGCGAGTAGGCATACTCGATGCGTCCGAACCCCTGTGGATCGGCCAGTTCTCTGTCGCGGTTATCGCGAATGCCGTCGAACTTCATGATCCAATGACTGAAACCCTTGCCGACAGGGGCCTGACCCGAGCGAAACTCGCCGGTTGTCGGGTGCCAGGCCAGCACGGCCTTCGCCCGCGCGCCGCCGGCCGAGGTGCCGACGCGCAGGATGTCCTCCATGGTGCGCTGGTCGTCCTGGCCGGCGAACTTGCCCTCGAGGTCGATGCGCTCGTCGAGCACGCGATTGGCCAGATCGACCAATGCGTCGATCTCGAGTCTGTGGGTCCGGGTCGGCGCGCCCGTGAGTGTGGGTTTGAATTCGAGGGCGCCCATGCCGCGCGTCCCGGTGTAGCACAGACGCTCCACCGGATTCATGCTGCCCGGCGAGCGCCCCTGGCTGGCCAGCCAGGCATCGATGAGCCGGTTGCCGAACTTGTCCGGCAGCGAGTCGGCGAGCAGGCCAGGGAGGCCGTGAAAGGTCTCGCGCGCAAGGCCGGGGAAGTCGTAGGGCGCCTCTCGCAACGGCATGGTTAGCGGTGCGACCTGGATGTCGGAACCCGCGAATGCCGGCGTGTACTGAAACACCGCCAGTTCACGCTCCTCGAGCCAGGTCACGGCCCCGATGTCGCGTCCCCAGAGGCGCACCCTGGCGCTGATGTTCACGGACCGTCCTCGTCGTCTTTCCAGGACCAGGGTTCGGTCGGCTTGCGTTTGCCGCTGGCGCGGCGACGCTGCCGGCCTGCGTTCGCCACCAGCTCCACCGGCCGCACCGCGGGGTCGGGCAGCAACGCGGCCAGGTGATCGGCCAACCCCAGTGCCTTCATGACACGGATGAACGAGTCGAGCGAGATCGTCTCACCATCGGCCATGCGGGTCAGGGTTCGGCGCGAGACGCCGGCCTGCCTGGCCAGTTCCGCCTGACTGACGTTCTGGCTCAGGCGAATCGCGTCCAGGCGCTTGCAGAGTGCCGCCGCGATGGACTTGCTGGAACTGATAGAGAAATCAATATTATGAGCCATATATGGCGTTTAAATGATAAATGAGTATTTTATGCGCCAGAGTATGCGTACTAAAAGTCTGTTGCATTTTAGGGCCATAAATGGCGCATAAGTTTCATTATAGGCCATTTCTGTGCCAAAAATAGCGCATTAAAAGAACTGACCCGCGGATGCCGGATGACGCGCGCTGTGGCGGGGGACCCTTCCTCTGCACCCCCGGGCGACGGGATGCGGGCCCGCCCGGCAGACTGTCCGACTCAGGCCGGCTCGACTGCGACGGCGCAGAACTTGAACTCGGGTATCTTGCCATCCGGGTCGAGTGCGTCGTTCGTCAGAAGATTCGCCGCGGCTTCGTGATAGCAGAAGGGCAGGAAGACCTGCCCGACCTGCAGGCCATTGTCGACCCGGGCCCGCGCGATGACGCTGCCGCGGCGTGACCACAGCCGAATCGCCTCACCCGGCAGTACACCGGCGGCGGTCAGTTGATCTTCGTGCAGCGACGCGACCGGGACCGGCTCGATCGTATCGAGTACGCTCGCCCGACGCGTCATCGCGCCGGTATGCCAGTGCTCGAGTTGGCGACCGGTGATCAGTACCAGCGGGTAGGCGCTGTCCGGCAGCTCGTCGGCATTGACGAAGTCGGCCACGACCAGCCGGGCCCTGCCGCCGGGCCGCGGAAACCTTTCCGCGAACAGTACCGCTTCGCCCGGGTCGTCCGGCCGGCGACAGGGGTAGGTGACGGCACCGTCTTTCTCGAGACGCTCCCAGGTGATACCGGCGATGCTCGGCATGGCCTGACGCATTTCATCGAATACCGCACGCGGTCCGTCGTAGCGCCAGTCGAGACCGAGCCGGCGCGCCATGTCGATGAGGATATCGAGATCCTGGCGGGCCTGTCCGGGTGGATCGATCGCGCGTCGGCCGAGCTGCACGCGGCGGTCGGTATTGGTGAAGGTGCCGGTCTTCTCCGGGAAGGCCGAGGCCGGCAGAACGACGTCGGCGTAATGTGCAGTCTCGGTCATGAAGATATCCTGAACGACCAGGTGTTCCAGCCGCGCAAGTGCCGCGCGCGCATGGGCGAGGTTGGGATCGGACATCGCCGGGTTCTCGCCCATGATATACATGCCACGCACCTGCCCCTCGTGCACCGCATGCATGATCTCGACGACCGTCAAGCCGGGCTGCGGGTCGAGCGTTCGACCCCACAGTCTCTCGAAACGCGCGCGCTGCGGCGGGTCGTCGACCCGCTGGTAGTCTGGGAAGACCATCGGAATCAGGCCGACATCCGACGCGCCCTGCACGTTGTTCTGACCGCGCAGCGGGTGCAGGCCAGTGCCCGGTCGTCCGATCTGGCCGGTGATTAAGGCCAGGTTGATCAGGCAGCGCGCGTTGTCGGTGCCATGCACGTGCTGCGATACGCCCATGCCCCAGAAGATCATCGATCCCCGTGCCGTCGCGAAGACCCGCGCAACCTCGTGCAGCGTATGCGCCGGGATGCCGCAGACCGCCTGCATGTGCTCCGGGCTGAACCCGGCCAGATGGGTCCTGAGTGCCTCGTAGCCTTCAGTGCGCCGCGCGATGAACGCGCGGTCTTCGAGACCCTGGGCGATCACCGAGTGCATGATCGCATTCAACATCGCCACGTCGGTATCCGGTTTGAACTGCAGTACATAGTCTGCGTGGCGGGCGATGTCGGTGACGCGTGGATCCATCACGATCAGCCGTTTGCCGGCACGCGCGGCGTTCTTGAAGAACGTGGCCGCGACCGGGTGGTTGTCGCTCGCATTGGATCCGATCAAGACGATGACCTCGGCCTCGCGGACGTCGGCTACCGGGTTGGACACCGCACCCGAGCCGATCATCTGCAGCAGCGCGGCGACCGACGAGGCATGGCACAGCCGGGTGCAGTGGTCCACGTTGTTGCTGCCGAAACCGGTGCGCACCAGCTTTTGGAACAGGTAGGCCTCTTCGTTGGAACCCTTGGCCGAGCCGAGACCGGCCAGCGCTGGTGGGCCATGCGCGAGGCGAATCTGGTCCAGCCCGGCGGCCGCATACTGCATAGCCTCCTCCCAGCTCGCTTCGCGAAAGTCGCGCAATGGGTTGTTGCGGTCGAGATCCAGCGCCGCCCGCTTGGGCGCGTCCTCGCGGCGGATCAGCGGTCGCGTGAGGCGCTCTTGGTGACTGACGTAGTCGAAGCCGTAGCGACCCTTCACGCATAGCCGTCCGAGGTTGGCCGGTCCATCGCGACCCGCGACCCAGAGGATGCGGTTGTCTGCAACATGGTAGGTCAGCTGGCAGCCGACGCCGCAATAGGGGCAGACAGAGTCGACCGTGCGCTCTACAAGCAGGGTGCGCCGGGCGCTCGCCGATGTGAGCGCCCCGGTCGGGCAGGCCTGCACACAC
>CBFCWF010000195.1:0-7983 GCA_965601425.1 uncultured Chromatiaceae bacterium | reverse complement strand
TGTCAGGTTTCTCCTCTGTCCGAAATTTCCACCGGGGCTGACCGCAGCAGCCGGTGCTTGATCAGTTCGAAGCTGGCGATCATGGCGAACACGTCGTTCGTGCTGAACACGGTATAGCGGTCCCCGCCCGCGAGCGTCCCGACCACGGCCACCTCGCGGAGCTTGCCAGCTTTGGCCAACATCAGCGTGTGTTCGAGATCGGCGACAACGGACGGGTCGGGTTCTTGGCGTGCAGCCGTGAGTGATACGGTCATGAGGATCGTGTCCCTGCCGATTGGCTCTTGCTGCCCGTCGTCCGGGCGATCTCCAGAGCGGTGGCGTCATCCTGCAGGGCGCGATCCAGCGCAGCCTCGTCTTTCTGCGCCTGCAGCTCCATGACCTGACGATGCTTGAGTTCGGCCATCTCGCGCTCGTGGCGCTGCGACAGGGTCTCTTTCTGCATCGCGGCTTCGGCCTTGAGCCGTTCGACAGCCACCCGGTCGTCGCCCTTCTCTTCGGACGGACGCCGCTCGGCCTCCAGCTGCGCAGTGATCTTGGCGATCTCGGGAGCGATCTGGGCCTCGACCTCGGGCGGGATGCCCTCGATGAACATCTCCAGCGGCAGCCCCATGCGCGACGCCACCTGCACGATCATGTCCATGGCGTGGTGCTCCGCGATGTGCGCCGACAGGACCGCCATGGCTGCCTCGCCCTGCTCGACCGGCAGTTGCGCGGTCTGGAGCAGCTGGAGCTGCGCGATATGGGTCTCGATATGGGCGCGGTGATCCTGCGCCAGCCCGGCGCGGATCGGGCGACCCTGCAGGACCGACCCGTACTCGGTCGCGGGGTCCAGCGGCTGAACATCCTCCGGCGTCGGCTCGGGAAGCATGAAGTCGTCGATGTCCTCGCGGCCCAGCGCGCGCAGGTATTGCTCTGCCGCCTTTCGCTTATCGACCACGTCCGGCATCATGTTGGCAGCCTCCAGAAGCGCCTGCGCCTCCAGCATGCTTTTCTGTCGGCTGGCATGACCGGGGCGCATGATCGGAAGCAGCTTGACCTTCTTGAGGTCCCCCGGTCGCAACATCTCGCCGTCACCGAAAGACACACCGCTGGCCCCGACAGCCTCCTGCATCCGGTCGTGCAGCAGCCGAAGCTCGGTCGCATGTCCGTCGTACAGACGACGATGTACAGCGGTCTGGAACTCGGTGCTCTCCTCGAACGCCGCCATGGCCGGACCCGCAGCGATCCCGGCTTTCATGAGCTGCGCGAAGTCGATGGAGGCGACGCCGCCCAGCTCCTTGCCGTTCTGCTCCAGCATCTGCATCAGCTGGATCAGGCCGGGGCTGGTGCCGTTGAACTGGAACACCTGCACGGCTTTGCGGATGTCATCCGTCGGGGTGTCCACGTCGAGGAACATGCCCGGCGTGACCTTGCCGCTGTCGTTCCGGATTTTCATGCTGCCCAGCTTGAACCCGAAGGGCAGGTTCTGCAGCTTGGCCGCTTCGATCCCGGCGCGCTGCATGCTGCGCAGAGCCTTGGTCACGTTGCCAATGATCTGCCCCAGACCCATACCCTGCACGGCGCGCTTGCCGGGGGCGTAGAGGTAGGCGACGAAGGTCTCGATGGGGATTTCGTCGGGGTCGTAGGGCTGCCAGTTGCGCTTGATCGACAGGATTTGCTGGCTGTCCACATGCACGGTCACGATGTACGGACGCGCGAGGCCCAGCGGGTGCATGTCCTCCTTGATGTACAGGTGCGTGTGGATTTCGTAGATCGGATGCACCGCGCCCGACGCCGTGGAACGGGCAATCCCGGCCAGCTCATCCTCTTGCAGTGTCAGCTCGTCGGGCGTCGGGACCGACCCCGGCGTCGAGATCATGTCACCGCCGACATAGACGCCCGAGCGCAGGCCCCGGATCAGATCGGTCGTGGGCATCTCGATACGGTGCGAGATGCGACCGCGCGTCATCGATGCAGTCGAGTACGCGATGATCAGGTCCTGCACCGGCACCCACTCGACCCGTGTCCGGTTCCGCTTGCGGGTCGGATCGTTGTAGACCTTGCGGAGGCCGGTGCCATGCAGGCCGCACTGGAACAGCAGGCTGTCGAAGTCCTCGCGATACGGCTGGTCGCTGCGCAGCAGGTACTCGTTGTAGAACGCCTGCACGCGGCGCACCGATCCATCGGTCTGCGCCCTCATCTCCTCGCGCTGCTCATCATCCTCGATCAGATCGAAGTTCATGGCCGGGACGGCGCGCGCCACGTTGTCCGGGGCGGGCATGATGCTGGACAGCGCCTTGGACGTGAACCGCAGCAGGGATGTCAGGAGGAGCGGGTGGTCGGACGTGTCAGCGTTCTCGTACTCGCTGCCATCGTCTGCGTCGCTCTCCCCGCCGATCCCCAACAGGCGCGAGTTGCGCGCCATCTGCTCGATGAACGCGGTGCGCGCCTGTTCGTCGGCCTCGACCCGTTCGATCACATCCAGCGTCAGGCGATCCAGCGTCTCCTGTGCGATTACCCGCGCTGCGAGGTTCTCGAAGTGATCGCTGTCCGCGCTTTCAGGTTGGACCGGCGGCGTCCCCATCACGAGGATGTCGCCCGTCTCCTGATCGATCTGCAGTTGCCCGTCAGCCATGTGTGCCTCGTTCAATGAAGGACGCGATGCGTCCCGGTGTCTTTTGTACCATGTATCCCGACAGGTGTCACAACGACGGCTTTCGTCAGCGGCGGGATGGCCTTTGCTCCGAACCAGCAGCACGCTGTCATCGCCATGAACATGTCGTCGTGCTGTCCGTCCAGCGCTTCAGGGCGGTTCGGTCCCTTCCAGACGATGGCGTTCAGCTCCTGCCCCAGCTCCTTGCTGCCGGGCGCTTTGGGGATCATCTTCACCCGTTCCAGATCGAGCAGCATCCGCGTGTGATCCATCGCGGCCATGCGTGGCATCGAGAGCGAGCCGCCTTGGTAGCTGTGATCGGTCTTGGCGGCGACCGTGGTGTAGCTCCGCACGACGTCGGAGACCTTCTCGTCCATCACGTTGGCGGCAGCGTAGCCGACACCGTTGCTCTCGATCAGGAAAACGTGCCCCGCGCTCTTGCCCTGATTGCGCCACTTGAGCATGGCCCGGTGCAGCGAGAGCAGCCGCGCGATCTTTTGCGAGAACCGGTAGTTCTGATCCATGTATTCGGCGTAGAGGACGCGCCAGAAATACTCCATCGCGAGGTCGGGGTCGTGCAGCTCTCCGCGCCGCCACTCCTCGCGTTGCACCATCACCACCGCGTCACGATCATCGCCGTCGCCTGCCGGGTCATAGGCGCAAAGGATCAGGCCCGGATCGCGCATCCGGAAGCCGCGTTCCTTCATCTCGTCATGCGTGATCATGGGTTGGGTCTGCATGTTCATCCCTCGAAGAACGTCCGGCTCACCCGATCCGCAACATCGACAGCGGCCCGCAGGTCGCCAATCTCCACAGCCGGGGTGGTGAATTGCTCCCGCACGATGTCCTCCAGATCGCCCAGCTCCAGCCCGGTGAAATCCTGCTCCTCCGGATGGTCCATGAATTTACCGATGCTCTCCGCATGGATCAACGCACCGAACGGCGTCAGGAACTCCGACAGGTACTCCTGCCGAAACGCGATGTCCCCAAGCGCGCGGCGCTCCAAGTCCATCTGCTTCTTGGTCATGCGCGGGCAATCTTTCCACGTCACCCGCTGGGTCCAGTACACGTCGGCGCTTTCGCCCTCGAACGCCTCGAAGAACCGACCCTGCCGCCCGTTGGGGCTGCTGATCATGTGCATTGCACCGTGGGTCGCGGCGACCGACGGCAGCATGGCCGTGAACAGCGCGTCCGGGGCGAACGCCGCCTCGTCGATCACCATCAGGTTGGGCGAGAAGCCCCGGCCCGCGTCGGGCTGCGCCGTGGGCACCGAAATGATCTGGCTGCCGTTGGGCAGTTCGAGCGACAGGCGGTTGAGCTGCACCATGCTGTCGCGCGGGATCAGCCCCAGCACGATGGGCTTGATCTTGTCGATGTAGTGCGCGGCCTGCCGCAGGGACCGCGACGCCACGAGGATCGTCGTCTTGGGGACGAACACCAGCAGGTAGGCGCAGAAGATCGCGGTGACCGAGGACTTGCCGGACTGCCGCGACGCCGCGATGGCGATCCGGCTGCACATCGGAGCTTGGTGCAGATACTTGGCCTGCCACGGGTCCGGGGCAAAGCCGGTCACCACCGGGGCGAAATCGATCAGCTCGGGCACCTGACCACCGAACGCCTCGACCGGCGACCGGCGTCGCTGGGTCATCTGATCGACCTGTCGCCGCAGCTTGGCGATCTCGGAGCGTCCGAGCTGGATCATGCAGCACGCTTGAAGGTGCGGCCCTGTTTCTCTTCCAGATCATCGATGACCCGCGTGACCTTGGCGGACAGGGCGTTCCGTTTCTGGATCAGCGTTTTCAGCTTGGCACTCTTCGCTTTCGGCGACATGGTGCGGTCGTTCTTCACGTCCCGGATCGCGCTGTTGAGGTCGCCCATCTGGCTCGCGGCCTTGTTCATCAGCTTGTACGCCGCCGGGATCGCTGGCACCTCGTCGAGCAGACGCTGTGCGTACTCGATCCTGCCGTTCTCCCGCGCCGCCTTGGCCGAGCGGTAGATTTGCGTGATGTGCTCGCGGTTCCGGTAGAACTCCTCCAGATACTTGTTGGTGTCCTGCTCGCTCTCCCGAAGCATCGAGCCGAACGTCCGTTGCAGCGCCGGTGAGATCAGCGGGATCGACCCGAACGCGCCCTGCGGCGGCGGCGGCGCGACCCCGGTCTCCTGCGCCAACACGTCCATCATCCCCGCCACGGTCAGGAAGTACGTGCCGCCGTACCCCTGCAGCACATGCTCGATCATGTTGGGACTGACCTTGGTCAGATCGCTTATACCCAGCTGCTGCCCGACGAACTTGGACAGGGACGATGCGTATTCGGAGCGATCCGCCGCACGCAGGCTTTCCTCGCGGCGACCCTCGATAGGCCGTCCCGTGAAGAAGCTGTGGTTGGTTTTCGCTTCGAGGATGGGCACGACCGCCGCCGGGATCGCGTTGAACGCGACAGTGTCGAGCACGATCTTTTTCAATCCCGGTCCGATCTCGTTCATGTCGTTGACCATGGCGTCACCGAACAGCTCCGGGATCGACGAGAAAATGTGACCCAGTTCGAACGCCTTGGGGATCAGCACGGTCTTATCGCCGAGATAGACGATGTGATAGTTCAGGCGTTTCCAGAGCGGCTCGTTTTTGTACTTCTCCTGCCGCTCGTCGTCGAAGGCATTGCGCGCCCACAGGGCGGCGCTCAGAGCGGTCAGGACAAGGCCGTTGAGCGCCAGTTGCTTCATCGCGGCCTTGCGGTTCACGACCGACCCGTCACGCGGCACAGCGCCCTCCAGCAGCCTCGACAGACCCTGCAGGCGGGCATTGAGGAACGGCACCATCGGTAGCCAAGCGCGCAGGGTCTGGTTCGCTCCGCGCCGCGAGTAGTCCATGATGGCGCGTGCCTGATACGCCGCCTCGTCCGGGCGCACCCCGCGCTCGATCAGGGTGTTGTAGGCCGCGATCCGATCCGCCAGTTCCGTCGCCGAACCGACCGCTTCCGCCTTGTCGATCAACCGGCGCAGACGATACCCCGCCGACTTGGGCGCGAGGCCGTAGTCGATCAGGATGTCGTTCGCGCCGAAGCCCACGTCCGACCCGCCGAACTTGTAATCGCCCATGCCCGACGATGCCTTGAACGCCTGCGCCGCTGCGCTGTTGCTCAGCGCCTCGCGCATGCCTGTCAGGGTGTTGTTGGCCCCGGTCAGGTTCGCGCCGCTGGTCATCAGCCCGGTCGAGACCGCGCCCCGGATGCCGTTGCGCAGCATGAACGCAGGACTGAGCGTGATGCCTTGCCGGAAGATCGATCCGATGTCCGCCATGAGTTGCTGTATCCGACCCAGCTGCAGCGGCTGCAGCCCCTGCATCGCGACCAGCAGCGGCACGATCTCGGCCTCGGTCACCCCCTTGGCCGGGGCGATCCATTTCTTCTTGCCGTTGCGCCACACTGCAACAGCGTTCTTCTCGGGCTTTTTGCTCGGGGTGCCTTTCACGGCTTTGACCAGCCCTGCGTCCTGCATCAGGTCGAACGTCTTGTTGGCGGCTTGGTTCCGCTGCCCGGCGGCGACCATGGCCTGACTGTTCCGGACCATGTTCTGCAGCAGGTTGTCGAACGCCTTGCGGTCGCCACCCTTGAGCGCCTTGATGCCCGGATCGCGGCTCAGCAGGTTGTTGCCGCTGCCGCGCCCGCCGCCCTTGATGCTCTCAAGGTCGAGATCGTAGGTGCCGTCGGAGTTCTGCTCCGAGCGATAGAACGGAACGTAGGCGGCGGTCTCTTTCATCGCGTCCGCTTGGGCCTTGGTGATCCGCCCGGTGTCCACGAGGAAGTCGATGTTGGCTGCGTTGTGCGCCTGCCAGTCGTCTGCCGCCTGCTTGAACTCGGGGTTGGCGTCGCCCATGGCCGCGTACCGCGCGGCTTCGGCGTCCGACATCGGGAACGGTGCCTTGAAGCCCCGGTCGCGCAGCTCCATGATCCTGCGCCCCATCATATACCCCATCCAGTCGGCCATGTGTTGGCCGCGCTGTTTCTCGGGTACGGCGTTGGCCACGTTGTCGAAGATCACGCGCACGCCCTTGGTGCCTTCGGCGACCCTATAGTCGCCGTATTGACCCAGCTTGGCCGCGCCTTGGTACATCAGCGCCTCGTTGCGACCGGGGTCGTTGACAGCGGTCTCCGCTGCCTTGAACGCGCTCTCCATGCCGATGCCGAGCTTGCCGCGCGTCGCGATCTCCAGCCGCCGGATCGGAGCCATGGCGTTGAAGAAGTTGTCCTCGACCTTCTCCAACGCCGTCCGGGCCGTGCTGACGGGGTTGCTGGCAGCGTAGGAGAGGCCGCGCAGAGCGTCGCTGGTGCTCGGCAGGCTGGCCATACCCTCGGGCAGGTTGATGCCCATGGCGGGCGCAGGGATCGGCACACGCTGCGTCTCCGGAGCCTCGATGCGGTACAACCGCGTCGTCGGCTCGACATCGGACACCTCGATGGTGCCACGGTTGATGCCGTCGATCAGCTTGCGGATGTGATCGTTCTTCTGCGCCTTGGCCATGTCGAGGTAGTTCGCGGTGTCCGCCGGGCGGGCGTCGCGGCTCAGCTCCGCCAGCTTCGACCCCAGCGCGCGGGTGAACTTGGAGTGCGCCTCGAAGAAGGCGGGGCCGTAGTCCTTGCCGTCGCGCTTGGCGGCGTCGTTCATGATCCGGTCGTAGCGGAACAGCGGCGAGTGCCGCAGGTGCGCCACTGCGGCGTTGGGCGTCCTCCGCCCGCTGTCTACCGCGTACTGGATTTCGTCCCGGATTTTCCGGTCGTTGGTGCCGGGGTTGTAACCGAGCCACTCCTCGATCCCGGCGGCGGGGACGGGCGGGATGCCTGCAGGGACATCGGCTGGTCCAGCCGGTCCGCGTCCCGGTTCAGCTCCTCGTGCAAGAGCTTCAAGAGCGCGGTCTTGCTCAGCGATGCCATCGTCGTAATCCTCGATCCTGTTGTCGGTGTCAGCGTTGGCGTTGTCCGGGTCGTAGACCATGAACACCACGTCCGGGCTGCCCCAGCCCGGCCCCATGGCTTCCATGGCGTCAGCGTCCCAGTCCGCCGCAGAACCATCCGCCACGCTGGGTGCATACTCGGGGTTGAACGGCAGCCGCGCCACGGCGCGGAAGCCGCCCTTGGCGTAAGTACGGGGCAGGTAGGTGTCGAACCCGTCTAGCCGTCGTCCGCCTCGGGCGACGGCGTCTTGTAGAACGCGCTGAGCGGCACCTCTTGGGGCGTCAGGGTGGGAGAACACTCCGACGATATTGTCACCGTCCAGCGCATAGCCCGTGTTCCCGTCGTCCAGAAGGAAACGGGTGGCGGTGCTATCGGCGGGCACGCGAGAGACTTGGGCCATGA
>CBFCWF010000194.1:0-8040 GCA_965601425.1 uncultured Chromatiaceae bacterium | reverse complement strand
TCCCCTGGGGCGGGTTCCCCGACTTCCGCAGTACTCTCAGTGGACTCCGACTTCTCGCTCCCCGTCCCGCCGCACTTCGTTGCCTTCGCTTGGCGGTACCACCGGTTGCCCCGCTTCGCTCCCCGGGGCGAGGCAGCTCCCGGGACCTGGACTATTTACTACCGCGGCGCCCGCGCCGCCTGTCAAAGGTGGAGAAAACGAGATCTCCCAGGTTCCTGGACGACCCTTGCCTGCATGCCCCGCTCTCAGACCCCGGCGGACCGCTTACCCCAGGCCAGTTCGGTGTAAG
Source organism: uncultured Chromatiaceae bacterium (assembly GCA_965601425.1). Lineage (GTDB taxonomy): Bacteria > Pseudomonadota > Gammaproteobacteria > Chromatiales > Chromatiaceae > Thiosocius. The sequence goes on along the minus strand of CBFCWF010000194.1, from coordinate 7,751 downwards.
CCATGCTGCCTTCCGCTGACTTAACGACGTCGGCTCCGCATCAATATCACTTTCGAGGCTCTATCACGCAGCCTACAGGCACCCTGTGTACGCTTCGCAGCCGGGGTCGCCCCCGGACCACGCAACACTCGGTTCCGGCGGGTGGCCAGCCTTTGCCGGGTCAGGACTTGCACCTGCTGGGTCGCATAGAAGGTTTCTGTCATGGCTATCCGTCTACATGACTTCCCCCTTCACCAAGCTTTGCCTGGCGCAATAAGCGATTGATCTATAAGGCAGTGTGATTGTCGCCGCCTCCACCAATAAATTCGTTATTTTTCATATTATTACGCTGCTTTTATAAAGCATCACTTTAAGAATAAACCCGCCAAGTGTGATTGTGCATGCGGGAATCACACTCCACCGCTCCAAGCGACTGAAATCGTGGCCTTATTCGCCGCGCATCGCCCCCTCCTGCTTCTCCGAATCCATCGTAGCCTCTCGTGGCCACGCTCGCCGGTGAGCGTTCGTCCTGCGACGCCGATTTGGGGGTACAAATGGGGGTATGAAATGAGCACAGCCGAAAATACCCCCAAGCAGTCACCACGACGACATTTGGCTGTCAGCTACGGACTTTAACTAAGACCATGTCGGCACCAGTCAGCTTGCCGAGCTTGCGTCAGCCAAGCGCGTCGAGACCTTTCTGATCGACGATATTGAGCAGCTTCAGCGATGGACCGTTCGGTTGTTTTTTACCCTGCTCCCATTTCTGAACGGTAGACGGGCTGGTGTTCAAGAATGCGGCGAACACAGCCTGGCTCGCTTTATAGCGCAGCCGCAGTTTCTTGATCTGCCCGGCACTGTAGTGTTTGACAGGTGGCAGACACAAGGCGTCGAACTCACGCATTGTGGTCGCATCCATAGCGCCCGCCTTGTGCAAGCCTTTTGCCGTCTCGTGCATAGCATCCAGGATGGTCTTATTCGTCATCTGTCATTACCTCGATCAGTTCTTTCGCCCCAAGCGCTTTGTCTATCCGCACGTCTCCGTAATTGAGCAGTTCGTCCGCCAATCGCCGAAGCACCTTCAGTTCGGTATCGGAAATGTTGGCGCGCACACTCTTGGCGAAGCCATAGACGAAGAACACGTGATGACCCTGCTTGAACGCCAGCAGAGTCCGTACACTTCCGCTCTTGCCTCTTCCAGGCAGCGCCACACGTTTCTTGAACACGTACCCGCCCAGATTGGCATCGACCAAGCCACGCCGCATCTCATCGACTGCCGCACGAAGGCTGGCGTCGTTTAGCCCTTCCTTGGCGGCCCAGCGATGGACCCACTTGGTCTTGAAAATACGCATCGTATTGGCACAAAGTGTAGCACTTAGTACCATATCTGTACCAAAGATACTCTTTCGACAGCTGGAGTGAAGACTTGGTCAATCGGTTTGTGGAGTACTCGCCCACGAGGCGCCGATTACCATCTCATCTCCTATCGGTTCATAGCAGATCATACGGGGGGTATTTTTGGGGGCATAATCGACATTTCGCATTTTAGGTCATTGTTTTATAAGGCAATGTGATTGTCGCCGCCTCCACCAGATAACGCCAGTTAAGCCGTGATATATCACGGCTTTTTTATCGACGTTTCCACTACTCTCACCGCGATTCCCTTAGAAGTTCTCGTTGGTGAAGCTCCGTAGACCCGCGCGGACGCACTGTTCCGCTTGTGCGATTTGACGTGCACGAAGCTGTCAATTCCTATTAGCCTGTACAGGGGGGTATTTGCGGGGACATTCTGAGAAAAGGGATCTGTAAGCGAACGGTTCTACTGGCAATGAATCAGACGCCGTCTCCACTTTTTTCTTATTTTTCGTTATCTTACAATTCATAACTCAACCATAATTTCGACTCCAGATTTGGTCGGGTGTGATTCCCTGTTTGACAATCGCAGCGCCCCGGCACAGAACCTCACGGTCGTGACGGCGAACGCTCGGCGGTTTTCACGCGTACCCAGCCTCAAGTGGACAAGTTGGGATGCTGAGTGAGCTCACCGGAAATGCGTGCTGCAAAAGAAGGGGGGCATCCACCTCGGTATCAACCCTTTTTTCCCGCGTCGATTTATCATTCGCCCATGCTCTATACCCTGACCGATATCGAGGCGCAATTCGCGCCGCAGACGTTAGCACAGGGCTTGCAGTGGTTTACTGACGGCAGGGTGACAGGTCCAAGTATTCAGCGAGCTGGCGAGATCGTCACCGCGATCATTCCGCAGGTCGGCGACCGCCCCCTGCGCGTCTATGTGCGTACCTTCAAGGAAGGTGGCGCGCTCACCATCCATGGCGAATGCAGCTGCGCAACAAAGGGTAATTGCGCGCACGTTGTTGCCGTGCTACTGCAGGCGTTACAGGATGGAGAATCGTTACCTGAAACGTTCAGCCGGGCACCGTCGGCACAAATCCAAGGCAACGAAGGCGCACTGGACCAGGCAAGGCCGAACATCACTCCCCCCTCACAAGTGCTGCTTTACCTGCTCCGACTCGATGAGGAGGGGCCTGTGGTTGAACCCCACGTTGCGCGTCGCCTCAAGCATGGCGGTTACTCCCTCGGCCGGTCATTCCACCCCGGCGGGGGCCAGCGACGCACACCACCCCGGTTTCTGCAAGCGATCGACCTCGAGTTGCTGGTCGCGCTGGATCGTCTGCCGCGCAGCTGTCGGGATACTCCGGTGCTCCAGGGAGCGGAATCAGACCCGGTATTGCGATCACTGCTTGCCAGTGGTCGTCTCCAACTTGCAGACGATGATGACCTTCTGACACCGTTGCGACTTGGCGCAGCCCGTCCGATTCGGTTGGAATGGCGATGCGACGAGGCTGCGGTGCAAGAGATCACGGGGCAAACCGATCCCGGGTGCGATCTGCTGCTACTCATCGGCACCACGCGGCCCACCACTTGGTATCTTGATGAAACGACCGGAGAATGCGGACCGGTCGACAGCGCTCTGCCGGGGGAGACGGCGGACGAACTTCTGCGGTTGCCACCGATTGCGCCGGAACAGACCGGCGAGATCCGCGACACCCTCGCCAGGACCTATCCTGGCGCCGAGATCCCTCTCCCACAATTGTTTGCGATCGAGACATTGCCGTGCTCGCAACCCCTTCCCTGCCTGCGCCTTACGACGCAAGAAGAAGACTGGGACGGCTTCAAGGAGTACACCGACTTCGCCCGCCTGCGCTTCGACTATGGCGGCGTCGAGGTCGACCTATCCGGCCCCGACACGCGCATACGCGATGGCTACGTGGCCCGCGTGCAGCGCAACCGCAAGGCCGAACGGGCGGCCGTGCAACAACTGCAGAAACTGGGCCTGGTCTGTAACGACGTCGTCGACCTGACCGACGACGCGGCACACTTCGTGCCCGACTCCGATTTCGGATTCAGCGACGCCGAGGCCTGGCTGGACTTCCAGGCCGATCAGCTGCCCACCCTGCGCGACCTTGGCTGGCGCATCAGCTACCAAGACTTCCGCTTTCGGCTACGCGAGGCCACCCGCTGGACCTGCGACATCGATCGCCTGCAACAGGACGACTGGTTCAGCATCGCTCTCGGCATCGAGGTGGAGGGCCAGCACGTCGATCTACTGCCAATCCTGCTGGAAGCCCTGCACGAACTGCCTGCCAAACTGCTGGAGCAGGGCGACCTTCCAGTCGACAACCTGCTGGTCCCGTTCACCGACGAGCAACAACAGACCCAGCTGTTACGCTTGCCGGCCGACCGGTTGTTGCCCCTGTTGCAGACCCTGCTCGAACTCCACCAAGTCGCCCCGACGCACGACACGCATCGTGTGCGCCTGAGCCGCATGCAGATGGCACGGCTGACAACCCTCGCGCCGATCGACTCGAACGCACAACAACCGGGCCTGCACTGGCTCGGCGACGCCGAGGCACGGCAGTTGATCGAGCGTCTGCGCGACCTCGATGGCATCCCGGAGGTCGCGCCGCCCGCTGGTTTGATAGCCAAGCTGCGACCCTATCAGCGCGAGGGACTCAACTGGCTGCAATTCCTGCGCGAGTACCGCTTTGCCGGAATCCTCGCCGACGACATGGGCCTGGGCAAGACGTTGCAGGCTCTGGCGCACCTGCTGCTGGAAACCGAATCGGGCCGCGCCGACCGGCCCAGTCTGATCGTCGCCCCGACCAGCCTGATGTTCAACTGGCTGCACGAAGCACGACGCTTTGCCCCACAGCTCAAGGTATTGGTGCTGCAGGGGCCGCAACGCAAGGACCGGTTCGCGGCCATCGCCGAGCACGACCTTGTGCTCACCACCTACCCACTGCTGGCGCGTGACCAACAGGTACTCTTGGCGCAGCCCTATCACCTGTTGATCCTGGACGAGGCACAGGTGATCAAGAACCCCAAGGCTCAGGCCAGCCAGGTGGTACGCAGGATCGACGCCCGACACCGCCTGTGCCTGACCGGTACACCAATGGAGAATCACCTTGGCGAGTTGTGGGCGCTGTTCGACGTGCTGCTGCCCGGCCTGCTGGGGGACAAGAAAGACTTTCGCCGTCTGTTCCGCACGCCGATAGAGAAGCACGGCAATGATACCGTGGCGCAACACCTGCGCCGTCGCGTTCGTCCCTTCCTGTTGAGACGAACGAAACAACAGGTGGCCTCGGAGTTACCGGACAAGACAGAGGTCGTTCAACGTATCGAACTGAAGGGTAAACAGCGCGAGCTCTACGAGACAGTGCGCCTGACCATGCACTGCCGCGTGCGTGACGAAATCGAGCGCCAGGGCCTGGCGCGCAGCCAGATCGTGGTGCTAGACGCGCTGTTGAAGCTGCGCCAGGTGTGCTGCGATCCGCGCTTGGTCAAGAGTGAGCAGGCTCGGGCGCTGGGTACGTCGGCCAAACTCGAGATGCTGATGCAGCTCCTGCCCGAGATGGTCGAAGAGGGCCGGCGCATCCTGTTGTTCTCGCAGTTCACCGGCATGCTCGACCTGATCGAACAGGCGGTATGCCAGGCGGGCATCGATTTTGTCAAACTCACCGGGCGGACGCGCGACCGCCAGACACCGGTGCAACGCTTCCAACAAGGTGCCGTGCCGCTGTTTTTGATCAGTCTCAAAGCCGGCGGCGTTGGCCTCAACCTCACCGCTGCCGACACCGTCATCCACTACGACCCCTGGTGGAATCCCGCCGTCGAACGCCAGGCGACGGACCGAGCCCACCGCATCGGACAACGCCAGGCGGTATTCGTCTACAAGCTGATCTGCGCCGGCACGGTCGAGGAAAAGATCGAGGCGATACAGCAGCGCAAGCAGTCCCTGGCCGATGGGCTGTACCACAGCAGCGGCCAGCACGGACCGCAGTGGCGCAGCGAAGATCTGGACGAGTTGTTCGGTCCCTTACAAGAAACAGTGTGCGAGCCGTGAAACCATGAACCGATCAATCCAGTCCGAAGTCGACCGACTGCTGTTGGATCAGGGTGAATACCAGCCGCTGGAGTACCTGCTGCAGGAGGGGCGCCTGAGCTACACCGACTACGAAGCCTGGCGCAGCGGCCAACTGGAATATCTCGATGAGGCGCTGTTTGGTGACCCCGAGCATATTAGCCAACAACTGGCAGAGGCAGAAGACTACCTGCAACGCCGTGGCTGGGAGGTCGAGCCCGGTCGCTACAAGGCTTGGCACGGTGCGCGCTCGCCGAGCCGCTCCCAAGTACTGCGGTTCAGCGCCGACCGCATGCTGAATGACTGTTTTCACAGGCACTATCGTAAACCGCAGGACCAGCCGCAGCTTGACCTGTTCACCGACAGTCCCGCCACCAGCCTGGCCAACGGCATTGCCGGCGCGCTCGCGGATCGCAACCCAAAGGAGGCCCGCCGCCTGTTGGCGCGATTGTGCGACGTTGCTCCCGATCATGTCCGGCTCGGTGAATTCGAGCGCCTGACCGAAGCGGCTGAAAGGCTGGACGCGCCAGTCGACGATATCAGCACCGAATTTCAATACCTGCAAGCAACCCTGACCCCGCTCGCGGACAGCCTGCTCGGCCAGGCTAGCCGCAACCTGCTGATACCCTTGTGGCAACGCCTATCGGTGGTGCTGCAGGATCGGCCGTATCGCGCCGACGAATCCGAATTGCACTTGAGCTACACAGCGGCTGAGGCACAGGATTGGATCGACGCCCGCAGGGCAGTGGAACGCGAACCGGACTGGCAGAGCGATCCGGTCTTGCTGCTGCGCCATGCACGGGCATGCGAGCGGACGCACGACGACGCAGCGGCCCTGCCCAGCTGGTTCACCCTATGCTGGAGTTATCCCCAACACGCCGAAGCAGTCGAATCGACTATCAATCACGAGCTGCGCCATCAATGGGAAACATTCCAAGACCTCGATCCGGTTTTGCCCATCCGTTCATTTCCCGCTTGGTTGCTACTGAGTCGACCCGGGCTGATCCCGATCCTGCCCGAACCCACCGGCGAACCCGAATCTGCACGGGCGGTTTATCCGCAAAGCTACCTGACCCTGTACCGACTGCGCCACAATCATGCGCGGCCCGCGACCGGCTCGGGGGACGGTATGGCCCTGCGCGCCCGCCTCAAGGAGCAGGATCCGCTCCTCTTTCAGCATTTTCTCAGTGCGCTGGCCACATAGGCGGGGCTGATCTGACGACCAGCTGTTTTGCAATCCTGACGGTCACGCGATTGGACTGAGAAGCTGCCATTCGATTCCAGACCGGCCAGCGTTCGCTCCACCCTACCGAAGCCGATGCCCTCCTGCTCGAGGCCCCACCGTTTGTGCATCCTGCCAACCGATTATTGGCGAGTACCTGGCAGGCCTTACCAAAATGTGCCACTATTTTACGTGAAATGGCACTTAGGGGAAGGTATGGCCACACATGAGATAAAGAACGAGGTCCAGCTCGGCGCCCAAGGTCGCGTCGTGATCCCGGCGCATCTGCGTAAATCCATGGATCTAAAACCCGGCGACCGATTAGTCGCTCGTCAGGACGGTGACAGCATCGTGCTGGAAAAGCGTGAGAATCTGGTGAAACGCTTGCAGGCCCGATTTGCGAACATTCCCGGAGAGATCAGCCTGGTAGACGAACTCATAAACGAGCGACAGGCGGAAGCGGCACTGGAGAAGGTGGGTTGACTTGTGTCCTTGATGCATCCGCACTGCTTGCGTTGCTCCATGGGGAACGTGGCGCCGAAAAGGTGGAGAGTGCTCTCGAGGGCGCGTTGATAAGCACCGTCAACTGGGCCGAGGTCGTGCAGAAGTCTGTATCACGGGGCATTGCTGTAGAGGGCATGCGCGACGAACTACTCGGGACCGGCGTCAGTATTGAGGTATTTACCGCGCAACAAGCCGAGATGGCGGGAAGGCTCTGGGTAGATACCCAACAATTGGGCTTGGCTCTCGGTGATCGCGCCTGCCTCTCACTCGCACTGGATAAGTCGCTGCCAATCTTGACGGCCGATCGTGCCTGGAAGAAGCTACGGTTGAATCTCGATATACAGATTATCCGATGAAGCTGGCAATGCCCTTGAAAGAATACGGCGCACTGGAATCCCGGCGAGGCGGCGAACCAACTCGCACGCGCGGCGGGGCCGACCAGTGGACAGCAAACTTCCAGGGCAGATGGGTGAGCTCACTGGCTAACCAAGCGTCGCTATTCCTATCTCTCCGTCCGGGGGTATTTGCGGGGGCATTTTGGACATTTAGCATTTGCCGGGTGGCCGCGGGTGATTACTCACCCGCGGCTCCCACAGATCCGGA
>CBFCWF010000193.1:0-8049 GCA_965601425.1 uncultured Chromatiaceae bacterium | reverse complement strand
AGGCGAGCGACACCCCGAGCATCAGCGTGCCGAACGCAACCCCGCAAACCAGCCAGATGGTGTTGAGCAGCAGCTGCGGCAGGATCGTACCGCCCAGATGGGCCCATACGGCGGGGTCGAAGTGCAACCAGGACGCCAGGATCACAACCAGCGGCACCAATACCGACACGGCCAGCAGGCGGCTGGCCCAGCGCCAGGGCGCATCGATATCGCGAGCGCGCGGTCTCGCGGCGCCGCCGTGACTACCCGGATCCGGAGCGCGCCGCGGTGGACGCGATCCCGCGACCCGGCTCAGCGTACCCGCCATCGCTCACATCGCTGATCGCAGAAACCGAACCATGCGAAAGGGATCATCGATAACCTGCACGGTCCATCAATCGAATCGCATCGGCCTGCAGCCGACCCGCCGCATTGACATTGAGTTCGTCCGCTTTGAAGGTGCCCCAGGCGGCAACCGTCGGATCCACCGGGACGCCGGGGTTCACCGGGTACTCCATGTTCAGGCCGGCGAACTGCGCCTGCGCCGTCTCGGACGACAGCCATTCCAACAGACGCTGCGCCGCTTCCGGGTGCTTGGCATGTCGGGTCACGCCGGCCCCAGACACGTTGACATGCACCCCGCTGCTCTCCTGGTTGGGCCAGAAGATCGCGAGCTTGACGTCTGGCTGCGCTTTCTGCAGCCGTCCGAAGTAATAGGTATTGACGATGGTCACATCGCACCGCCCGGCGGCCACCGCCTCCATGGCCTTGGTGTCGTTCGAGAACGGCGCGGCCGCGAGGTTGGCCACCCAGCCCCGCACGATCTGCTCGGCCTTATCCTCACCATGCCGCGCAATCAGCGTCGCGACCAGCGACTGATTGTAGACCTTCTTGGACGTACGCAGGCACAGGCGGCCACGCCATTTCGGGTCGGCCAGGTCTTCGTAGCTGCTCAGTTCGTCGGCCTTCAGACGATCGGTGCTGTAGACGATGGTGCGGGCACGCTCGGACAGGCCGAACCAGCGGCCCTGCGGGTCGCGCAGATTGGCCGGGACGTTCGCATCGAGCGTCGGCGAGTCGATCGGCGCGAGCACGCCGCTCTCGGCCGCGTACCACAGGTTGCCGGCGTCCACGGTGATGAGCATGTCGGCCGGCGATCGCGCGCCTTCCGCCTTGAGGCGCTGCAGCAGCGGGCCGGCCTTGTCGGTGATGTATTTGATCGTCACGCCGCTCTCCTCGGTGTAGCGGTCGAACAGGGGCTTGATCAGATGCTCGTTGCGTGCCGAGTAAACGACGACCTCGTCGGCCGATGCGACGACGGGGGCAGATAGGACGGCCGCCAGCAGGCCGCCGATCGACAACTGGTGTTTCATCTCATGCACCTCAGCAGGATATATAATGCGAATGATTCTCGATTTTATTATTGTTCGCACAAATGTCAACCGGAACCGGGCCCGACGCCTCCAGACCGCGGACACCGGTGGACGCCCGGTGCGTTGCCCGCCAACGGGATGCGGCCCGAAACACGCGGGGGGCCGGTCGGCGCGCCGGGACTCGGGGTCCGGAATCAGTGCGGACCGGGCGGTCGACTGAGCGTTGGGAGTCCCGGGCCCTGTCCGAGCGCGACGCGCTCGAACGTCCGACGCAGCGGCGTCAGACGACCGGCCACGCCGAGCCCCAGGTTGCGCGCCAGCGAAAGCGGGCCAGAGTCATTTCCAAACAAATGCTTGAACGCATCCATCGCGAACTGGGTCGCGGTGTTGTGCCCCCTGCGGCTGCGCTCATAGGCGCGCAGATCGCGCAATGCGCCCGCCGGCCGCCCCTGTTCGCGCCCGTCGAGCAGCGCATCGACCAGCGCGGCGGCATCGAGGAAACCAAGATTGACACCCTGCCCCGCCAGCGGATGGATCACGTGCGCAGCGTCACCCACCAGCGCGAGCGCCGGACCGACATAGCGCGCCGCGTGCTGCTGCCGCAGCGGAAAGACGGCGCGCTCACCGACCAGACACAGGGCGCCAAGGCGCGCCTCGCTCGCCTCGGTCAACGCGCCGTTGAACTCTCCCTCGGCGATGTCGCACAGATGTGCGGCCTGTTCCGGCCGGGTGGACCAGACGATCGAAAACAGGTCGCGCTGCAGCGGCAGCAACGCAAGTGGGCCGTCGTGCATGAAGCGCTGCCAGGCGGCAGCCTGATTACCCCGCTCCGCGCTGACAGTGGCTACCAGCGCATGCTGATCATAGGGCGCGCCGCGCGTACCGATGCCGGCCAGCGCGCGCACCTGGGATCGCGCGCCATCGGCGCCGACCGCCAGGCCGACGCGCAAGCGGCTGCGATCGGCCAGTTCGAGAACGGCGCCCTCCTCGCCAGTCTCCAGGACACGGAGTTGCGCCGGTGCCCTTACAGCGACCCCCTGGTCACCGAGCGCGCGCCACAGTGCGCGCACGATGACGCGATTCTCGACTATGTGCCCAAGATCGGGCTCGCCCAGGTCGACGGCGTCGAAACAGATCTCGCCGAAACCCGCCCGATCCCAGACACGCATCTGTCGGTAGGGCGTGATGCGATCTTCGGCCATCGCCGACCACACCCCGAGGTTCTGCAGCAGGTGTTGCGACGCCCGGGTAATCGCCGACACGCGCAGATCGTGGCTTTCCGGGGCCCACTCGAGCGCCGGCGGACGTGCCTCGAGCACTGCGACCGAGAAGCCACGCTGCGCGAGCGCCAAAGCGAGCGCGGCACCGACCATGCCGGCGCCCACGACCGCAACGTCGTGATCAAGCTCAGCCAAGCGGGATACCCCGCGCGAGCCGCGGCTGGCGCCCCAGCAGGCCCATTGCCCCACGCGCCAGCGGATGCTTGGCACCCGGCAGCACCTCCATCGCCAGCAGCCCGATGTTGCGTCCCAGACGGACCATCCCCAGCGGATTGCTGAACAGGCGTGCCAGGCCATCGGTCGCGAGCGCCACGTTGCGTTGCTCGGCCGCGCGCCAACGCTGGTAGCGCGCCAGAGCGGGCGCAGTACCGACATCGCCGCCGGCCGAGAAGGCTTCGTCGACCACCTCGGCCAACGCAGCGACATCGCGCAGGCCGAGGTTGAAGCCCTGCCCGGCGATCGGGTGCAATGTATGGGCCGCGTTGCCGATAACGACTACGCGCCCACGCACCGAGTCGCGTGCGAGCAGCAGGCTGAGCGGATAGGCGGTGCGCCGGCCGGCGCGCAAGAACCGCCCGAGCCGGTGACCGAAGCGCCGCTGAAACGCGTCGAGGAATGCATCGTCGTCAAGCTGCAGCACGTCCCCTACCTGTTCGTCGCGCACGGTCCAGACGACGCCGCAGCGCTGCTCGGTCATTGGCAGAAGCGCCACGGGACCGGTGTCGGTAAAGCGCTCGTAGGCGACATTGCAATGCGGCCGTGCCGGCGTGACGTTCGTCACGACCGCTGACTGGCCGTATTGCCAACGCACCATCGGGACTTCGAGCTGACCGCGAATCATCGAGTTGCCGCCGTCGGCCGCTACCAGCAGACGGCACGCCAGCGAGGTCATCACGCCGTTACTTTCGAGCTCGACCGCGACACTGCCGCTCCGGTCGTCGAAGCGGATCACGCGTGCCGGCGCGTACAGGTCGACGGATGCCCCCCCACTCACCTGGTCGAGCAACACGCGACCGAGCGCGCGGCCGGTGATCACATACCCCAGTGCCGGGACGCCCTCCTCCGACGCACGCAAACGGGTGGCGCCAAAGTGGCCGCGATCCGACACATGGATCTGATGAATCGGCTCCACGAGCGTCTCGAGTCTGGGCCACACCCCGATCGCCTCGAATATTCGACGACTACCGTAGGCGAGCGCGATGGCCCGGTCGTCATAGCTTGCCGAACCGTCTTCACCGGTCCGATGGGCCTCTATCAGCGCAATGCGCAAACCGCGCCCGGCAAGTGCCAGCGCCAGACTGGCGCCGACCATGCCGCCGCCGACGATGATCAGATCGTATGTCGCCGAGCGATTCATCACGCCATCACTGCCTCGATATCCTCGACGGTCTTGGGCACGTCGCGGGTCAGCACATCGGGATCCTCACGGGTAACCAGGACGTCGTCCTCGATTCGGACACCGATACCCTGCCATTTTTTCGCAATACCCTTGGACCCGCGCGGGATGTACAGCCCCGGTTCCACGGTCAAAACCATACCGGGCTCGAGCTCACGCCAGTGGCCGTCGATCTTGTAGTCTCCGACGTCGTGCACATCCATGCCGAGCCAATGGCCGGTGCGATGCATGAAAAAGCGCGTGAAGGACTGTGCCTTCAGTGCCTTCGCAAGCGTGCCACGCAGCAGACCGAGCCTGAGCAGACCCTTGGTCAAGACGCGCACCGCCGCTTGGTGCGGATCGTTCCAGTGATTACCGGCGCGGACCTTGTCGATGGCCGCCAGTTGCGCCTCCAGTACCAGTTCGTAAAGCGCGCGCTGTGGATCACTGAATCGACCACCCACCGGGAAGGTCCTGGTGATATCGGAGGCATAGCAGTCCACCTCACAGCCGGCGTCGATCAGGACAAGGTCACCATCGTTCAGGACGGCATTGTTTTCGACGTAGTGCAGCACGCAGGCATTGTTCCCCCCGCCGACGATGGACGGATACGCGAGGTGCGCGGCCCCGCCCATCTGGCAATGGTGGCTGAACAGGGAGGCAAGCTGGTATTCGCGCATGCCGGGCTTGCATTGGCGCATGAGCTCGCGATGCGACTGCGCCGAGAGTCGCGCCGCGCGACGCATCACCGCCACTTCGGCGCGGCTCTTGTAGAGCCGCATATCGTGCAAAAAATGATCGAGTGCAAGGAACTCGATCGGCCCGTGCACGCCGGATCGTCCGCGCGAGCGGACCTGGCCGACCCAGTCCGAAACCCGCTTGTCGAGTGCCGGGTCGGAACCCATTGCAAAGAACACCCGCTCACGCTCTTCCAGCAGGCCCGGCAGGATGTCGTCAAGATCGGAGATCGGAAATGCATCGTCTGCGCCGTACTCGGCGACCGCGCCTTGCAACCCCGCCCGATGGCCGTCCCAGAGTTCCTTTTCCGGATCCTTCTCACGGCAGAACAGGATGTACTCGCCGTGTGCCCGACCGGGCACCAATACCACCACGGCCTCGGGCTCAGGGAAACCCGTCAGGTAAAAGAAGTCACTGTCCGGGCGAAACGGATGGTGCACATCCCGGCTGCGAACGGCCTGCCGACCGGTGGGCATTATCGCGATACTGCCGCGACCCATCATGCGCATCAGCTGGCGCCGCCGGCGCCTGTATTCAGACGAGTTCATGCGCCCCCCGGCTGCCGCTGTCGTTTCTCGCACATCAGCATTGCACCTTCACGCAGATACTCTTCGATGTCGATGAGGGCCGCCTGGTTCTCCGCGGTGTTTTCGACACCGGCAATGTCCATGCGCGTGAACTCGGCAACGTCGTGCAGAAAACCGCGCCCCGCCTCAGAGAGCCTGTCGTTCGCGTCCTGCCCGCCAAGCCCGAAACCGAAAAGGAAACCCTGGCACCAGTCGCGCACCGCGACCAGGCGCTGCGCATTCACCTGGATGTCTTGCGGAAGCAACAACGCGAGCTGCATCGGGGCATCGTCGTCATCGCGGAACACCGCAGAGAACAGCGAGTCGAGCGCTGACGTGCATTCCCCGGCCAGCACATCGGCCGGATCCAGATCCGCATACAGCTCTTCGCACCAGGCCTTGTAGGGCTCGCGCACCCGCGCTGCCGCCAGTCCGAGCGCAAATCCGTGTGCTTCCGAGGGACTGTTCGCGGCGGCACAACGCTGCAGCGTCGAGGCCAGCGTCGCATAGTCGGGCATGGCGTCGGATTCGCTCGCAGTCATTTCAATCGCGTCAAACCTGGGCTTGGCAATATACAATCGTAGCATGCAGCGCCATTGACCCGGCTCGACGACCGAAACTATATTGCATCAAGCCATGAGCGATTCCGGAACACAAGGCATTCAAGAGCAGGACCTGCGTGCACTCGAGGCACGCGTCGAGGAGTTGATACGTGCCTGCACGCACCTCAAGGACGAGAACAAGACGTTGCGCGCACGAGAGCAGGAACTCCTGACAGAGCGCGACCGGCTCACTGCCAAGACCGACCAGGCAAAACACCGTGTCGAAGACATGATCGACCGGCTCAAGCGGCTGGGAGACGAAGCGTGACAAAATCCAGTCAACCGGTTGCGGTCAGCATTCTGGGCAAGGAGTACCGAATCGCCTGCGAACCCGGGGCCGAGAACGAACTGGTCAGTGCGGCGCGGTTCCTCGACGCCCGCATGCGCGAGGTGCGCGGAACCGGCAAGGTTATCGGTACCGATCGCATCGCGGTGATGGTGGCACTCAACCTGGCACACGAGCTGCTGCACGAAAAGTCGGAGCAGGATTCAGCGGCCAGTTCCTCGAACAAACGCATCCGTGCGCTGCGCGAGCGCATCGAAATCGCACTGAACGACAGCACGCAGCTGGAACTCTGAGGCATTTGGGTTTAGCCTTCAGTTAGACATTCCCTGCGGTGTTCGATAGCTGGCCCGATGTTCCCTTGAGCCTATGCTTAAAGCACCCCGGGGCCGATTCACCGGTGTCGGTGTGCATGTCCGCCTCGTAGCGGAAAGCCTGAGGTACCGTTTCGGCCCCACTTGAACCTCATGGTTCAAGGACAACGGCAAGCACCGGCACAGGCGGGGAATGTCTCTTCCTAACGCCCCCAACGCATCCAATGGCACCTTGTTGCCGACGCTGGTGTCGCGTGTCCCCGGTGCGCCACCATCGGCCGTGAGAAGAGCAGAAACCTTGACCGATCTGACCGCGCTGCGCCGACAGTTGAAACGCAATCGACTCAGGCTGCCACCGGAAATCAGGGAAGCGGCCGAAAAGATCGTGCTGCAGCAGATGCAGCGCCTCCCAGAATTCCGCCGCGCGAGGCGCATCGCGGGTTACGTCGGCAGCAAGGGCGAGATCGACCCGTTGGCCCTGCTGACGCAGGCGGCGCAGATGGGCAAGGCGTGTTTTCTGCCGATACTCCATCCATTCAAACGCGGCCATCTGTGGTTCTGCCGTTGGCAGCCGGGAGACCCGACGGTATTGAATCGGTTCGGTATACCGGAACCCCTGCCACGACCCGGCCGCCTGATCCCGGCACGCCGACTCGACTTGATGATCGTGCCGCTGCTCGGTTTCGACAGCGACTGCAATCGCCTTGGCATGGGGGGCGGTTACTACGACCGCAGCCTTGCCTTCGTGCGTCGTCTCAAACATACCAAACGCCCTTACCTGCTGGGACTCGCCCACCATTCGCAACAGATCCCGCACATTGAGGTGCAACCCTGGGATGTGCCGTTGGATGCGGTGGTGACCGACCGGCATCATTACCGGGCACCGTGCAGACCTTCGGCTTGACCCGGACATTGGACGTTCGCGGCGCCCCCTGACCGCCACGCGCGCATCGCTCTCCGCCGTGCCTCGCAAGAACGCCGGGGTTGCGGGGCATGCTGCATGGTTCAAGCGAGTCCATCGCAACAAAGGCAACGCACCCGCATCACTGTCGGCGAAGATGATTGGGGCTTCTTTCAGAACGGTTATCGATGTATCACCGCGAACGCCAGCAACGTTGACACTCAGTGATCATTCATCGTTATGACGATGTGTGATGTTGCATGTATTTGCATTTCACACGCTATGCATCGTGCGAACGTCGACACGCATGCGAAGAAAGGTCGCAAAGTTTTTCTAAAGCCTTGAATGCAAACGTCGATAAAGCCGTTGACAATGTAGTAATTTCGTTTTCCTTGTTTATACTCAAGCCATGATTGATGGCAGCTGCTCAACCGGAGGGGGTATATGGCAGTCAAGAAGAAGGCATCCGCCAAGAAGAAATCCGTAGCAAAGAAGGCTCCGGTTTCGCGGAAGAAGGTCGCGGCAAAGAAGAAGGCCGCACCGAAGAAAAAGGCGGCAGCAAAGAAGAAGGCCGCACCGAAACGCAAGGCGACTGCGAAGAAGAAGGCGGCACCGAAGAAGAAGGCGGCAGCAAAGAA
>CBFCWF010000192.1:0-8139 GCA_965601425.1 uncultured Chromatiaceae bacterium | reverse complement strand
ACCTTCCTGGGTTTCGACAAGATCGATGATGTTGCCGAGCGCACCGTTGCGCGTATGTCGAACGCATGGGAGCAGCAGTTCGCCAGCAGTCTGTCCGAGGTCGATCTGATCTCGCTGGGTGAGATGGATGCTTGGTCGACGCTGAGGACGGGACTCTCCGGCTTATTCGAGGCAGCGCCCGCGGGGGAAGGCGAGCAGGCCCGACAGCAGCGTGCCGAGGCGGTATTCGCCGCTGCACACCTGATCGCCGAGCGGTCAGCGGCGGGGGATGTGCCGGCGCGGCGGTACTTCAGCGTCGATGCGTTGGGGAGGCAATTGGATGCCGAGGCCCTCGCGCGCCATCTGCAGCCCTGGCCGGCAGGCGCGCCGGTCGGCGTGGACCTGGTCGCCCGAGTGACTCCCGAGGGCCTGACGCGCGACCCGACGAGCTGGAACCGCTTCTACTGGCATTATCCCTGCGATCTGTTGTGTGATCTGGGCTGTCGTGCACCGGCGGGCGACGGATCTGGCGGCTGGTGCAAACAGTGTCTCGACGCGTTACAGAGACAGTATGCGGCTGCCGGGATTCGCGTCGACCGGTCGGCCGCGTCGTGCGCGCGCGGCTGACGATGTGCGACGACGGCGAGTTCGATCGCCCGCTGCATGCGGTCCGGCCGCTGACGCCCGCGCCGCCCTTGTGGCGGCTGGCACCGACGCGTGCACAGGACGGTCGCAATGTCGCCGATTTCATGATGTGGATCCCGGGCCTCGGTAAGCGGCCGGAGCGGTCACGCGAACGGACTGCGCAGTTGATTCGCGAGGTTTGCGAATCATATGGCGGACAAGTGGTGTTTGCCGATATCAACTACGCCATCAATGTGCTCTGGGTGACCGTGGCCGCCGAGCCCGGCCTGGCCGGACGGGTGGCACAGTCGATCCGCGGGCGTGTCCCGGACGCCCTGTTGGTCGGCGGCCAGTTGGGTGCCACGGCCCTGCCCGCCGCCGGGGCGGCGAAGGCCCGCCCCCGGTTCTGGAGGCGCGTCCGTGGTCTGTCGCGGCGCGCCTTGCTGCTGCTCGAGGGTCGCGACAGCTGAACACGCCCGTCGCCGTTTGGGTCGGTCATGATCCCGGCAACGGCGACATCCGGTACGGCTCGGCTCGGCCGCAAGATCTCAGTCCGTCGCCGGATCCGCGGCGACTTCGTGCCGCTCGTACTCGCCGGCGCGCCGTGCATCGCCGCGCACCCGTTCCACCGGATAACGCGCCTCGTTGAGTCCGATCTTGCGATAAGCGGCGGCAACGAGATCAATGCCCAGTCGCTCGGAAAGCCGGATCAGATAAATGAGGATGTCCGCCATTTCCAGCGCGACCTGCTCCCTCTTGTCGGCCGTCAGCGTCGTGCTCTGTGCCTCGGTCAGCCACTGGAAATGCTCCAGCAGCTCGCCCGCCTCGCCGGCCAACGCCATGCTCAGGTTCTTGGGCGAATGAAACTGTTCCCAGTCCCTCTCCCGGGCAAAGGCGAGCAACCGGGCGTTGAGTGCTTGCAGGCTGTCGTTCGGCATCGCGGCGGTGTCCGTGTATCGATCACCCCATTATCTCAGCACGAATTCAACACGGCGGCCAGCTGGCCCACCATGCGTTTGGCCGCGATCACGATGTTGCAGATCGCCGGCCCATCCAGCACTCGGGCAGGCCACAGGGATACGCGCCGCCCACGATCGATATCCGGTTGATGCGGGCTAGGGGTCGGGCTTGGACAAGCCGGCGCGCGCCCGCCCGATCGCGGAACGGACCTGACTGGGGGCCGTACCGCCGATGTGGTCGCGTGCGGCCACAGAGCCCTCCAGCGTGAGGAAATCGAAAACGTCCTCGCCGATCGCATCGCCGAACTGCCGTAACTCCGCGAGGCTCAGCTCGGCCAGGTCGCGCCCCTGCTCCACGCAATAGCCGACGGCCTTGCCGACCACCTCATGTGCGTCGCGGAACGGTATGCCCTGGCGAACCAGATAGTCGGCGAGGTCGGTTGCGGTTGCGAAGCCCTTGCTCGCCGCGTGACGCATCGTGTCCCGATGGCAGTCGATGGCCGGAATCATGTCGGCGAACACCTTGAGCGAGCCCTTGAGATTGTCGACCAGGTCGAACAACGGCTCCTTGTCCTCTTGGTTGTCCTTGTTGTAGGCGAGCGGCTGGCCCTTCATCAGCGTGAGCAGCGCCATCAGATGGCCAAACACGCGGCCCGACTTGCCCCGGATCAGCTCGGGCACGTCGGGATTCTTCTTCTGCGGCATGATCGAGGAGCCGGTACAGAAACTGTCCGACAGCGTGATGAATCCGAACTGGGCGGATGACCAGATGATCAACTCCTCGCTCATGCGTGACAGGTGCATCATCAGGATGCTTGCGGCCGCGGCGAACTCGATTGCAAAGTCCCGGTCGGAAACGGCGTCCAGCGAGTTCTCCGCCGGGGCGTCGAAGCCGAGCAATTCGGCCGTGTAGTGTCGGTCTATCGGATAGCTCGTACCGGCCAGCGCCGCCGCGCCGAGTGGCATCTGGTTGACCCTTTTCGCGCAGTCGTGCATGCGCTCGTGATCTCGCGCCAGCATCTCGAACCAGGCCATGACGTGGTGGCCGAATGTGACCGGCTGCGCGGTCTGCAAGTGCGTGAACCCGGGCAGGATGGTGTCCGCCTCGCGTTCGGCGAGGTCGAGCATTGCGTTCTGCAGGCGCCTGATGGCCGCACGCACCTCCTTCAGTTCCGCGCGCAGCCACAAGCGGATATCCGTTGCGACCTGGTCGTTGCGCGAACGGCCGGTGTGCAGTTTTTTGCCGGCGCTGCCGATGTCCTCGGTGAGCGCTGCCTCGATGTTCATATGCACGTCCTCGAGGGCGATCGACCAGCGGAACTCGCCGGCATCGATCCGCGCCCGAATTCGCTGCAGTCCGGCGATGATGTCGTCGCGCTCCTGCGGGCGGATAATGCCTTGGCGCGCGAGCATGGCCGCATGGGCGATCGACCCGTCGATATCGTGTGGCGCAAGGCGTTGATCGAAATCCACCGAGGCGGTGAAGGCCTCGACGAAGGCGTCGGTCGGCTCCGCGAAGCGGCCGGCCCAGGGTTTCTTGTCGGACATCGGGTAGGCACCGAATGACTGTGAACTCGTGATTATATTCGCTAACTGCGCGCGGCATCAGCCAGGAACCCGGGTGGATGCCCGTCGATCTCATATACTTCGCCCGATGACTGCGACCAAACCGCGCGCATTTCTTCCAGATTTCTGCGCCATCCGCATGGTGTTCGCGGTAGTGGTCAGTGCCGAGTTGCTGGCCATCGTGCTGACGCTCGGCGCCTCGCCCGGCCCCGGGTCTTTCTGGACCGAATTGAGCCAGCGCTCCCTGTATATCCAGTGGGTCGCATTGAGCGTCAGCGCCCTCTACTGTGGTCTGCGCAAGCCGCTAGGCCGCCTGTCGCACGCGGCGGCCGGTGTCAGCGCATGGTCGCTGATCCTGCTGGTGACGCTCGGCGTGTTCGCCGCCGCCGGCCACCTTGGCCTGACGCCTGCACCGGCGTCGCTGGTCGAACTGGTGAATCATCTCGCGATTGCCGGCATCGTCGGCGCGGTGCTGCTGCGCTATCTCTATGAGCAGCACCGTGAGCGGCAACGTGAGCTGGCCGAATCGCAGGCGCGCCTGCAGGCCCTTCAGGCGCGGATCCGGCCACATTTCCTGTTCAACA
The DNA here is from genome assembly GCA_965601425.1 of uncultured Chromatiaceae bacterium. Lineage (GTDB taxonomy): Bacteria > Pseudomonadota > Gammaproteobacteria > Chromatiales > Chromatiaceae > Thiosocius. The sequence continues at coordinate 4,427 of CBFCWF010000192.1, read as the reverse complement.
GCATGAATACCATCGCAAGCTTGACCCGGGTCGATCCCGAGTTGGCCGAGCAGGTGGTCGAGGACCTGTCGGACCTGTTTCGCGCCACGCTGTCGGATGCGGGCGAGATGTCCGACCTGGCGCGCGAGCTCGAACTGGCGCGCGGCTACCTGCGAATCGAGGGACAAAGGCTGGGTCGGCGTCTCAGGGTGCGCTGGGATATCGACGGCCTACCGCCCGGCACCCGACTGCCGGCGTTGCTGTTGCAGCCACTGCTCGAGAACGCGGTGTATCACGGCATCGAGCCCGCGACCGAAGGGGGTGAGATCTCGATCAGCGGGCGCTGCCGCGCCGGCGTCATCAGTCTCGCGGTGCGCAACAGCCTGCCGGAAGGGCCGGGTCGGGCGGCCCTGCGGCCGGGCAATCAAATGGCGCAGCAGAACGTCCGCGAGCGTTTGGATGCGGCGTTCGGTGACCGGGCCGGGATGGTGGTCGGGCGCGTTGACGGCCGATACCAGGTCCGGGTGCATTTTCCCATGGAGGCATCATGAGAGTCCTGGTTGCGGACGACGAGGCGCCGGCGCGCGCCCGATTGATTGCGCTGCTGAACAGTGCTCCCGGGGATGTCCAGGTAGTCGGCGAGGCGGGTAGCGGCAGCGATGTCCTGGCGCAGTGCGAGCAGCAGTCAGTGGACTTGGTGCTGCTCGACATCCGGATGCCGGGAATGGACGGCATCGACGCGGCACTGGCGTTGGCCGCCCATCCGAGCCCGCCGGCCGTGATCTTCGTCACCGCTTACGACGAGCATGCGCTGGCCGCATTCGATGCCAATGCGATCGATTACCTCCTGAAGCCGGTCCGCCCGCAACGACTGCTGCGTGCACTCGACAAGGCGCGGGTCCTGAGTCAGGAGCAGCAGGCCGTACTGGCCGAGACCGGCAGCTACCTGAACGTCAGCTACCGTGGCGGCGTGCAGCGTATACCGGCCGTAAACGTGATCCTGTTGCGTGCCGACAGCAAGTACGTCGAGGTGTGGCACCCAGGGGGGATGGCGTTGACCGAAGAGTCGCTGCGCGGGATCGAGGAACGCCTGGCCGGTCTGTTTCTGCGTGTTCACCGCAATGCACTGGTGGCCGCCGACAAGGCCCGGGCCTTGCACAAGGGCGCCGAGGGTCAGCTGCTGCTTTCGCTGCACGGTACCGATGAGCCGGTCGAGGTCAGTCGACGCCATGCGCCCGAGGTGCGGCGCCTGCTGCGCGGCCAGGACTGAAGGTCAATGTTAATATTGGCGCTTTCCATGAACACCGGACCGGCAGATGGGTACAGATACCGAGGCGTTGGCGGGCTATCCTTTTACGCGCATGCGGCGTATGCGGCGCAACGATTTTTCGCGTCGTCTGATGCGCGAGACGCGACTGAGCCCGGATGATTTCATTTACCCCGTGTTTGTGCTCGAGGGGCAGGGCCAACGTGAGCCGGTCGCCTCGATGCCGGGCGTCGAGCGCCTGAGTGTCGACCTGCTGGTGCGCGAGGCACGCGAGGCCTTCGGCCTGGGCATCCCGGCGCTGGCATTGTTCCCTGTCACGCCGCCGGCCGCAAAGAGCGAAGATGCTGCGGAGGCCTTCAATCCCGACGGCCTGGCCCAGCGCGCGGTGCGGGCGCTGAAGGACGCCCTGCCCGACCTGGGCGTTGTCACCGACGTCGCGCTCGACCCGTTCACGACCCATGGTCAGGACGGGCTGATAGACGATGCCGGTTACGTGCTGAACGACGAAACGGTGGAGGTTCTGGTCAGGCAGGCGCTGTCGCATGCGACAGCCGGGGCGGACGTGGTCGCACCTTCCGACATGATGGACGGTCGTATCGGCGAGATCCGTGATGCGCTGGAGGCGGAAGGGCAGACGCATACCCGAATCCTTGCCTATTCTGCGAAGTATGCAAGCAGCTACTACGGGCCGTTTCGCGACGCGGTCGGGTCTGCGGCGAATCTGGGCAAGGGCAACAAATTCACCTATCAACAGGACCCGGCAAACAGCGACGAGGCATTGCGCGAGGTGGCGCTCGACCTGAACGAGGGCGCGGACATGGTAATGGTCAAGCCCGGCATGCCTTACCTCGACATCGTGCGCCGGGTGAAGGACCAGTTCGGCGTCCCGACCTTCGTCTATCAGGTCAGTGGCGAGTACGCAATGCACATGGCGGCTGCCCAGAACGGCTGGTTGGACGAGCGGGCGGTGGCCATGGAATCACTACTTTGCATACGCCGCGCCGGCGCCGATGGCATCCTGACCTACTTCGCCAAGCGTGCCGCCCAGTGGCTGAATGACTGACGGAACGGGGCCCCCGCCCGGCGAGGTGCGCGACGCCGATCGCCCGGCACATGCGCGAACGCGCCCCTCGATCGGGCATCGTCGCCGCCCGCGTGTCGGCCTCATGCAGACCCTGGCCGCCTGGCTCGGCGCGTTCTCCGGCATCGCGCTGCTGGTCATAGCGGTTGAACGGTTCCCGGGGCTGCAGCTTCTGTTGATTGGCTCGTTCGGCGCGTCCGCGGTGCTACTGTACGGTGCCCCCAGGGCTCCATTCTCCCAGCCACGAAACCTTATCGGCGGCCACCTGATCTCGGCAGCGGTCGGCGTGGCATGTTTCCGCTACCTGCCGGACGTGCTGGCGCTGCAGGAAGCGACTGCGGTCGCCACCGCGATCGCGCTGATGATGGTAACCCGCACCCTGCATCCACCTGGCGGGGCCACCGCGCTGATCGCGGTCGTCGGTTCCGATGCGGTGCACGGGCTCGGCTGGGGTTATCTTTTCCCGGTGATGGTGGGGTCGCTGCTGCTGTTGCTCGTCGCGCTGATCAGCAACAATCTGTTTGCGCCGGGCACTTATCCGGACCGCTGGGACTGAGCGACCCAGTGGTTGCGGCGATCGTTCGGTGAAGGCGGGGCTTCGATGCCGCGTTGGCCAAAGGTCTCAGGCCTTCTGCGATAGCGTGATCAACTCCGGTTCCGGGCCCAACGCATGCGGTGCCGGTCTCGATAGATGGTACCCCTGGCCGTAGTCGATGCCCATCGCCGTCAGCAGCTGGCAGGTCTCTGTGTCCTCGATCGCCTCGGCGATGGTCTTCATGCCCAGCACTCCACCGATACGACGGATCGTGTCGACCATCGCCTTGTCGACCGGGTCGTCGAGGATGTCGCGTACGAACTCTCCGTCGATCTTCAGGTAGTCGACCGGCAATTTCTTGAGGTAAGCGAACGAACTGAGCCCAGTGCCGAAGTCGTCCAGTGCGAACAGGAAGCCGCGCCGGCGCAGCTCGTCCATCAGGCGCAGCGCGCGTTCCATATTGGCTATCACGCTGGTCTCGGTGATTTCGAAACATACCCGGTGCGGTTCGACTCGATGCTTCAGCTGCAGTTCCAGTATTGCGAGTTCGAGGTCCGGGTGATCGATCGACTGGCCAGACAGGTTGATGGTGAAGATTCTCTGATCGTCCGGATGCTCCCGCCACAGCGTCGAAAGCTGTTCGAAGGCTGCCCCGATGACCCACAGATCCAGATCGAACATCAGATTGAAGCGCTCTGCCGCCGGTATGAAAGTCATCGGCGGCACCAGGCGTCCATCGCTGTCGACCATCCTGACCAGCAGTTCGCACATCGACGGGCGCTGGCTTGTCTGTTGCAGTGGGAAGATGGTCTGGCCATGCAGCACGAGGCCACCGTTGTCAATCGCCTCGCGCAGTTTTTGCAGCCACTGCATGTCGGTGCTGCGTTGTGCGAGCAGGTCGTCGTCGGGCTGATAGAAGTGGACGCGGTTGCGTCCCTGATCCTTGGCGACGTAGCACGCCGCGTCCGCTGCGCGCAGCACTTCGTCAAGGCTTCCGCTGGCGCGAGTTATCGCGACCACCCCAACGCTCAGGCTGATCCGGAAGCTGCGGTCCTCCCAGTGTAGACGCAGGTCCTTGATCTCGTGCCGCAGTACTTCGGCCACCTCGAGCGCCTTGTCGATCGTGCAGTCTCGCAGTAGTACGCCGAATTCGTCGCCGCCGAGCCGTGCGAGTCGATCCAACCGACGGATATTCTCACCGAGATGGGTGGCGACCTGCTTGAGTAACTGGTCGCCAGCAATGTGCCCGCAGCTGTCATTGATCGCCTTGAACTGATCCAGGTCGATGTACATCAGGGCGTGCCGGCTATCGGTGCCCAGTGCGTCCTCGACGACTGCTGCGAGTTCACGCTCGAACTGGCGGCGGTTGATCAGCCGGGTCAGCGGATCGTGAGTCGCCTGGTACGCCATCTCGTGCAGCAGGTTACGCTCGCGACTCACGTCACGAACGATTAGCGCAGCGCCGGTGAAGTTCCCGCCACTGTCGCGAATCGCCGCCGCGTTTTCGATTACCGCCACTGTCGCGCCATCGCTGCGTACCATGATGGCCGCCGCCTCGGACTCGT
>CBFCWF010000191.1:0-8140 GCA_965601425.1 uncultured Chromatiaceae bacterium | reverse complement strand
CATTCCCTGCGGCACTTGTTCCTTTTCTTGTCTTTTTGCCCACTCGCAGAACGAGTCTGCGCCCTGCCGGATGATGAACAAGGAGATTCGCACCAAGACCGTCATCGGCACGCCGCTTGGCAAGGGTACAGTCACCAGAAGATTTGAATCGCCCCGCCTTTTCCGGAGACTCCAATCTTTGAAAATACCCCAGCGTCTCCCAAAACCATCAAAATCTCTTTCGCCTATCAACTGATAACATTGGTGGAGACAGGCTCTACGTCAGCCCACCCGTCGCTGAAATGAGGACTGTCGGCAATCTTGCCGTCGCAACGACTCATATATCGCTTCCCGCACCTTAGCCAGGCGCCTGTTGGCTGCCGGCTGACTGAGGAATCCAAGTTGACGAATTTTAGCTGGTTGCTTCAAGGGTGCCCGCACGTTACGAGCAACGGGAGCGCACAATAGAACAGCTTCGACGGAGATGCGCCCTGGCCGGCAGCGCCGGAGCGACTTGACGCGTGGCGAGCGCCGGTGGAGGGATAAAATCTGTTTGATATCATACAGTTAATCAGCCCGAAGCCATTTGGATTGTCTTTCAAATGTCACCGAAAGCATCGGTGGAGACAGGCTACGCACAAGCCCGCCAACTGTATCCCTAGTACGCAGCTGGAGCGTACGCGTTCGGACAGAACGCTGATGATGGGCCCCAGCGAGAGTGCCGATAACACGCGGTACCAACAGCGTTGTCAAAATCCCTCGCGGTCATGCTTTCTGCCGACAACTGGCAGAGCACAAGGTTGTGCCAACTGCGATCATTTACTCGGTCACCGCAATCTTTCCGACGCCCTGTCCGGCTTGTTCTACCCGGTGTTCGCTACTGTAATCGGCAGCTGAACCGAGCGCTATTTGGCCTTTGTGTTTGTGAAGCTGTTTACCACAAGCGCCAGCACCAGACCGAGCAACACGGCAGCCAGGGTAGACAGTGGGCACCAAACCAATCCGGTGTCACCGATATAGCCCCAGATACCCAGAATAGACACGGTAATGCCGAACAAAATACAAACCAGACCAACTGCCAAAGCGAATTTGTTCTAGCTCACAACTACTACCTCAACGGTGAGAACCACAACGCCAGGTATGCGGCGCCCGGCCGGGAAAGCCTGATCGCACAACGGCGGAGAAATCATCAGCCAACCGGCGCGGAATGGCAGGCGGCTGCAGGAGGAATAAAATTGTGCCGGGTGTCGGTCAGACGCGGGAGAGCCGGTGCCGACTCTCCCAGCGATGGAACGGTCAATCCGCCGCGAAGCAATAGAAAAGACCGTCGCCACCCGTCTTGCAAACATTTTCCTGAGTACATCCCACTGTCGGATGCGCCGTGTTCCAGGAGCGTGCCCATGGGTGGTCGATCGGACCAACACGGTCGTGGTGCCCGACCATTGCCGCGCCTTCCGCGCCGTTCTTGGTCCAGTTGCCGCACGTGATATCTGGAAAGAATCCGCCCGCAAAGGCGGTGCCATCGGGACGTGAGCCAGTGAGGATATCGTGCTTGTTCGGTTTTTCGGTGCGGCCATTGACCATCTGGCCGTTCTCATCCAGCGCCGTCTCCTTGTTCAGGTTGTTGTTCGCGGAATGCAGGTCATCGACGTTCTTTGCGACCATGATGCCCTTGGCGTTGTACCTCGGGCCCGCGCCGATCCGATCACGCGCATGCACGACGTTCGGATCATCCAGCTTGGCGCCCTGCGTACTGAGGTAGGCCCGCCAGGTCCGCCCGTTGCTGCCCGCGGCGGCCGCCAGGCGGGCGCAATGCGATGTCCGACCAATCGCTGTCGTGCTGCCCGCAACCACAGGCATCCGTTATTCGATGGCGAATTCGATGCGCTCGTTCAGTGTTTCCAACGCCTTTTGTGCGCAGGCGGCGTCTTTGTCTCCACCGGGGGCCCCGCTGACGCCGACCGCACCCAGGTTGTAACCACCCGAAACGATCCCGACACCGCCTTCCATGACGATGAGGCCATCAATGTGGTTCAGCTCCTGGCGGATATCTTCACGGGCGCTGCGGAACTGACCACTGTCGGTCCACGCCATGACCGTCATGTTTGCCTTGCGTCCGGCGATCTCCAGCGTGAAGCGCGCGGCAAGGTCGTCACGCAGGGCCGCCCGCGTCAGGCCGTGCCGGTCGACCACGACCGCACTCACGTGGTAACCATCGGCGCGGCAGGCGACAATGGATTCGTTGGCGATGTCGCGGGCCAGCTCCATGCCGATGTTTTTTTCACTCAGCACATCGGCGGCCTGTGCTGCAAGGGTCGCCCCCAGCAGCGCGAGTGCCAACAGGTGACCAGGAAACCGGATCAGGCTCATCAGAAACCTCCTCGATGCTCGTTGGAGCGTCGGAGTATCGAACCAAACTGTTTCAGTTTCTACTCCGGGATACTGTTTGGCCGAACTGCCCCTCCAACGCAACACGCGTCAGGCCTGGACGGGCCAGTGATCGAACGGCTGTTTCTCACGCTGCATGGCGCCTTCATCATCCTTATAGCGATTGATCCAGGCCTACGGGATATCGGGCAGGTTCAAAGCTGCGCTGTATCCGGCAGCGGCTTGGCCGGCGATGGCCCGCAGAACCGCAGAACCTGCCCGCGAAGTGCCGATCTGCGTGCAGATGGCGCCCGCCATGTAAGAGCCCAGTGCATCCCCTGCCGCATAGAGCCCCGGGACATTGGACTCACACTGATCGTTGATCGGAACAAGACCTTCGGACTTGTGGATCGCGATGCCCCCGGAAGGACCCGCCAACCGGTATTCCCCGCATGCTCCGAGGACCGTCGTGTCCCGGCTCGCCCCCTCTCCCGGGACCGGGCGGCGGATGCCCTTCAGGTGGCCCGCCTGCCAGGATGCCCCGGTCGGGCGGCGGTGGCGGCCGGTGAGGCCTGTCGAACCCCTGCGGTCGATATGGCCCGCCCAGCAATTTTTTTCTGCGCATTTCGGGCGGGCCGCCTGGAAGGGGATTGCCGTAGGTGTAGGCCATGTAGTTCATCTCGATACCGAGGTCGTGGCGCACCTCGACGCCCGTCACCCCCGGTCTCCGTTCGAACATCCCATGCCAGCCGTCGAAGCAGGCGGCTGCGTTTTCGGCCTGCCCCGGATGACCGTCGTTCCATTCCTTGCCGGTCACCTTGGCGCCGATGTCGTACGCCATCACGTTGCCGTCGTGGGTCAGGTCACAGATCGGAAACCCATTTGGCTTGAAGCCGCCGGCGCCGGTGCACAGAATCACGCCCTTGGCCGCAATGACCACGAGGCGCGCCTCGTACAGACTGAACCCGGCCGCGCCGGCGATCCTTCCCTCCTCCTTGATCCGGTGCGTGACCATGACCCGCTCGATCAGGGGGATCGCCCGCTCTTCGATCGGTTTGCTCAAGGCCTTGTTGTACAGTGGGGAGTCGAAGAAACCCCAGGCACGCAGCTCGTTGACACTGGCCAGGGAATGCTCGGCCATCTGCCGGGCAAAGACCGGGTTGTTGGTACCCTTCGCGGACCGCGACACCTCGTTCCTCCATGAGGAAACTCGTTTCGCGGGCTCAAGTGACTGCAATGCGGTAGTCGTGGCTGCTGTACTTTTTTCATCGGACGCCCGAGGATCGCCGGAGTCCCTCTGGACGCTATGTCCTTTCGGAGATCAACACCACTTCTGGGGGCACTGCCCGTGAGGATTACCTTTCCGTAATCCTCACTCCGTCGGAAACCTCATCACTCGGATGATTCACGACCTTATCCCCTTCCTCCACCCCCTCCAGGATCTGTGCAACCAAACCGGTGCGTTGACCCATCTTCACCACCCGCTGACGCGCCCGCCCGTTCTCCACCAGGAACAACGCCCAGCCCTCATTCAATCGAAACAGACTGCTGGCCGGCACCTGCAACACATCCTCGTCTTGCCAGATCACAAACCGTGCTTCCACCCGGAAACCATCGCCCAGGCGCTGCCAGTCTTCCTTGGGCGAAACGAAATCGGCGATCACGTTGACCCGCTGTTCCTCGACGCCCAGCGCGCTGATCTTCGTGAAGCCGAAGGGCTCAACGGTGCGCACCTGGCCTTGCAGCGGTTCGCCTCCGCCCCAGCGGTCGAAATGAACTTTCATCCCCGGTTCGACCTTGATCGCATCGGCCGACAACAGATCCACCACAACCTCCAGCAACGAGGGGTCACCCACCACCAGCAGTTCCTGCCCGGTGGTCACCGGCCCCTCGCATTCGTGCGGCATTTGCAGGATCCTACCGGTAATCGGGGACTTCACCGGCACACGTATTAGCGGGTCGCCGGTGACGGTACCGGCGGAATACTTGAGGGCGGTTTCGGCCGCCTGCTGTTCATACCTGGCAACTTCCACCCCGTGATTGGCGCTACGCAAGCTGGCTTCGGCGGTGAGCAGATCCATCTGCGCCTTGTCGAACGCACCACTGGAGATCACTCCCTGCTCCGCCAGCGGTTTGAGGCGTTTGATCTCGCTGCGCTGGAAATTGGCGCTGGCCCCGGCGCCGTCGGCCTGTTGTCGCGCCAGTTCCAGCGCCGATTTGGCCGCCGCCACCCGCGCCTCGGCCTCGGCCCGGCTGCGCGGATCCAGCACCCGCGATTCCAGCGGCGAAATGCTCAGCAGGGTCTGGCCCGCCTGCACCCTGTCGCCCACGTCCAGTTGCACCCGGCAGGCCACGCCGTCCACCGGAGCAGAAATGATGAAGCGGTCAATGACCCGCGTCCGGCCTTCCTCCTCGATGGTTACGGTCAAGGGTGCACGTTGGGCCTCGACCAGTTCCACCAGCACCGGCCGGGGCCAGAAACCCCAGACCAGCAGGCCGATCACGAGCACGCTGATGGCGAGGATCCCGGGATGTCTAGTCAGCGGGAGACGCATGGCTTACTCCTTGGTCTTCAGTACGGCCACCATATCCAGATGTGCCAGATTACGCCGGATCATCCAGCCGGAAATTACCGCCGATACGATCACCACCAGCGCAGCAAGGGCGTACACCCGAATACCCAGTACCAGCGGCACACGATACAGATCGGTGCCGAACTGAGACGCCAGGTAGGCACAAAGGCCGTAACCGATCAGCAGGCCGATGGGGATGGCCACCAGGGTCAGCAATGCGAACTCACCTAATAAGATATACGCCACCTCGTCGCGTTCGAAGCCGAGCACGCGCAGGCTGGCCAGTTCGCGATTGCGCTCCGACAGGGCGATACGCATGCTGTTGTACACCACGCCGAACGAAATCGTGGCACCGAGAATGGTGGTAATTAGGGTAAAGAAAAGGATGGTCTCCGCCAGCGTATCGTAAAAGGCCTGGATGGCCGCGTCGTGCTCCACCACCCCGGCGATGCGCGGCATCGCCTTGAGTTCGGCATACACATCGCGCTGGTAACGGTCATCCACCGTCAGCAACGCACCGGTGAGCGCATGACCTTCCTTCAACAGCCGATTCAACGACCCGCGCTGCATGTAGGCATTCACCCCCAGATACTGCTTCGCGGTGCCGACCACCGGCACCTGCACAATGGGGCGATTGCCTTCCAGCACCTCGATGGTCAACATATCGCCGGGTTGGATCCGCAGGATCTCGGCGAGATAGTCAGTCAGCACTACGCCTTCACTGGGCACATGGATGGGCTTCAGCTCGGTATCCAGCAGGCGCATCAGATGGCTGTCAGGCTCGATGCCGTTGACCGCGGTGCGGTAATGGCGATGCCGGAACTGCAGCTTGGCTGGCACGCTGCGAAACCCTTCAACCTGTTCCACCCCCTGCAGACTTTGCAGGGAATAAAGCGAGCGCTGCGAGCTGGGGTCGGTATAGATAACCATGAGATCCTCTCGCTGGCTCATGCCGTACTGCACTTCCACCATGTAATCTATGGCGCCTTCCTGAAAACCGCTCACCATGATGATGGCGCAGGCCATAGCGATCCCCAGCGTGGTCAACAACGATTTGAAGGGGCGGCGTTCGATGTGGCGCAGGATCATGCGCGTCGGCTGGGAAAACCAGCGCTGCAGGCCGAGGCGTTCCACCAGGGTGGCATGATAGATGGCCGGCGGTTCCGGTCGCATCGCCTGGGCCGGCGGTAGTCTGGCCGCATCGCGCACCGCATACATCGCGCCCAGCAGGGCAACCGCTATACTGATGCACGCCGCCGCCAGTACCACCTGTGGTTTGAGGACATAGATCATGTACGGGAGGCTATACAGGTGCATGTAGATATTGCTCATGCCCTTGCCGAGATAGACGCCCACGACGGTGCCAATGACAATACCGAGGGCGGCAATCATCACCACCAGCTTCGCATAGTGCAGTCCCACGGCCCAATCGCTGTAACCGAACGCTTTCAGCGCGGCGATCTGTTCGCGCTCCAGGCTAATGAGCCGGCTCAACACCACGTTTAGCAAAAAGGCGGCCACCCCGAAGAAGATCACCGGAAACACCGTGGCAATGGTCTGCTGCTGTTTGAGTTCTTCCGACAAAAAGCGATTGGAGAGTTGATCCTTGCGTGCGAAGGCGCCGATGCCGCCATAGGGTTTCAACAGGTTGTCGAGTTGATCCAACAGTGTCTCGACATGCGTGCCCGGCGTGATCGTCGTGTTGACATCGTTAAACGCGCCATCCATGTCGTAGGCGGTGGCGAGCGGCTTGCGCGCCATCCAGAACACGCCGTAGCGCTTGTGATCCGGGAACATCGCGCCCGGTGCAATCTGGTAAATGTATTCCGGCGACAAGGCAATGCCGACGATCGTAAGCGTTTTTCGCCGGCCGTTGATGGTGGCGCGTAGCTTGTCGCCCGGTTGCAGCCGATGCGCTTCGGCAAACTCTTCCACCACCAGCACTTCGTTATCGCGTCCCGGTTCAAACAAACGGCCTTCACGCAGGTAGATCTGGTTCAATAGCCCGCGGCTGTTGTCCGGTAGTGAGATCAAATGGCCGCTGACCGGATCGGAAAAACCTGCCACGTCAAGATTCACATAGGCCACTATGCGGGTCTCGACCTTGTCGACACCGGGCAGTTCCTCGATGCGTTCCACCAGCGACAACGGGGCGCGCTTGAGTGAGGCGAACACCTCGGCAAAATGATGCTCGCTGTAATAGGTTCGGCGGGTTTCAAACAGCGAGTCGAGGGTACTAAGCGACATGATGAAGATGCAGACGCCGCTGACGATCACCATGGCAATCGCCAGCGCCTGCAACCGCATGCTCCACAGTTCGCGCCAGAGTTTTTTGTCGATCGCCAGCACACCTGCCTACCAGTTCAGCTCGCGTGGCGCGACCTTGGTCTTGTTCACATACACTTCGCTGATGCGCCCGTCGGCCAGATGGATCACGCGATCCGCCATTTGCGCAATACTGGCGTTGTGCGTGATCACTGCCGTGGTGGTGCCCAGTTCCTGGTTGACCCGTTGCAGCGCTTCGAGCACCACTATGCCGGTCTTGGAATCCAGTGCGCCAGTGGGCTCGTCGCATAACAATACGTCGGGGTTCTTGGCGATGGCACGCGCGATGGCGACGCGCTGCTGTTCGCCACCGGAGAGCTGCGCCGGAAAATGATTGACGCGTTCGCTCAAACCCACAAGCGCTAGCCCGTCTTCCGGCTTCATCGGGGTTTCGGCGATCTCGGTCACCACGGCGACGTTCTCCAACGCGGTGAGACTGGGGATCAGGTTATAGAACTGAAACACAAAGCCGACATGATGGCGGCGGTATTTGGTCAGTTCCCGTTCCGTGGTCTGCACCAAGTTGTGGTCCAGGTAATACACGGTGCCACTGGTAGCCGAATCCAGCCCTCCAAGGATGTTCAGCAGGGTGGACTTGCCGCTGCCGGAGGGGCCAAGCAAAACCACCAGTTCACCGTCGTACAGATCAAGATCCACCCCGCGCAGGGCATGCACCTGCACCTCGCCCATCTGGTAGACCTTGGTCAGTCCCTCGGCATGAAATACCACCCGTCTGCCGGTTGGGGAGGCCGGCAGCGGGCCGGATACTGTGTCGTCGTGGTGGACCATATCTGCGGAATCGTCTGGTGGCCGCCTTCGTGCATGATACTAGGGTCTGTTAACACTATCTGGCGCATTGATGCCGGCGTCCGGTTTTTCGACTGACAAGGCAGAAG
>CBFCWF010000190.1:0-8213 GCA_965601425.1 uncultured Chromatiaceae bacterium | reverse complement strand
GCCGCAGATCGCACGCATGACCCAGCGGATCGAGTTCCTGCTGGGAATGGGCGAGGACTGAGCCTATCGCCCTACCGGCCCGCGCGACGGACGCGATGCGGTCGCCGCGAGAAACCTGGCCGCAGGCGAATGATCGGCGCGAAGACTCGTCCGAAATATAAGAGTTGATTTTTTATTTCAATATCTTACGGATTTTTGTTCATTTGTTTTCTCAAGAACGTCTCGTCGAACCTGATGCGGGTTTAGCGGTCATACGCTTACGGCGCCGGTTCGGTCTGCACGCGCTGCAGGCTAGAATCGGCCGGGACGCCGGAGGACGTCGGGTGATGGTTTGAATCTTGGTCTTTCTGTGCTGGTGGCGGGGCTGTGTTGCGTGATAGGAGTTGCGATCGCGGACGACCGCGCGCTGCTCGAGCGGCTGCGCATCGATCACGTGGCGATGGTTGAGGCCGAGCGGGATTTCCACGCGCAGCGGCGCAGTGGCGCGTTGGGTGACGCCGAGGCGGCAGACTATGCGGACTATATCGCGCGCCTGCACCGCCGGGTTGCCGAAGGCTGCGCCGCGCTGATGACGGCGGGGCTGTCGCCGCCGCCCGGCATCGCTTGTCCGTCCGCTTCACGACCGGTGCCGGTGCCGGCCGCGATCGACCAGGCCGGCGAACGGACGCCGGCAGAGCAGGTCGCGGCGCTGGATGCCGCGCTGCAGGGCGGGCTGGGCGAGTTCGACGAGATGCTGCTGCGCGAGCAGGCGCGCGTGCGTGCCGCGGCGGCGGTCACCGAAGCCGCGCGCGAAGGCTCGGCCGACGCGAGCGGGCGACAGGGGCCAGCGGATCAGGCCGCTGCGTCCGACAATCGAGCGGAGAGCGGCGACCAGCGCCGCCCCGGGCCCGATGCGACGACATCGGGTGGCGCACAACGGCGGTCCGTCCCGCCGGGATCCCCGCCGGGTATCCCGGCGGGCAGTGACGACGACGTCGTCGCGCGCCAACTGCGGGAGGCCGCCGAGAAGGAGCAGGATCCCGAGTTGAAAAGGCGGCTTTGGGAGGAGTATCGGCGCTACAAGGAAGGCGTGCGCGGCGGCGGGTCATGATGGACAGACGCTGGAAACTGACGACGCTGCTCTCGCTGCTGGTGCTGATCCAGGGCTGCAGCACGCTGCGGCCGTCACCCGGTGTCGATGGCGCCACGCACCTCGAGCGGCCGCAGACCGAGCTCGCCGAGGAGCAGTTGCTGGATGTCTGGATCGAGCTGTTCGACCCGGGTGAATTGCCGGATGACGTGGATGACGCGATGGGCCTGTCGCTGGAAATCCGCGAGGCCGAGGCGCGTTACCTCGCCGAACAGCTCCGCGAGACCATGGAAAGCACCGGCTACTGGGGCGCCGTGCGCCTCGTACCGCGCGATACCGCGGGCAGCGAGCTGCTGGTGCGCGGCACGATAGTGGCGTCCGACGGGGAGCAACTCGCCCTCCAGGTCAGCGCAAGCGATGCGACCGGCCGCGAGTGGTTTCGGCGTGACTATCAGGGCGAGGCCGCCGATCCCGGGCACCGGCGCGGTCCACTGCAGGGTGTCGATCCGTTCCAGTCCCTGTACAACAGGATTGCGAACGACTTGGCCGAGTACCGCGGGAGACTCGGGGCATTCGAGATCACCGAGATCCGTCGCGTCGCCGAACTGCGATTTGCCGCCGATCTTGCGCCAGATGCATTCGACGGGTACTTGGATGAAACCGGAGGCAGGTACCGCGTGCTGCGGCTGCCTGCCGAAGACGACCCGATGTACCGTCGGGTGCGCGCGATTCGCGAGCGTGATCAGCTGCTGATCGACACCCTGAACGGGCATTTCGGCAACTTCGCGCGCCAGATGGAATTCCCCTACGCTGAATGGCGCAGCGCACGCAGCGAGGAGGCCGCGTCGCTGCGTCGCATCGAGCGGGAGGCGATGCAGCGCAAGGTGCTCGGGGCCGCGGCGATTATCGGCGCGATCGCGATCGAGGCGGCCGGTAACGGCCGGTACAACACCGGCGTGCTGCGCGACGTGCTCGTGCTCGGCGGGGCGTACTCGATAAAGACCGGCATCGACAAGTCTTCCGAGACCGGGATCCATCGCGAGGCGATCATCGAACTCGATGAATCCTTCTCCTCGGAGGCCGGTCCGATGGTGGTCGAAGTCGATGGTGAGACGCACGAGTTGACAGGCTCTGCCGAAACGCAGTACGCCAAGTGGCGTGCGTTGCTCAAGGACATCTATGCGTCCGAGACCGGTCTGGGCGCGCGCTGAACGGGCGGGACGACATGACTGCCGAACACGGGCCCGCGCCGGGAGGAAAGACACGACTACGCCCGCCCGGCCATGCTTTCGAATCGACCCTGGACGTTGCGCCGCGCCATCGCTGGCTGTGGGTCGCACTGGCGCTATTTCTGCTGCTCGCACTGGCCGTGGTGTTCGTGCTGCCGGACCTGTTCGCCCCGCGCGAAACGCTGGCGCCGCGTTCCACATCGGCTGCGTCGCTGCCGCCGGATGACAGCGAGGCGGCGCGCGACCGCGCCCACCAGGCTTTGCAGGCGTACCTGCAGCTGCGCGCCCGGCTCGAGCTCGAGGGTGCCGCTGCCTGGGGCGCCGCGGGCTGGGAAGCGGCGGCCGCGCACGCGGGCGCGGCCGATCGCCACTTTTCCCAACGACGGTTCGAGGCCGGCGCGCGTGAATACCGGGCCGCGGTACAACGGCTGCAAAAACTCGAAGCCGATCGTGGGTCGCGGCTCGCGAGTGCCATGGCGCAGGGGGAACGGGCCCTGGCCGAGGGTGATGCAGAGGCCGCGATTGCGCATTTCGATGCCGCGCTGCGGATTGAGGCCGACCATCGCGGGGCGGTGCGTGGACGCGATGCCGCGCGCCGGCGTGCCGACAGCATCGAGGCGATCGCCCGCGGCCGGTCGGCCGAGGCGTTGGGCGATCTCGCATCGGCGTACCGTGCCTATGAGCGGGCGGCGCAGCGCGATCCGGCGTATGCGCCGGCCCGGACTGCACGCGATCGCGTGACCGCGCAGAACGCGCAGCGCGCCTTTCTCGATGCGATGAGCCGCGCGCTCGCTGCGCTCGACAGCGGGCGCATCGCAGAGGCGAACGCGGCGCTGACCGAGGCCGGCCGGCTACGGCCCGACGATCCTGCGGTGCGCGATACACGGCAGCGCCTCCAGGCTCGGCAGACCCGGGCCGCGTTGGCCGGCCTGCGCGCGCAGGCGGCGCGCGCGGCGCAGCGCGAAGACTGGGGTGCCGCCGCCGGGCTCTATCGCAAGGCGCTGAGCGTCGATGCGGCAGCCGGGTTTGCGCAGGCGGGCCTGCGCCACGCGGAGGATCGGGCCCGCCTGCACGCGCAGTTCGACCACTATCTCGATGCGCCCGCCCGGCTGTACGCGGACGCGCCCCGCGCGAACGCCGGGCAGCTGCTCGCGAGCGCCGGCGATGCGCCGCCGGGCGAGCCCCGTTTGGCGCAGAAGATCGCCGCACTGCGCGAGCTGGTGACGCGCGCGGAGACGCCGATGTCGCTCACGCTGCAGTCGGACGGTGAGACGGATGTCGTCATCTACCGGGTTGGGCCGCTCGGCCGCTTCGAGCATCGCGAGCTGGAGCTGCGGCCGGGTAACTACACCATCGTCGGTAGCCGTCCCGGCTATCGCGACGTGCGGCGAGTGATCGAACTGCGCCCCGGCAAGCCGCCGCCGACGCTGGTCGTGCGCTGCGAGGAAGCGATTTGAGCCGCGTCTATTTCGTCCACGATGCACAGGGCGACCGTCAGCTGGCTGAACGGGATCTGCCGCTGGCGGTCGGCGGCGCGAAGGCCGGCGACATCGTGCCACCCGGCCTGCCCGAGGATGCGCTGGTCGCCTATATCGCGCTGGCCGAGGGACACGCCTTCATCCAGCCCGCCGGCGATGCGTGGCCGCTTTTCCACAACCACGAGCATCTGACGTCATCCCGATGGCTCAAATCCGGCGATCTCGTGGAAATCGGCGACGCGGTGATTCGCTGGATGGTGCAGGGTGACCAGGTCGACATCCGTGTGCAGGTACGACCGACGGCGTCCGGGCTGGTGCCGCCGAGCGAACCACCGCCATCGGGGCCCCGGGGGCTGCCCGAGATCACGCCGGCCCCCGCGCCGCCACGCGACCGCGGCATTGCGGCACGGCTGGCCGCTGGCGCGTTCGTGCTGCTGTTGCTGGCCGCCGCGTTCGTACTGCTGGCCACCCCGTTCGTCGTGCAGATCACGCCGGCCTCGGCCCGGGCCTCGGTGGCCGGCTTCCCGCCCGCGATTTCGCTGGCCGGTCGGCGGCTCGCGCTGCCAGGGCGCTATCAGGTTAGCGCCGAGCACGCCGGCTATCGTCCGCTGCATCAGACGATCGAGGTGACGCGCGGCGGCAAGCAGGTGTTCGAGTTTGCGCTCGAGGAGTTGCCCGGGCAGGTCACCATCGATCTGCAGCCGGCGGTACCGTTCACACTCTGGGTCGACGGCGTCGAGGTCGAGACGCACGGTGGCGGACCGGTCGCGATCTCGGGCGGAACGCATGGCCTGCGTATCGTGACCGAACGTTATCTGCCGATCGAGGAAGACCTGGACGTGGTCGGGAAGGGCCAGGCCCAGCGTTTCGCGCGCCAGCTGCAGCCGGCCTGGGCCGTGGTGCATATCGACAGCGAGCCGCCGGGAGCGGCGGTGAGCGTCGATGGCCGGCGGCTCGGCGTGACACCGCTCGGCGCCGAGTTGTTGCACGGCCGGCGCAGGCTCGGCCTGTCGCTCGACGGCTACAAGGCGTTCTCGGTCGACCAGCCGGTACAGGCGGGCGTGGAACTCGTGCTCGACCCATTTCCGCTGCAGCCGCTCGACGGCCGGCTGCTCGTACACAGCGAACCGACGGCTGCGAGCGTCAGTGTGGACGGCAGTTTCCAGGGCGTCACACCGGTGTCGCTGGTGCTGACCGCGGGCGTCGCGCACCGTGTGCGGCTGAGCAAACCGGGGTATCGGGATTTCGAAATACGGCAGACCCTGGCGGCCGATGAGGAACAGACGCTGAACGCCGAGCTGAGCGCACAGTACGGGGTCGTCTTCGTGACCGCACAGCCGGCCGACGCGCGGCTGCGCGTGGATGGCAGGGATGTCGGCCGCGCGACCCAGCGCCTGGAGCTGACGACACGCCGGCACACGCTAGACTTCAGCAAACCCGGCTATGTCTCCAAGACCATCGAGGTCACACCGCGCGCCGGCGGCAGTCAAAACCTCGATGTCGTGCTCACCACCAGCGCGCAGCAGCGCGCCCGGCAGCCGGCGGTGGCGACACCCGCGCTGATCACCACGCCCAACGGTCAGCGCCTGAGCCTGGTGCGCCCGCAGGGGAGTTTTCGCATGGGGGCGTCACGCCGTGAGGCGGGGCGCCGGGCCAACGAGAGTCGCCGGCTCGTTCAACTGACACGACCCTTCTACCTGTCGCAGACCGAGGTCAGCAATGCCCAGTACCGGAAGTTTCGACCCGGCCATGACTCGGGTTCGGCCGATGGTGCCGACCTGAATGCAGACAGCCAGCCGGTGGTCAACGTCAGCTGGGACGATGCCGCGCGTTACTGCAACTGGTTGAGCGACCGTGCAGGGCTGCCCGCTGCCTACGTCGAGGTCGGCGGCCGGATGCAGCCGGCGCGGCCGATGACGACCGGTTATCGCCTGGTCAGCGAGGCGGAGTGGTCCTATGTCGCGCGCAAACACGGTCGGCAGTCCGAGCGGCGCTATCCCTGGGACGGTGGCTATCCGCCGCGACGCGTGGTCGGGAACTTCGCCGATGCGAGCCTTGCAGACGGCCCGGCCACCCGGGTTCCCGGCTACAATGACGGGCATCGGGCTGCGGCCCCGATCGGCAGTTTTCCCGCCGGGCCGGACGCCTTCTACGATCTTGGCGGCAATGTCGCGGAATGGATGCACGACTACTATGCGGTGTACCCCGGTGAGGCCGACAGGCTGGTGACCGACCCGCTGGGTCCAGCCGCGGGCGAGCACCATGTCGTACGTGACTCAAGCTGGCGTCGCGGCAGCATTGCCGAGCTGCGCCTGAGCTACCGTGACTACAGTCGCGTCGCGCGCCCCGATCTGGGGTTTCGCATCGCGCGCTATGCGGAGTAGGCGTTTGCGTTTACCGACGAGGACATCCATTGTGCGAAGAGCGTGCGTTGACGGTGCGCTGCGGCGGGCGAGGCGCTGCCTCGCCGCGGTCGCACTGCTCGCCGGCATCGCCGGGATCGGCACGGCGCAGGCACAGACGGGGCCGGGTGACGCGGACCCGGCGAGGCCGGTCGAGTCCGCCGAAGCGACCCCGGCCGATGCGGCGGAGGACACGCAGCGGCCGCAGCGAACGAACAGTGACTTCGAACCGTCCGAGCGGATCCGCGCCGACAGCGCGGTCGCCTTCCCGGTCGACATCTGAGGTCGCCCGCCGATGGGTGCAGGAACGCAACAACGATGAGACGAGGTTTTTCGGTCGAACTGGTCTATCAGGTGTTTTCGCTGCTGATCGCGTTCATCCTGGTGCATGCGCTGTATGTCAGCGTCATTCGGCCACAGGCGAGGGTATTCCTCGAGCAGGAGGCCGTGCGCATGCAGGCGGATGTGGACTATGTCCCGCAGCGCTCGTTCTTCGTCGTCGTCAAGGACTACGAGCAGGAGGCCTGTTTCGTACTCATGCTCTGGGCCTTTGCGATCCTGGGTTTCAAGGGCCGTGCGGCCTACCGGCAGCAGAAACTGTTGGATCAGGATCTGCTGCGGCTACCGCTCGAGTTGCCGGTCGGTCCGGAAGACACGCGTGATCTGGCCGGGCGCATCCGCGACCTGCCGGCATCTGTGCAGCCTTATCTGCTGCCGCGCGCGCTGCTGACCGCGATCGAGCGTTTTGCCGCAACCCGCAACGTGCAGGACGTCTCGACCGCGGCGCGTGACATCTGTAGCTCCGAAGGCGAGCGCATGGAATCCGAGCTGTCGATCATCCGGTACATCGCCTGGGCGATCCCGTCGGTCGGTTTCATCGGTACCGTTCGCGGCATCGGCGACGCGCTGGGCCAGGCACACCGTGCGGTCGAGGGTGATATCACCGGGGTCACCTCGAGCCTCGGGGTCGCTTTCAACTCAACCTTCATCGCCTTGGTGATCAGCATCGTACTGATGTTCTTCATCCATCAGCTGCAGCTGATGCAGGAGCGGCTGGTGCTCGACAGCGAACGCTACGTCGACCATTGGCTGATCCGGCGCCTGCGGGCCTGAGGCGCGTGGTCTGGACCAAGGCGCGGTGAAGCGCCGCCCCCTTTCACCGTTCTCGATGTCGTTCCTCGACATCATGTTCTGTGGCTTTGGCGCCGTGGTGCTACTGGTGCTGATCCTCAACCACGACACGGTACGTGCCCGCGGCGCGGTGTTCGCGGACCTGCGGTCGGAGGTAGTGCGTCTCGAGCAGCAGACGCTGGTCGGGCGCGACCGCCTGTCGGAGGCGCGCGGCGAGCTCGCGGCAGCCGACCGCGAACTCGCGACGACGCGTGCCGAGGCGGAAGGTGTCGCCGATAGTATCCAGGCGCTCGAGATCGAGCTCGCACGTTTGCAGAACGAGACGCTGGCAAGCCGCGAGCGTGTCGACGCGCTGACCGCAGACCTCCAGGACCTGGACCGGGCGCAGCGTCGGCTCGGCGCGCCGGAGCCCACGGCGCAGGACAGCGGCCGCCAGGTGCGCGAGGTCCGGGGCGAGGGCGACCGCCAGTACCTGACCGGGTTGAAAATGGGCGGCCGACGCGTGCTCGTGTTGGTGGACGTGTCGGCGAGCATGCTGGATGAAACCATCATCAACGTGGTGCGGCGGCGCAATATGGACAACGCGAGCAGGCGCGGCGCGCCCAAGTGGCGACGTGCGCTGAGGGCCGCGGAATGGCTCGTCAGCAATCTGCCGCCTACGGCGCGTTTCCAGCTCTACGCGTTTGGGACCGAGGCCCGCGCGGTGGTCGAAGGGTCGGGCGGCAGCTGGCTCGAGGCGGCGTCGCGCAAGGACGTGGAGGCTGCGGTCGGCGCCCTGGGCCGGCTCGTGCCGGGTGGCGGCACGAGCCTGTACCATGCGTTCGCGGTCGTCGGGCAGCTTTCACCGCGACCCGACAATATCCTGCTGCTGACCGATGGTCTGCCGACACAGGGCCGCGACAGG
>CBFCWF010000189.1:0-8229 GCA_965601425.1 uncultured Chromatiaceae bacterium | reverse complement strand
GTTTTTACCAGATCAAGTCTTCTCATTTCGTAGCATTTGGTACCTATTTCGAATAGGTTGCAGCCGTCTTCACTCTGCTGGTCCTGCGCGCCTTCTTGACCTGATTCTAAAGAACAGGTCGGCATTGCCTGCACATGTCCGTGCGATATAGTATTAATGTATTACATCAATACGAGGCTCAACCAATGGCTTTGTCCGTACGGCTCGAACCGGCAATCGAGGCCCGCATCGAGGAGGAGGCACACCGACTCGGAATCAGCAAATCCGAATTCGTCAAGGATGCGATCGAGCGCGTGCTGGGACTCAAGAGTCCCGCTGAATTATTGCACCAGGTGCGTAGCAATACGCCACTTGGTACCCGCGATGCGTCCGAACAGGTATCCAGGAAGGTAAGGGAAAAACTGCGTGAGAAGCATACTGATTGATGCCGGCCCGCTGATTGCGCTCTTCGCTGTCGACGACAAACACCACGACCATTACGACCGGCTAATCTCAGAGATTTCCGCAACAGGGTTGCGCTTGGTCACAACTTGGCCTTGCATCGTCGAAGCCAGCTATTTGCTTGGGATACCCCAACGCTTTGAACTGTCGCAATGGATTGAGCTGGGCGGCGTTGTTGTCTATCCGTTCAGCCCCCACCACCTGGGAGACATGGTTGCCTGGATGAGGACCTATTCCGCAGACAACAAGCGCGAGATGGATTTGGCCGATGCGGCGCTCTATTGGGTTGCCGCCGAAACGGGGATACAGGAGATCATGACCACCGACGTTCGTGATTTCTCACGTTACCGACTTCCAGATCGCGAATCGTTCACGATACTCTAAGGCCGGAACTGATGGTACTTAACGCTTAAGGCTGCCCAACCGCGGGCCAGGCAAGTTCGTCGGGCATCTCCCTATGCCCTACTACGCGCCTCATGCCAGCCTGTAAGTTCGCGAATCGGTCGTGCGGACGACCTCTCTATGCCAAAGACCCGAGTTCTCGACACCAAACTTCAGTAGCACGCACCAGATGCTATATTTTACGCAAAATAGATCGATCAACTTTTCGTAAGGAGAGCGCTATGGCGTCCGTCACCCTTTCCAGCAAGTTCCAGCTGTCCATCCCGAAGGTCATCCGCGAGGCGATGCACCTGAAAGCTGGCCAGAAGTTCGCCATCATCACCAAGGGCGACACCATCGTACTGGCACCCATCCGCCGTCTGGACGAGGTGCGAGGCCTGTTGAAGGGAGCCGACCCCAGCAACTATCGGGATCGCAGCGACCGCCTGGAACGCTATAAGTGATCCTAGTCGATACCTGTGGCTGGATCGAGTGGCTCACCGAGGGCGCGCTGGCGGACAGCTTCGCGTCATACATGAAAGACCCTGCGGAGTTGCTGGTGCCGACAACGGTCCAGTACGAACTCTACAAGTGGGTCAAACGCGAATCTGATGAAAGCACGGCGCTCAATACCATCGCGCTTGCCGACGATAGTCTCATCGTGCCCCTGACTACCGATATAGCTCTGGTTGCCGCAGACCTTTCACTGTCACACAAGCTCGCCTTTGCCGATGCTGTCATTTACGCCAGCGCTCGAAAATATGATGTTGAACTTGTTACCTCGGACGATCATTTTGAAGATCTACCCGGCGTGACCTATTTCCCGAAATAAGGACGATCAAACGCGCGACAGGCCCCGACAGACGTGAGACCTGTGCCTTCAAGGCCCGGCGAGATTTCTTCTCTGCTGACGCCCGCCCTAGACACCATGGTGCGTCTTTTTCGAATGCCTCCTCTCGGTACCTATTGGGTTTTCACCCAAAGAAAAAGGCTTAGGAAGTTATCCTAAGCCTTTCTTTTCATTGGTCGGAGCGGGGAGATTCGAACTCCCGACCCCCACAACCCCATTGTGGTGCGCTACCAAGCTGCGCTACGCTCCGAAATGCGAGCGCCGCATCGTAGCATGCAGCGCTTCTTTGTCAACGAAGAGCGAGCCTGTGCTTCAGTCCTTGAGGATCGCGAGGACCTCTTCGAGCTCGTCGCGCAGCTGCCGTATCACCTCGGAAGGCGGACCCTGCGGCTCGTCATGCTTCGGCCCGTCGCCGGTCAGTTGCTGACGCGCACCGCCAATCGTGAACCCCTGTTCGTACAGCAGACTGCGGATGTTGCGTATCATTTCGACGTCGTGCCGCTGATAGTACCGGCGGTTGCCGCGTCGCTTGACCGGTTTCAGCTGCGGGAACTCCTGCTCCCAGTAACGCAGCACATGCGGCTTCACCTGACAAAGCTCGCTGACCTCACCGATGGTGAAGTAACGCTTGCCCGGGATCGGTGGAAGTTCAATGTTGCTGCTGTTGGGATCCAGCATAAGCCTCTACTCGTGCCTTGAGTTTTTGCCCGGGCCGAAAGGTCACGACGCGGCGCGCGGAGATCGGGATCTCCTCGCCGGTCTTCGGGTTGCGTCCCGGACGTTGCTTCTTCTCGCGCAGGTCGAAGTTGCCAAAACCGGACAGCTTCACCTGGCGGCCGTTTTCGAGCGACAGGCGGATCTCCTCGAAGAACATCTCGACCATGTCCTTGGCCTCGCGCTTGTTCAGCCCCAGTTCCTCGAACAGGTGTTCCGCCATTTCTGCCTTGGTCAGCGCCATCGACTCAATCCCTCAGTTTTGCCCCCAGTCGCCGGGCCAGGGTCTGCAGCACCACAGCGCTCGCCTGCTCCACGTCTGAGTCGGTAAGAGTGTGGGAAGATTCCTGTAAAATCAAGCTTAAAGCAAGGCTTTTTAGACTGGAATCTATGTTTTCTCCAGTATAGACGTCAAAAAGCTGGATGTCTTTAACGACCGGCGGCGCCGCCTCCCGGATCGTGTCCAGGACGACCTGATAAGGCAGCCCGCGATCCACCAGCAGCGCAAAGTCGCGACGGATCGCCGGGTACTTCGACAGCGACTCGAACCGGGGGATGTCGCCGAGCCGCAGCGGGACCAGGTCGATCTCGAACAGCAACACGCCGCCCGGCAGGTCGAGCACCTTCTGCACCAACGGATGCAACAGGCCGATCCAGCCGAGCGGCTGGCCATTGCGCAACACGCTGGCGCTTTGCCCCGGATGAAGCACCGGGTTTTCGGCGGCCTCGAAGCGAAACTCACCCGGGTCGGCCACCTGCGCGAGTAGCGACTCCACGTCGGCCTTGATATCGAAGAAATCCGCCGCCCGGGACGGCACGCCCCACTGCTCGACGCTGGCCTCGCCGAACACCAGGCCGGCGAGCTTCGGATGTTGCTCGAGCTCACCCTCGATGCGTCGAAAGGTAAGGCCACTCTCGAATACCCGCACCCGCAGCTGTTGACGGGCGAGGTTGTGTTGCAGCGTCTGCACCAGGCCCGGCCAGAGGCTCGCACGCATGTCCGCCATGTCGGCCGAGATCGGATTGGCGAGCTTGATCGGCTCGACGCCGGGCGTCAGCAGTCCGGCCAGTTCCGGCGCGATGAAGCTGTAGGTGATCGCCTCCTGGTAGCCGCGGTGCACGAGAAGTTGTTTGGCCTTGTCGAGATTGAACTCCGCCTCGGGCCGCAGCGTGACACTGACCGGTGCCGAACTGAGGCTCGACGGGATGTTCGCATAGCCATAGATGCGCCCGATCTCCTCGATCAGGTCGGCCTCGATCGCGATGTCGAAACGCGCGCTGGGTGCGGTGACCCGCCACCCTTCGTCGGTCGGGCTGAGCTGCATGTCGAGCCGCTCCAGGATGTCCACGACGTCCGCATCTTCGAGCTCCACGCCCAGCAGGCGACCAATGCGTGAGCGGCGCAATGTGATCGACTCGCGCCGCGGCAGATGCGCCGCAGACAACCTTTCGACGACGGGCCCCGCTTTGCCTCCGACGATCTGCAGCATCAAACCCGTCGCTCGCTCCATTGCTCGCGCCTGCAGCTCGAAGTCGACACCGCGTTCAAAGCGGTGCGAGGAATCGGTGTGCAGCCCATAGCTGCGGGCCTTCCCGGCGACCGCAAGCGGCGCGAAAAACGCCGATTCGAGCAGCACGTCCCGGGTCGTCTCGGTCACCCCCGAGTCTGCGCCGCCCATGATGCCCGCCATTGCAACCGCGCGGTGCCGATCGGCGATCACCAGCGTGTCGCCACGCAGCGTGGCCTCGCTGCCGTCGAGCAAAGCCAGTTTTTCGTCCGGCCGGGCCATGCGCACCTGGATGCCTCCGTCCAGTTTTGCGAGGTCGAAGCCGTGCATCGGCTGGCCGAGTTCCAGCAGCACATAGTTGGTGATGTCGACCACGGGCGAGATCGTTCGGATGCCACTGCGGCGCAGACGCTCGGCCAGCCAGTTCGGCGTCGCGGCAGCGGCATTGATGCCGCGCACGACCCGGCACAGATAGCGCGGGCAGGCCTCGGGGACATCGAGCGCGACCGGGAACACATCGTTGATCGACGGCGCGACTGGCTCGATCGGCAATGCGCTGACGGGCACGCGGTTGAGTACCCCCACTTCGCGCGCAATGCCCGCCAGGCCGAGGCAATCCGCGCGGTCCGGCGTCAGGTCCACATCGATGCACGGATCGTCGAGCGCGAGATAGTCGCGCAGGTCGACGCCGACCGGGGCGTCCGGCGGCAGCCCGAGGATTCCGTCTGACGATTCGGCCAGGCCGAGTTCCGCGGCCGAGCAGATCATGCCCAGAGACTCGACGCCGCGCAGCTTGGCGCGCTTGATACGGAAGTCGCCCGGCAGCACGGCGCCGACCGTGGCGACCGGCACCTTCATACCCGCGGCCACGTTCTTCGCACCACAGACGATCTGTGACGGCGCGCCCGCCCCGATGTCGACGCTGCACACGCCGAGCTTGTCGGCATCCGGGTGCGGTTCGCGGCTGAGCACCGACCCGACCACCACGCCGCTGAACGGGGGCGCGGCGGGCTCGACCGAATCCACCTCCAGACCGGCCATGCTCAATTGATCGGCGAGTTCGTCCGTTCCAGTGTTGGGATTGACCCATTCACGCAACCAGGCTTCGCTGAATTTCATCGCGGATTTCCAGTGCAGTCAAAAAAGTTCGTGCGCCTGTCGGGCCCGGCCCGACCGACGCGTTTTGCAAAGGGGCACAATGATGTCCCTCAGGGCGGTTTGCGCCCGCCCACCAAAGGCGGGCACGGCGCAACCCGCAGGTTTCCAGACCCGAGCGAAGGCGCCGCATTGCAGCGCCGTTTTCATTGTCGAACCGGCGACGGTCTCTCGGTGCGACGTCTATCCTTCGTCGTCCGCTAGGCAAACTGCCGGAGAAAGCGCAGGTCGTTCTCAAAGAAGAGCCGCAGGTCATTGACGCCGTAACGCAACATCGCAAGCCGCTCGACGCCCATACCAAATGCATAACCGAGGTACTTCTCGCTGTCGATACCGACATGACGAAACACCTCGGGGTGGATCATTCCGCAGCCGAGCACTTCGAGCCAGCCGGTGTGGCCGCAGACGCGGCAGCCGTCCCCACCGCACATCACGCACTGGATATCGACTTCGGCAGATGGCTCGGTAAACGGGAAGTAAGACGGCCGGAACCGCACTTCGAGTTCGTCGCGCTCGAAGAAGCCATGCAGAAATGCGTTCAGGATACACTTCAGGTCGGCAAAACTGACCTGCTCGTCGACCAGGAACCCCTCGACCTGATGAAACATCGGCGTGTGCGTGAGATCCGAGTCGCAACGATAGACTCGGCCCGGCGCGATGACCTTCATCGGCGGCTCCGCGTGCTTCATGTGACGGATCTGCACCGGCGAGGTATGGGTGCGCAACAGCAGATGCTCGTCGAAATAAAAGGTATCGTGCATTGCACGGGCCGGGTGATGCGAAGGTATGTTCAGCGCTTCGAAGTTGTGAAAGTCATCTTCGATCTCCGGACCTTCGGCGACCTCGAAACCGGCGCTGGCGAAGAAGGCCTCGATACGCTGCATCGTGCGCGTAACCGGATGCAGACCGCCGCTGACGACATCGCGGCCGGGAAGACTCACATCGACGCGCTCCGACGCGAGGCGGCGGGTGAGCTGGGCCTCTTCGAGCGCCTGCCTGCGTGATTCGAGCGCCTGTTGAAAGGCCTGCTTCGCCTGATTGATCGCCTGCCCGGCGGCCTTGCGTTGATCACCGGGCAGCTTGCCCAGCTGTTTTAGGCGCTCGGTGAAACGGCCGCTCTTGCCGAGGTATTGCACGCGGACCTCGTCGAGGGCACGCAGGTCGACGGCAGCACCCAGCGCATCCATTGACTGGGCGAGTAGATCTTCGAGTTCAGTGCTCATTGTCGGTGAACCAGTGCTTGTTGGTGGGCGGGTTGTTGGTCGATTTTTGTTCGGCATACACCGTCTGCGTTGCGGGGCAGCGATTGACGACAGCCGCTGGACAGTTCAAGCCGCACCCGGCGACGCTGGGCGAGCGGATGTTCGAACTTTCGTGCACCTTGCCGAAGACCCCCCGTGTTACCGGCGAGCCGACTATCGATCGACGCGTACCTGGCAGGCACGCCCTGCCCTACGAGGCACCGATGAACGCCGCAGCCCCTTGGGTCGGCGCGCACGAAAACACGCGGCAGGTAAAGCCTACGCTGCGAGACATCGGCGCCCATGTCCGCCAGGACATCGCCCCTTACCAAAACAAAGGGGAGAAACCACAGCGGCCTTCCCCCCTTTTGCTTCATCACGCATGCCGGGCAATCCGCCCGAACGCGACCGTCAGCTCGCGAGGGCTGCTTTGGCCTTTTCTGCGAGCTGCTCGAATGCCGGCATGTCGTGGACGGCGATATCGGCCAGCATCTTGCGATCGACCTCGATCCCTGCCTTGTTCAGGCCATCGATGAAGCGGCTGTAGCTCATGTCGCACATCCGCGCACCGGCATTGATTCGCTGAATCCACAGCGCACGAAACTCGCGCTTCTTGACCCGGCGGTCCCGATAGGCGTATTGGCCGGCCTTGATGACCGCCTGCTTCGCAACGCGATAGACCTTGCTGCGCGCTCCGTAGTAACCCTTGGCCGACTTGAGGACTTTCTTGTGCTTGGCATGCGCCTGCACACCACGTTTTACTCTTGGCATGATTCTCTCTCCTCGTTATCAGGCGTAGGGGATCATGCGGCGCGCGGCGGCCACATCATGCCTGTGTAGCATCGAGGGTGAACGCAGTTGACGCTTACGCTTGGTCGATTTCTTCGTCAAGATATGACGACGGTGAGACTGATTGCGCTTGACGCCGCCGGCGGTAATCCGGAAGCGTTTCGCGGCGCCACGATTGGTCTTGATCTTCGGCATTTTTCTCTCCTTTCATTGCAAGGGTTTTGATTGAGGCGGCCCAGGCAATGCCCGTCGGCCCGACCACCCCGCGGCTTCATCGGTAGAAGTCCGCATACGTCTTTTTGGTTTCGGCTATTTGCCTCGTTTCGGACCGAGCACCATCACCATCTGGCGCCCCTCCATCATCGGGCGCTGCTCGACCTGTGAGACTTCCTCCAGGTCCTTTTCGATCCGCTCCAGCAGTTCCAGCCCGCGCTCGCGGTGAGCATGTTCGCGACCGCGAAAACGCATGGTGACCTTGGCCTTGTCGCCCTCTTCGAGGAATCGATGCAGGTTGCGTAGTTTCACCTGGTAGTCGCCAATGTCGGTACCGGGACGGAATTTGACCTCCTTGACCTGTACCTGTTTCTGCTTCTTTCGCGCTTCCTGTTTTTGCTTCTTCTGCTCGAAAACGAACTTGCCGTAATCCATGACCCGGCAGACCGGGGGCTCGGCGTTCGGTTGAATCTCGACCAGGTCCATGCTGGCCGCCTCGGCCGCAGTCATCGCCTCGTCGATCGATACGATGCCTACTTGTTCTCCGTCGTGGCCAATCAGGCGCACCTGTCGTGCGGTGATCTCGCCGTTCAGGCGATTCCGCTTCTCGGGTTGTCTGGCGATAGCCGGTTTCCTCCAAGTCACCAAGTCCCAGACAACAAAGAAAGCACCGACAGCGGTCGGTGCTTTATCGTCGTCCGGAGCCAAAACCCCCGGCGGTTGCTGGCCTGCTCGGCCGTACCCCGGGGCTTCACATCATGCGCGCTCCGCCACCTCAATCGCGAGCCGCTGGATCAGCTCGTCGAGGGGCATGGATCCAAGATCCTCACCGCCGCGCGTCCGTACCGCGACGCTGCGGCTCTCCATCTCGCGATCACCAACCACCAGCAGGTAGGGCGTACGCTGCAACGTGTGCTCGCGGATCTTAAACCCGATC
>CBFCWF010000188.1:0-8243 GCA_965601425.1 uncultured Chromatiaceae bacterium | reverse complement strand
CGATGACGCCTGTGGATCGGCTGAGTGTTACCGAACTTACCAAGCAGCCCACTAGTCACAAGACGACAGCGAGTCAACATGCGAGAAGTCCAGCTCGATATCCCGGTGTCGGCCGACAGCGCGATCCTTTGGCACGACGATCGGCTCTACCTGCTCGATCAACGGGCGCTGCCGCGGCGCGAGGTATTCGTCGAGTGCGGCGATGTGCAGGCGACTGCCGAGGCCATCCGCGACATGGTGGTGCGCGGCGCGCCGGCGATAGGCATCAGCGCGGCGTACGGTATCGTGCTGGCCGTTCGGGCGCGTCATGCACGCGCCCCGCGACAATGGCGCACGGCCCTCGAGGCCGACTGCGAGACGCTGGCCGCGGCACGGCCGACCGCGGTGAACCTGTCCTGGGCCATCGCCCGGATGCGCCGCCTGATTGCCGCTCTGGACGACGCAGCGGACCCGGTTCCCCGGGTGCTCGCCGAAGCCCGTGCGATACATCGCCGTGATCGAGAGGACAACCAGCGCATGGGCGATTTCGGCGCCAGCCTGATCGACGGCCCGACCGGCGTGATCACGCACTGCAATACCGGCGGCCTCGCGACCGGTGGCTGGGGGACCGCGCTGGGCGTGATTCGAAGCGCGTACCGGCAGGGCCGCATAGACAGCGTGTACGCGGACGAGACCCGCCCCTGGCTGCAGGGGGCGCGGCTGACCGCCTGGGAGCTCGCGCGTGACGGGATCCCGCTGCGCCTGATGGCCGACAGCGCGGCCGCGGCGCGCATGGCGGCGGGCGGTATCGGCTGGGTCATCGTGGGTGCCGACCGGATCGCCGCGAACGGCGATGTCGCGAACAAGATCGGGACCTACGGGCTCGCGGTCGCGGCCCGCTACCACGGGGTACGCTTCATGGTCGCGGCGCCGACCTCGACCATCGACCGCGACACCGTGGATGGGGCGGCCATCCCGATCGAGGAACGTGTCGCCGACGAGGTGCTTGAGTGTGCGGGCCGGCGCACCGCGGCCGATGGCGTCGATGCCTGGAACCCGGTGTTCGATGTCACGCCGGCCGCGCTGGTCGACGCGATCGTCACGGAACGCGGCATCATCGAGCGGCCGGACCGCGCGCGGCTCGCCGCGCACCTCGGCGACACGTGAAGGGGAGCGAGGCACCAAGAGGTTAGGGGGAGAACCAGGATGCGGGTGCCGCGAATCGTGGGGTCCGCGAACCGCAGCGGTCGGCTGGTCCCGGGGTTGGTCGGGCAGCGCGAATGCAGCGTCGCCGAGTCGGGCGGCTTGAGGTTTTGGCGGAACCACCCGGGCGACGCCCACCCGACCGCCGAATCGGTGTCGGGTCGACTTCGCCCGGGTCTGCGCAGGTGAGGCCGCCGCTATTCTTTGATCTTCTCGCCGGCCTTCTCGACCGCCTCGCCGGTCGCCTCGAGGTTATCGCCGGTGTCCTTCTTGACGCCCTGCCAGGTGTCACCGCAACCGGCCAGCGCCCCGAGGAGCAGCGTCGCGACCAGTACACGCATCATGTTTTCAAGCTTCATGTCAGAACCCTTTTTGTATTAGCCAGAGGGCAGGTTGCCCGGTTATTCGGCCGACTCGTGACACCACGCAGCCGTTGTGGACCCGACACAGACTCCCGCGAAGTGTCGGGGGCACTGGCCGGCATTGCGGCCCGCCACGCGGATTATACAGGGGCGCCCTGGAGCGCAATAGCGTTGCGTGACAGGGCGCAGCGCCGCACCTCGAACGAGCGATGCGATGCGATGCACTGCCTGCAGACGTGTGGATGTCCGGGCACGCGCGGCCATCTTTCGGCGGGCCGAGCCGGCCCTGCCGGGCGTAGGGCGCTGGGACGCTGGGGCGCTGCAGATGCAGCGTCGCCGTGGCGCGCGGTCGATCGGGCAACGACCCATCAGGGCGTCGCGCTAATCCCGGCGCTCGACTTCGATCAACACCTCGTTGCGGCGTTTGTATCTGCGGCGCATTTTTCGGCAATCGCTCGTGTTGCCACCGGTCATGTTCGCGCGCGCGGCCCGTCGCCGCCGGGGGCCGCTGTCCGACTCACGCCACCGCGCGGGCGAGTTGGGCGCGGTTCAGCGCCGCCAGCACCGCGCGCATCGACGCGCTCACGGTGTCGCGGTCGAACGCGGCGCCGGCCACCCGATGCCCATCGACATTCAGCTGAACGTAGGCCACTGCGTCCGCCGCGGTCCCGGGGCCGATCGCATGCTCGCTGTAGTCGACCACGTTGATGCGATTGCCGTAGGCGCACGTCCAGGCATCGACGAATGCCTCGATCGCGCCCTCACCGCTGCCGCGGATGCTGTGTTGCCGGCCGGCGTCCTCGATCTGGGCCTCGATCAGGTCGCGTCCCTGCTGCCGGTCCAGACGGTAGCCGAGCAACGTGAGCGGATGGCGTGCATCGGCAAAATGTTGCAGGAACAGCGCATGAATCCGCTCGGCACTGATCTCGCCGCTTTGACTCTCGCTCTCGCGCTGCACGATCTGCGCCAGCTCGACCTGCATCCAGCGCGGCAGGGTCAGGCCGTAGTCGCGTTCGAGTACGAAGGCGACGCCGCCCTTGCCGGACTGGCTGTTGACCCGGATGACCGCCTGGTAGTCGCGGCCCAGGTCACGCGGGTCGATGGGCAGGTACGCGACCTGCCAGGGTTCGTCCGGCGTCTGCTTGAGCAGGCACTTGCGGATCGCGTCCTGGTGACTGCCGGAGAACGCCGTGTAGACCAGCTCACCCACCCAGGGATGGCGCGGGTGGACCGGCAGCCCGGTGCACTGCGTGTAGACCTGAATGATCTCGTCCGGGTTGGACAGATCCAGCCGCGGATCGACGCCCTGGCTGTACAGGTTCATCGCGAGCGTCACGATGTCCATGTTGCCGGTGCGCTCGCCGTTGCCGAGCAGCGTGCCCTCGACGCGGTCGGCGCCGGCCATCAGACCCAGTTCGGCCGCCGCGACCGCGGTGCCGCGGTCGTTGTGGGTGTGCAGCGAGACGATCAGGGCCTCGCGCCGCGCGACATGCCGGCAAAAGTACTCGACCTGGTCGGCGAACCGGTTCGGCGTGCTGCTCTCGACCGTCGCCGGCAGATTGATAATGCAGGGGTGTGCCGCGGTCGGTTGCCAGACCGCCGTCACCGCGTCGCAGACCTCGACCGCATAGTCCCACTCGGTGTCGGAGAAGCTCTCCGGGGAGTACTGAAACACCCATTCGGTCTCGGGGTACTGGCGGGCCGCGTCGCTTAGCATCCGCGCGCCCTGCACCGCGATCTCCTTGACACCGTCGCGGTCGCGTCCGAACACCCGTTCGCGCTGTACCGTCGAGGTCGAGTTGTAGACGTGCACGACCGCGCGCCGAACCCCCTTGAGCGCCTCGAAGGTGCGTTCGATCAGTTCCGCGCGGGCCTGTACCAGGACCTGAACAGTCACGTCATCGGGGATGCGGTCCGCTTCGATCAGCCAGCGCACGAAATCGTAGTCGGGCTGGCTCGCGGACGGAAAGCCGACCTCGATCTCCTTGATGCCGATCTGGACCAGCAAATCCCAGAGTCGACGCTTCTGCGTGACGTTCATCGGCTCGAGGAGGGCCTGATTGCCGTCGCGCAGGTCGACGCTGGCCCAGATCGGGGCCCGGTCGGTGACCTGATCGGGCCACTGCCGGTCGCGCAGTGCGACCGGCCTTGCCGGTCGATACTTTCGGTGGTCGAAGCTGTTCAAGGTGCGTACTCCCGGAGATGCTGGTACCTGTTCGCCTGGCCTCTCCGGTCCGGAGAGGCGGCGGTCTGTTGCTTGCCCCGTGAGGGGCGGCTGCGCGAGACCTCGTGAGTCGTTGGCAGTCGGTTGCCGGCTTTTGGCCGATGGGGAAATGATAGGCGACCCATCGACGCAAATGATTGCAAAATTGGCCATTTCTTGGAATGATTGCGCAATAAAATTGCTTATATACTTGAATCTTCGGAATCCGCTGCCTTCGGCAGCCGGGCGCGAGGCAGGTGATGGAAATCGACCGCTACGACCGCCGCATTCTTGAGGTACTCCAGGCGCAGGGGCGTATCAGCAATCAGGAGCTGGCCGAGCGTATCGGCCTGTCGCCATCGCCTTGCCTGCGCCGCGTACGTGCGCTCGAGGCGAGCGGTTTGATCGCCGGCTACCGGGCGATCCTCGACGCCAGGCGGCTCGGGCTGAGCCTGCTGGCGTTGATCCACATCTCGATGGACCGGCATACCCCGGAGCGCTTCGCGAACTTCGAGGAAAAGATCCGGGCGCTGCCCGAGGTGCTCGAATGCCTCCTGATCACTGGCCAGGATGCCGACTATCAGTTGAAGGTCGTGGTGCGCGACATGGATGCCTACCAGGCGCTGCTGCTGGAAAAGATCACGCGCATCGAGGGTGTGAGCGGGGTGCATTCGAGCTTCGTGATGCGCCGTGTGGTCGACAAGACCGCGCTCCCGGTGGGCTGAATCACGGCGGCATCCGAGCGCCGCGAACGCCATGACCTGTCGCGCGGCGACGGTCTCCCGACCGGGGCGCCGGCCACGCATGCGTGATTTTGCGCTTGGCGGATCATGAAAAAGCCCCCTGGGGAGCCTCGACATGTCACTCTCGCGCCATGTAAGCCGCTCTGGGCCATTATTCGTCTATGTCGCACCTGTGCCAGTGTGATACCATCGTGGGCTTGATTTGTCCTTAAAATCAGCGAAGCCGAAGCAGGCATTCGCATCCGCACCTTGATCGGCGCGCCGACCGGAAAAGCCATCGATGACAGAGTTCGCAAAGGAAATCCTCCCCGTCAATCTCGAAGACGAGATGCAGCAGTCCTACCTGGATTACGCGATGAGCGTGATCGTCGGACGTGCCCTGCCGGACGTGCGCGACGGCCTCAAGCCGGTGCACCGGCGCGTGCTTTTCGCGATGGGCGAGCTGGGCAACGACTGGAACAAGGCCTACAAAAAGTCGGCGCGCGTCGTCGGCGACGTGATCGGTAAGTACCACCCGCACGGCGACACGGCGGTGTACGACACGATCGTGCGCATGGCGCAGCCGTTTTCACTGCGCTACATGCTGATCGACGGGCAGGGCAACTTCGGGTCGGTCGACGGTGATGCGCCGGCGGCGATGCGTTACACCGAGGTGCGCATGGCCAAGATAGCGCACGAGCTGCTCGCCGACATCGAGAAGGAAACCGTCGATTTCGTCCCGAACTACGACGAATCCGAGCACGAACCGCAGGTACTGCCGGCCAAGATCCCGAATCTGTTGATCAATGGCTCCTCCGGGATCGCGGTGGGCATGGCCACGAATATCCCGCCACACAACCTGACCGAGGTCATCGACGCCTGTATCCGCGTGATCGATGCGCCGGGTGTCGGCATCGACGAGCTGATGGACATCGTGCCCGCCCCGGACTTCCCGACCGCGGCGATCATCAACGGCATTCACGGCGTGCGCGAGGCCTACCGCACCGGTCGCGGCAAGGTCTACATCCGTGCCCGCACCAGCGTCGAGGAGATGGAACACGGTCGGCAGCGGATCGTGGTCAGCGAGTTGCCCTACCAGGTCAACAAGGCGCGGCTGCTCGAAAAGATTGCGGAGCTGGTGAAGGACAAAAAGCTCGAAGGCATCAGCGAGCTGCGCGACGAGTCCGACAAGGACGGCATGCGCATGGTCATCGAACTGCGCCGCGGCGAGGTTGCCGAGGTGGTCCTGAACAATCTGTTTCAACAGACGCAGCTGCAGAACGTATTCGGCATCAACATTGTCGCGCTGGTCGATGGCCAGCCGCGGACGCTGAACCTGAAGCAGCTGCTCGAGTACTTCCTGCGCCACCGGCGTGAGGTAGTGACCCGGCGCACGCTGTTCGACCTGCGCAAGGCGCGCGAGCGGGCGCACCTGCTCGAAGGCCTCGCGGTGGCGCTCGCCAACATCGACGAGGTGATTGCGCTGATCAAGGCGGCACCGAGCCCGGCCGAGGCGAAGAAGCAGCTCGTCGCGCGGGCCTGGCAGTCGGGCACGGTCGAGGCGATGCTCTCGCGCGCCGGGGCGGATGCCTCGCGCCCCGAGGACCTGCCCGCCGGCTTCGGGTTGACCGACGGCGGCTACCGCCTGACGGAGACCCAGGCACAGGCGATCCTGGACCTGCGTCTGCAAAAGCTGACCGGTCTGGAACAGAATAAAATAATAAATGAATTCGAAGAGATACTAGAGAAAATTGCGGCGTTACTCGAAATATTGTCGAGCCCCGATCGCTTGATGCAGGTGATCAAGGACGAGCTGATCGAGATCCGTGAGCAATTCGGCGACGCGCGGCGCAGCGAGATCGTGACCAACCGCATGGACCTGACGCTGGAGGACCTGATCAACGAGGAGGACGTCGTGGTCACTCTGTCGCATCAGGGCTACGCGAAGTCACAGCCCGTCGGCGACTATCGCGCACAGCGCCGCGGTGGCCGCGGCAAGATGGCGACGGCGACCAAGGACGAGGACTTCGTCGACAAACTGTTCGTCGCGAACACCCATGACACGATCCTGTGTTTCTCGAGCCGCGGCAAGTGCTACTGGCTCAAGGTGTACGAACTGCCGCAGGCCGGGCGCAATGCGCGCGGCCGCCCGATGGTCAACCTGCTGCCGCTGGAGCAGGGCGAGCGGATAAACGCGGTATTGCCGGTGCGAGAGTACACCGAGGATCGCTTCGTCTTCATGGCCACTGCGTCGGGCACGGTCAAAAAGACCCCGCTGGTTGATTTTTCCCGGCCGCGCTCGAACGGCATCATCGCGGCCGATCTGCGTGCCGACGATCAGCTGATCGGGGTGGATATCACCGACGGCCGCCAGAGCATCATGCTGTTCACCTCGGCCGGGAAGGCGATCCGTTTCAAGGAATCCGACGTACGGGCGATGGGCCGCACCGCGTGCGGCGTGCGCGGCGTCAAGCTCGGCAAAGGACAGCGCGTGATTTCGCTGATCATCGGCAACCAGGGCGACGTGATGACGGTGACCGAGAACGGGTTCGGCAAGCGCACGCCGATCGAGCAGTTCCCGGTCAAGGGTCGTGGCGGCTTGGGCGTGATCTCGATCAAGATCTCGGACCGCAACGGCGACCAGGTCGGCGCGGTCCGGGTCGACGAGGAGGACGAGATGATGCTGATCACCAACGGCGGCACACTGGTGCGCACGCGCGTCGCCGATGTCTCGCAGATGGGCCGCGACACCCAGGGCGTCACGATGATCCGTCTCTCGAAAGATGAGAAACTGATTGGGATTGAGCGCATAGAAGCACTCGATGCCGAGGACGCGGACGACGGCGTCGCAGGCGACCCGGAACCGGTTGGGTCGGACGAGGACTGACGGCCTACCGCACCGCGGGCGGGCCGGCGCGCTGCGGTGGCCCCGCAGACGATGCCGAGGGTGCACGACCGGCCGCTCGAAGACCTGTATGCTCTGGTATCCTGCGGCGCTCGCAGCGCCACGGCCGTGCGATGGCCGCCGTGACCCCCGGGCGGTGCGCGAACGAACAATTCACTGAACTTGAGCGGAAGCAGCTATGACCCGTGTTTACAACTTCAGCGCCGGTCCGGCCGCGCTGCCGGAAGACGTCCTGAAACAGGCCCAGGCGGAGATGCTCGACTGGCACGGTTCGGGCATGTCGGTCATGGAGATGAGCCATCGCGGCAAGGAGTTCATGTCGATCGCCGCCGAGGCCGAGGCGGACCTGCGTGAGCTGATGGGCCTGCCTGCCGGTTACAAGGTGCTTTTCCTGCAGGGCGGTGCGTCGAGCCAGTTTGCGATGATCCCGATGAACCTGATCGGGCGAACCGGCAGGGCCGACTACTTTCGCACCGGCTCCTGGTCGAAGAAGGCCATTGCCGAGGCAAGACGCTATGGCGAAGTCAGGGTCACGGTCGATCGCGAGCACGACGGCCGGTTCACCAGCGTTCCCGCCGCGGACGGCTTCACGGTCTCGGACGATGCGGCCTATCTGCACTACACGCCGAACGAAACCATTGAGGGGGTCGAGTTCCCGTACGTCCCGGAGACCGGCGGCGTTCCGCTGGTCGCGGACATGTCGTCGACCTTGCTGTCGCGCCCGATCGATGCGTCGCGGTTCGGCCTGATCTATGCGGGGGCACAGAAGAATATCGGACCGGCCGGCCTGACGTTGGTGATCGTGCGCGAGGACCTGATGGGCAGCCCGCTGGACGGTACGCCGACGATGTTCAACTATGCGACGCAGG
>CBFCWF010000187.1:0-8253 GCA_965601425.1 uncultured Chromatiaceae bacterium | reverse complement strand
TCCGGTCGTTTCTGGAGAAAACGTCGGCGGCATGGACGCCGCCGTCGAGCCTACAAGGACGTATTCACGGCGTTTTTCGGAAGAAATGACCGGAAACATCAGGCCGATTCGTCGCTTGCGCTCCAAAGTAAGTGCCATTGTCCCTAAGGGAGAAACGCCGCCAGACAGGCCATGAAGCCCTGCGGCCTGTCCGCATATACCCAGTGCCCGGCATCGGCGACCGGACACAGGTTCGCCGCCGGAAACAGCCGTCGGATCACGGGCTCGTAGTCGGGTGTGACATAGTCCGACAGGCTCCCGTAGATGAAACTCGTCGGGCCACCGAATCGCGCACCCGGCGGCTGCACGGGAAAACCCGTTATCTCGGCCTGTGCGGCGGCCAGTGCATCCAGGTTCAGGCGCCACTGCCAGCCATCCGGCGATTTCACCAGGTTCTGCAGCAGGAAGGCCCGGACGCCGCCACCCGGGACGTGCTTGGCCATCTGCCGATCGGCGTCGGCGCGGCTGCGAATGGCGGCGAGGTCCACTGCCCGGAATCCGTTCAGCACGGACGCGAAATCGTGTGTGTAACTGACCGGCGACATATCCACGACCGCAAGACCGGACACCCTGTCCGGATCGGTCAGGGCGCACTGCATCGCGACCTTGCCGCCCATGCTGTGTCCGACCAGGACAGCCTTCGCGATCCCCTGCGCATCCATCAGCCCGAGCAGGTCGTCAACCATCGCAGGATAGGAACAGTCCGCGTGATGCGGCGACTGGCCGTGGTTGCGCAAATCCGGGACGACCACCCGATACTCGGATTTCAACCGCCCAGCGACCGCGCCCCAGTTCGACGCAGAACCGAACAGACCGTGCAGCAGCATGACCGGGCGGGCACCCGGATCGCCCTGGATCCTCGCATGCAATGGCACCGTCAATCCGGAAGGCCCGCCGTCATCTGACCCGGTCGGACGCCGAAACCGACACGGGTGACACGAGTTTTCACGATTCCATCCTTGATGTCATCGGTGCCAGCCGTATCCGAAAGAATGCTACACCGCGGTCCCAGGCATCGCTGACGGTCGTGGTGTCGCAGGCGCTTGTCATCTGTTCGACGACGTTGAGTTCATAGAGCGCGATGACCCTCGAGTCCGGCCAGACGGCCGGCGTCGAAACCTTCGACATCTTGGCAGATGCGCCTTCGTGCGTAATCCGGCACGGGCTCAGATCTGGTACCTTTCACGGAAACGCGCGATCTCGGCCTCGACCTCGGGCGTCACACCACGGGCGAGCGCGCGCTCGAAAATATTGTGCAGCACCTCGCGCTCGCGTTCGTCGACCTTGCCATCCTCGAGTGCGAGGCGTTCAAGCAATGCGAGTTCAGCCGTATCCAGGTGGCCGTTGTTGGCGAAGATCACGAGGAAGGAGTACTCCATCATCTCGACCGAATTGGATCCGTCACGCATGCGTCTCAATCCTCGTTGGGCGGCAGCCGGTGGGTCGCGTTCAGCGTCGTTTCGGCGGCATCAGATCGGTGATCGAGCCCTCCGCCATCTCGGCCGCGAAGCAGACCGTCTCGTTCAGCGTCGGGTGCGGATGGATGGTCAGGCCGATATCCTCCGCATCCGCCCCCATCTCCAGCGCCAGCACGGTCTCGCCGATCAGCTCGCCGGCACTGCGCCCGACGATACCGGCACCCAGCAGGCGCTTGCTCTTCGCATCGAATATCAGCTTGGTCAGCCCTTCCTCGCGACCGATACCGAGCGCGCGCCCTGACGCTGCCCAGGGAAACACGCCCTTCTCGATCGCGATACCCTGCTCCTTGGCTTCGCTCTCGGTCAGGCCCATCCAGGCAACCTCGGGGTCGGTGTAGGCGACG
Source organism: uncultured Chromatiaceae bacterium (assembly GCA_965601425.1). Classification (GTDB taxonomy): domain Bacteria; phylum Pseudomonadota; class Gammaproteobacteria; order Chromatiales; family Chromatiaceae; genus Thiosocius. The sequence continues at coordinate 6,392 of CBFCWF010000187.1, read as the reverse complement.
TTCGGGATAGTCATCGGGTCGAACAGGGCCGGTTGACCCGCGATCACCTCGGCCGCCACCTTGGCCTCGTGCGTCGCCTTGTGCGCCAGCATCGGGTTGCCGACGACGTCGCCGATCGCATAGATGTGCGGGACATTGGTGCGCATCTTTGCATCGGTAGGGATGAAACCGCGCTCGTCGACACGCACACCGGCGGCCTCGGCATTGATCTGGCGCCCGTTGGGACTGCGGCCGACCGCGACCAGTACGCGATCGTAGAGCTTCGGATCCGGTGCCTTGGCGCCCTCGAATGCGACCTTTAGGCCGTTCTTCTGGGCCTTGATGTCCGCTACCTTGGTCTTCAGCATAATGCCGCTGACCTTCGCGCCGAGGCGTTTCTGCAACGGCCGGACCAGGTCGCGATCGCAACCCGGGATCAAACCGTCCTGCAGTTCGACGATGTCGATCTCACTGCCCAGCGTCGCATACACGGTGGCCATCTCGAGGCCGATGATGCCACCGCCGACGATCAACATCTTCTTTGGCACCTCGGCCAGCGCCAGCGCACCGGTCGAGTCGATCAGGCGGGGATCGTCATTCGGGAAGCCGGGGATCTTCACCGGGCTGGAACCACAGGCAATGATGCAGTGCTCGAACTCGACGCGGGTCAGGCCCTCGGCAGTCTGCACCTCGAGATGACGCGGGTCGGCGAACTTGGCGAGGCCCGTCACGACCTGCACCTTGCGCTGTTTGGCCAGTGCGGCGAGACCCCCGGTCAGCTTGCCGACGACCTTGTCCTTGCCGGCACGCATCTTGTCGAGATCGATCTTGGGCTGCGTGAAGCGCACGCCCATGTGCTCGAGCTCGGCGACCTCATTGATCACCTCCGCGGTGTGCAACAGCGCCTTGGACGGGATGCAGCCGACGTTGAGGCAGACACCGCCGAGGCTCGGGTAACGTTCGATCAGCACCACCTGTTTACCGAGGTCGGCGGCACGAAACGCCGCAGTGTAACCGCCCGGCCCTGCACCCAGCACCACTACCTGTGTGCGGATGTCCGCAACCCTGCCTTGCTCGCTCATAAATGCTCCTGTCTCCCGGTCGATGAACGACCCGTGCCGTGGGTCTGCCAAGTAAAGCAGACCTGTCTGCGGTTTTCAGTCCGGCATTTACGCAACATTTCCGCTACGCTGCACGGCAACGATGTCAATGCTGTGCATTGCCTGAAATGCATCAGCGCTCACGGCGCCTGGTCCCGCAAAAAAAGGGGGCGCTGTCGATGGGTATCCCCATGGCGTTGACGTACCCTAGAGCAACAGGCGACGGATGTCGCCCAACAGCTCGCCCAGATGGCTGGTGAAGCGCACCCCCTCCGCCCCGTCGATTACCCGGTGATCGTAAGACAGGCTGAACGGCATGATCAGCCGGGGCACGAACGCACTGCCGTCCCAGCGGGGCTGCATCGCGGCGCGCGAAATCCCGAGGATGGCCACCTCCGGCGCATTGACGATCGGCGTGAACTGGGTCCCGCCAATCCCGCCCAGGCTCGAGATGGACAAGCAGCCGCCCTGCATGTCGGCAGGTGACAGCTTGCCCGCGCGGGCCTTGCCACTGAGCTCGCCGAGGTCGCGCGCCAGATCGAACACGCCCTTTTGGTCGACATCCCGGACAACCGGGACCATCAAGCCGTTCGGTGTGTCGACGGCGACGCCGATATGCAGGTACTTTTTCAAGATCAGGCGCTCGCCGTCCGGCGACAACGAGCTGTTGAACTGCGGGTACCGGGCCAACGCCTTGGCCACCGCCGTCATCAGAAACGGCATGAAGGTCAGCTTCAGCTCCCGGCGTGCCGCCTCGTCCTTCTGCGTCTTACGAAACGCCTCGAGCTCGGTGATGTCGGCCTCATCGAACTGGGTCACATGCGGCACATTGAGCCAGGCACGATGCAGGTGGGCGCCGCTGAGCTTCTTGATTCGGCCGAGGTCGCGTTCCTCGACCTCACCGAACTTGGTGAAATCGACCTCGGGCACGGCCGGCAGCTGCAGCGCGCCGCTCGCGGCCGGCGCGGCCAGTTCGGGCATGGCCCCACTGAGGGCCCGCTTCACGTAGTCCTGCACGTCCTCCTTGAGGATCCGCCCTTTTGGTGCGGAACCGGAAACCTGGTGCAGGTCGACGCCAAGCTTGCGCGCAAAGCGGCGCACACCGGGGCTGGCGTGCGCCTTGCCTCGCGGCGTATCAGAGGGGCGCACCAGCACCGGGCGGCGCAGCTGCTCCTTGTCACCGGGTGCCCGCGGCGCCTCGATCGCCGGTGTGTCCGCCGTCGCTGCGGCCTGTCCGGCGTCCGCCGGCTGCGGCGCGCCACCGTCCGCGGTCTCGGCGTTGCCGCCATCGCGCGTCTCGATCGCAGCGATCAGATCACCCCGGTTGACCTTGTCGCCGACCTTCACCGCGACTGACCTGAGGACCCCGCCGAACGGTGCCGGGATCTCCATCGTCGCCTTGTCACTCTCCAGCGTGAGCAGCGACTGCTCGGCCGCGACCGGGTCACCGACCGTGACCAGCAACTCGATGATCTCCACATCCTGGAAATCGCCGATATCCGGCAGGACCACGTCGCGCAGTTGCGGCTCCCCGGCGGGCGCCGCCGGCACCGTCGGCACCGTCGGCAGGGCGTCTGCCGGGATGTCTGCCGGCGCGTCTTCGAGCATCTCGGCCGGCTGCACCGCGGGCTGTTCCTGCATTGTCTCCGCGTCTGCCTCTTCGTCTACCGCTTGCAGGGTCAGGAGCAGGTCGCCCTGGTTGATCCGATCGCCCAGCGCCACCATGACCTCGTCGACCACACCGGCCTGCGGCGACGGTATCTCCATGCTCGCCTTGTCGCTTTCGAGTGTGATCAGCGGATCCTCGGCCTCGACCCGATCACCCGGCTTGACTAGGATCTCGATGATTTCCACGTCGTGAAAGTCGCCGATATCGGGCAGCAAAACCTCTTTCATCTGTGCCACGTCACTGTCTCCGTATCACTGTCTGGGCCTTGGGTGTCGCCTGTCACTCAGACAGTTGCAGGGTTGGGCTTGTCCGGGTCGATCTTGTAGGCCTTGATCGCCTGGGCGACCAGACTGCTATCGACCTCGCCGAGATCGGCCAAGGCCTTGAGTGCCGCGACCGTGACATAGTGGCGGTTGACCTCGAAGAACTTGCGCAGCTGCGATCGCATGTCCGAGCGGCCGAAACCGTCCGTGCCCAGGGTGAGGTAATGCCGTTCGCCGAGGTAGGGACGGATCTGCTCCGGGAAACTCCGCATGTAGTCGGTCGCCGCGACCGCCGGCCCCTTTTGCTTGTCCAGCAACCCGGTGACGTACGGCGTACGGGGTTTGTCCATCGGGTGCAACAGATTCCAGCGCTGGATGTCCATCGCCTCGCGGCGCAGTTCGGTGAAGCTGGGCACGCTCCAGACATCGGCGGCGACGTTCCACTCGTCCTCGAGCAGCGCGGCCGCTGCGATCACCTCGCGAAGGATGGTGCCCGACCCCAGCAACTGCACCCGCTTCTTCTTGCGCGACCCCTGTCGATAGAGGTACATGCCGCGGACGATGCCGTCCTCGACGCCATCGGGCATGGTCGGCTGCACATAGTTCTCGTTCATCACCGTGACGTAGTAGAAGACGTTGTGCTGCTCTTCGTACATTTTCTTCATGCCGTCATGCAGCACGACGGCCAGCTCATACGCGAACGCCGGGTCGTAAGCGCGGCAGTTCGGTATGAACGCGGCCTGCAGGTGACTGTGTCCGTCCTGATGCTGAAGGCCCTCGCCGGCCAGCGTGGTGCGACCGGCGGTACCACCGAGCAGGAAGCCACGCGCCTGCATGTCCCCGGCCGCCCAGGCGAGATCGCCGACCCGTTGAAAACCGAACATCGAGTAATAGATGTAGAAAGGGATCATCGTGACCCCGTTGTTGCTGTACGAGGTCGCCGCCGCGATCCACGACGACATCGCGCCGGCCTCGTTGATGCCCTCCTGCAGGATCTGGCCCTTCTTGTCCTCGCGGTAATACATCACCTGCTCGGAATCGACCGGCGTGTAGAGCTGCCCGACCGAAGAGTAGATCCCGAGTTGGCGGAACATTCCCTCCATACCGAAGGTGCGTGCCTCGTCGGGCACGATGGGCACGACGAATTTGCCGACGCCCTTGTCCCGGGTCAGGCTGGTCAGGAATCGCACGAATGCCATCGTCGTCGACATCTCGCGGTCGCCGCTGCCGTCGAGCAGGGCCTTGAAGGTATCGAGCGGAGGAATCGTCAGCGCATTGCTCTTGACGCGGCGACTGGGCATGTAGCCGCCCAGTGCGGCGCGGCGCTCGTGCAGATAGGTCATCTCCGGGCTGTCGGCCGGCGGTTTGAAATACGGCGCCGAACTGATCTGATCGTCCGGGATCGGGATGTTGAAGCGATCGCGGAAGGCCTTCAGCGACTCTTCGCCCATCTTCTTCTGCGAATGGGTGATGTTCTGACCCTCGCCGGCCTCCCCCATGCCGTAACCCTTGACGGTCTTGGCCAGAATCACGGTCGGCTGGCCCTTGTGCCGCATCGCGGCGGCATAAGCCGCATAGACCTTGATCGGGTCGTGCCCACCTCGGTTCAGACGCCAGATATCCTCGTCCGACAGGTTTGCGACCATCGCGGCGAGTTCCGGATACTTGCCAAAGAAGTGCTCGCGGACATAGGCACCGCCGTGCGCCTTGTAGGCCTGGTAGTCACCGTCGACACATTCCTCCATGCGCTTGAGCAGCAGGCCGTCCGTGTCGCGCGCCAGCAGCGGATCCCAATAACCACCCCAGATCACCTTGATCACGTTCCAGCCGGCACCGCGGAACACCGCCTCGAGCTCCTGGATGATCTTGCCATTGCCGCGGACCGGGCCGTCCAAGCGCTGCAGGTTGCAATTGACGACGAACACGAGGTTGTCGAGACGCTCGCGCGCGGCCAGCGAGATCGCGCCCAGCGACTCGGGCTCGTCCATCTCCCCGTCGCCCATATAGGCCCATACCCTGCGATCGCCGGCATTGGCCAGGCCGCGGTCGTGCAGGTAGCGCATGAAGCGGGCCTGGTAGATTGCCATCAGCGGCCCCAGACCCATCGATACGGTTGGGAACTGCCAGAAATGTGGCATCAGCCAGGGGTGCGGGTAGGAAGACAAGCCGTGCCCGTCGACCTCCTGGCGGAAATTGTTCAGCTGCTCCTCGCTAATGCGTCCTTCCAGGTAGGCGCGGGCGTAGACACCCGGGGCCGAGTGCCCCTGGATGAACACCAGGTCACCCTCTTGGTTGTCGTTGGTGGCGCGGAAGAAATGGTTGTAGCCGACATCAAACAGCGTGGCGCTGGAGGCGAAACTGGCGATGTGCCCACCCAGCTCGGTTGCCTTGCGATTCGCCTGCACCACCATCGCCATCGCGTTCCAGCGAACGAAAGAGCGGATACGCCGCTCCATCGAGCGGTCACCGGGGAACGGGTCCTGCTTGGTCGGCGGTATCGTGTTCAGATAGGCGGTGTTGGCACTGTAGGGCAGATAGGCCCCGGACCGGCGGGCCTTGTCTATCAGCTTCTCCAGCAAATAGTGCGCCCGGTCCGGGCCCTCGTTTTCGAGGACCCCGTCGAGCGCATCCAGCCACTCCTGCGTTTCCTGGGGATCGATGTCCGGTTTCACTGCCATAGCTCTGGTATCCGAAGACGATGGAAGGCGACGTGAAAGCGAGGCACGCCGATGGATGCGCCGAAAGTTAAGCAGAGACGCGGCGAACTTACCAGGATGAATTCATGAAGTACATAAAAATCAGTTGCTTATATTTTTCTTTTTTAAAGACGATCATCCGATTTTTCCGACCCCTTTCCCAGGGACGGGTACCCAGCCAGGCCCGGGCCGCCGGCAGACAGGCCCCGACCACGTGCCGCAGCCGGTCATCGGCGTCACCGTTGACCCGTGTCATCGCCTCGATGCGGGACGATGATTTCTCATGCAAAAAGGTATCGAATCCCACGAAGGGACGCTTCCGACATGGCCACTCGACCATCGCCTGCAACCAGCCTGCTCGTCGCACTGCTGGCATGCGGCGGCGCGCCCCCCCCGCGGAACCACTGAGCCCAGAGCAGGTCCTCGGACAGATGCTGTACATGGATGCCAATCGGTCGCTCGAACGCAATCCGTCGTGCAACAGCTGTCACGCGATCCTGCCTGCGACGCCGGCCGGAGACAGCGGGCCGTTCCCGGCACCCGGCTTGATCGACCCGCTCAACGTACGCGACGGTTCGGCCGTATCTGCAGCCCGCGGCGCGCTGAACGCGCCTAGCGCCGGTTATGCCGAATGACCCTTACTTTGGAGCGCAAGCGACAAGTTGTCCTGATGATTCCGATCATT
>CBFCWF010000186.1:0-8266 GCA_965601425.1 uncultured Chromatiaceae bacterium | reverse complement strand
AGCACGGCGATCCCGGCGAGCACCGCGACCTTGATCCCGAACGTGGCGCTCGCCACGGTCCCCAGTGTGATGACAATGATCTCGGCGGAAAGGATGAAATCGGTGCGAATCGCACCCTTGATCTTGTTGCGCTCCAGCACCCGCATGTCGACCGCCGGGTCGACCAGCGCTTGGGTCAACTGGGCGCGCTGGCGCTCCGCCTCGGACTTCGGGTGCAGGTACTTGTGCGCCAGCTTCTCGAAACCCTCGAAACACAGGTAGGCGCCGCCGAGCATCAGCAGCGGTGTAATTGCCCAGGGGGCGACGACACTGATCGCCAGTGCGGCCGGCACGAGTATCGCCTTGTTCCTCAGTGAGCCCAGTGCCACGGCCCAGACCACCGGCAGCTCGCGGTCCGCCCGAACCCCGCTGACCTGTTGTGCATTCAGCGCGAGGTCGTCTCCCAACACACCGGCGGTCTTCTTGGCCGCGACCTTGGTCATGAGGGAGATGTCGTCCAGTACCGTGGCGATATCGTCGATGAGTGCGAGAAGGCTGGCACCGGCCATGGGCTTTATCCGTGATCGAGGGTTGGGCGCGATGATAACGGCGCCGGGTAACGCGCTGCCATTGCGGGGGGGTGTCAGGGTGTTACACAGCATGCGTACAACGGTCGCTCATGCCTGTCGGCCGGACCTGACGCCCGGGTCGAATCACGGCTCAGCCCGGTGGCTGCCAGCGCAAATCGAGTTCGCGTGCGGCCCGCACATCGTCCAGTCGGCGCACCGGCAGCGTGTGCGGCGCTGTCTTGATGACCTCAGGATTGGTCTGGGCCTCGGCCTGGATCTTCACCATGGCCTCGACGAAGCCGTCCAGCGCGTCCGGCGCCTCGGTCTCCGTAGGCTCGATCAGGAAGCACTCGGGCACCAGCAGCGGAAAATACGTGGTCGGCGCATGATACCCATAGTCGAGTAGCCGCTTCGCAAAATCCATCGCGGTGACATCAAGCTCCTTGGCCTGACGCTTCAGCGTGACGATGAACTCATGCGTCGCGCGCCGCTGCGGGTAGGCGAGCTCAAACCCGGCGTCGTTCAGTCGCTTCGCCAGGTAGTTCGCGTTCAGGGTCGCGTACTCGGCAACACGCCGCATCCCCTCACGCCCCAGCAGGCGTGCATAGATATAAGAGCGGATCAGCACACCGGCATTCCCGGCGAAGGCCGAGAGCTTGCCAATCGTCTGGGGGCACTCCCTGTCCGTCAGCCAGTGATAGTCGCGACCGTCGAAACCCACCATCGGCACCGGCAGGAACGGCACCAGGCGCTCGCTGACACCGACCGGGCCAGCCCCGGGGCCACCGCCGCCGTGCGGCGTCGAAAAGGTCTTGTGCAGGTTCATGTGGATCACGTCGAAGCCCATGTCGCCCGGGCGGACCTTGCCGAGGATCGCATTCAGGTTGGCGCCGTCGTAGTAGAGCAGGCCGCCGGCCTCGTGCACGAGTCGGGCGATCTCGGTAATGCGTCGTTCGAACACCCCGAGTGTCGACGGGTTCGTCAGCATGATCCCGGCCGTCTGCGGACCCAGTGCCAGCTTCAGCGCCTCGACGTCCACGTCCCCGTCCGGCAGCGTGGGGATCTCCCGCACATTGTAGCCGCACATGACCGCGGTGGCCGGGTTCGTACCGTGCGCCGCATCGGGCACGATGATCTCCGAGCGCGCCTTGTCGCCCCGGGCGTCATGGTAGGCACGGATCATCGCAACACCGGCAAACTCGCCCTGCGCGCCGGCCGCCGGAACCAGCGACACCGACTGCATCCCCGTGACGTCCTTCAGCATTTCCTGCAACTCGTACATGCAGGCCATGAAGCCCTGGCTGTGGGATGCCGGCGCGTGCGGGTGTCTGGCCAGTATGCCCGGGAGCATTGCCAGCGAGTTGCACGCACGGGGGTTGTACTTCATCGTGCAGGAGCCCAGCGGATAGAACTCCGTGTCGATCGAGAAGTTCTTCTGGGACAGGCGCGTGTAGTGGCGCACCGCCTGCATCTCCGACACCTCGGGCAACATCGGTGGCGCCCTACGCCGCATCTCGGCGGGAATACCCTCCAGCGACGCCCGGTCTTTCGGGGCCTGCGCGAAGGCGCGCCGGCCCGGCTGCGATTGGTCGTGTATCAGCATGCTCTCAACCCTTTCCGCTCGATCCTGCGCGACGCCCGCAGGCCGTCTCAGCCCAGTGCAGCGATCGCTGCGTCGTAGTCCGGTTCGTCGCCGATCTCGCCGACCAGCTCAGCGTGCAACACCTTGTCGTTCTCGTCCAATACCAGCGCGGCGCGTGCCGTTATCCCGGCGAGCGGCCCATCGACGATCAGCATCCCATAGTCCTTCGCGAAATTCCGCGACCGCATCATCGAGAGCGTCTTCACGTCGGCCGTGCCCTCGGCCGCGCAGAAGCGACCCTGGGCGAACGGGAGATCGGCCGACACGACCAGCACCACGACGTCGTCGCGACCGCCGAGCCGCTCGTTGAACACCCTGGTCGACGTGGCGCAGGTCGGGGTGTCCAGGCTTGGCACGATGCTCAGCAGCTTCTTCTTGCCGGCGAAATCGGACAGTTTGACATCGTTCAGTTCGCCATCGACCAGCTGAAAGCCGGGGGCCTTGCTCCCGACCGCCGGCAGGTCACCGCTGATGTTGACGGGGGAGCCGTGCAGGGTTACCTGTGCCATATCGTTTCTCCTTGGGTCTGGTTTCGACCGCGGGGCACCGGGCGGGATCGCCCTGCGCCCCGGGCTCAGTTGAACTTGGGTTCGACCGGACACTTCGCCTGCGTGCGCGCGGCCATGATGCGGGCCAGTTTGCCCGCGAACTCGCTGATCTCCGCCTCGGTGCGCAATTCGGTTGCGCAGACGAGCAGCGCATCACCGAGTTCCGGGTACTCGTCGGTGACGTCGTACCCGCCGAGCACGTTGTGTGCCGCCAGCGAGCGCAGTACCTCGGGCACCGGTGCGGCGAGCCTGACCACGCCCTCGTGGAACAGCGGACCATCGAACAACTGCTCGACACCGTCGATCTCGGTCAGTCGGCGCAGCAGTTCGCCGGTATTCGCGTGACAGCGCGCGGCGACCCGGGCCAATCCCTCGCCACCGAGCAGGGCCATGTGAATGGTCGCCGCGGTGACCAGCAGGCCCTGGTTGGTACAGATATTTGAGGTCGCCTTGGAACGCCGGATGTGCTGTTCACGGGCCTGCAGCGTCAGCGCGTAGCCGGCCTTGCCCTCGAGATCGACGGTCTTCCCGATGATCCGCCCCGGCATCTGGCGCACCAGGGCCTGCCTGGCGCACATAAAGCCGAAATACGGGCCGCCCGAGGCCAGCGGCGCACCGAGCGGCTGACCCTCGCCGCAGGCAATGTCGGCACCTCCGCCATCCCCGCGCGAGCCCCACTCACCAGGCGGCTTCAGCACCGCCATCGCCAGCGGGTTGACTACCGCGATCGCCAGCATGCCGTTGGCATGGGCGAAGTCTGTCATCGCGTCGACATCCTCCAGCGCCCCGAAAAAGTTGGGTTGGGGGATCACCAGTGCGGCATAGTCTTCCCCGGCATGCGCCTCCAGCGCCTCGCGGTCGACCCGCCCGGTCGCCGGGTCGAACGCGACCTCGACCAGCTCAATCCGCTGATTTCCGACGATCGTTCGGACCGTCTTGCGGTAGGCGGGATTCAGTGTCCGTGGCAACAGAATCCGCCGCGACTTTGATTTGCGGTTCGCGCGCACTGACATCAACACGGCCTCGGCGAGGCCCGAGGCACCGTCGTATAGCGACGCGTTCGAGACATCCATCGCCATCAGCGCCGTCATCATCGACTGATACTCGTACAGCAACTGCAGCGTGCCCTGGCTGGCCTCCGCCTGGTAGGGCGTGTAGGCACTGTAATACTCGCCGCGCGTCGCAATCTGCCAGACCGCTGCGGGGATGTGGTGGTCGTAGGCCCCTGCGCCGACGAAGCACAGGGGTTGACCGTCCTCGCGGGCGCGCCGCTGCATCAGCGCAGCCACTTCCATCTCGGAGAGACCCTCCGGCACGTGTTCCAGTTCGCCACAGCGCAGATCTTCCGGGATCTCGTCGAACAGGTCGTCGATACGGCCTACGCCGATGACCTCGAGCATGCGGCGGACGTCTTCTTCGGTGTGTGGGATAAATGGCATGACTATGGCCCGTGCTGGCTAGGTCCCGCGGACTCAGTGTTCTTCGGATTCCGCGTGTTCGGCGTAACTATCGCCGTCCATCAGCGCGTCCATTTCGCCCGGGTCGGTGAGGCGGATACGGTATATCCAACCCGCTTCGTACGCGTCCTGGTTGATGGTCTCGGGTGCTTCAGCGAGGGTTTCGTTGACCTCCACGACCTCGCCGCTGACCGGGCTATAGACATCGGAGGCCGCCTTCACCGACTCGACAACGGCACACTCGGCCCCGGCGCCCAGCTCTACGCCGACCTCCGGCAGTTCGACGAACACCAGGTCACCCAGCAGTTCCTGCGCATGATCGGTGATACCCACGGCAGCGACTCCATCACCCTCCAGGCGCACCCATTCGTGAGACTTGGTGTACTTCAGATCGCTCGGTACATCGTTGCTCATTCGGTTTTCCTCCCCCGCATTCGTACAGCCGATGGTCAAAATGGATCAGCAAACGCACTGACGCGCAATCAAAGTTCGGTACAGACGCTGCCGTTGCGCGCAAACGGCATCTTCACCCGGCGCACCGGTAGACGCCGGCCGCGGATGTCCACATGCAAAGTCGCACCGGCGTCGGCGCTAACCCGCGCCATCGCTATCGATCGCTCGAGCGTCGGCGAAAAACCACCCGAGGTGATCTCTCCAACCTCGCGCTCACCGTCATATAGCCGCTGATGGTCGCGCAGCACACCCCGCCCTTCCAGCACGAGGCCGGTGAACTTCGGAAGACTACCCGCTGCCCGCTGGTTTTCAAGGGCTGCCCGACCAATGAAATCCCGATCAGCGGGCTCCCAGGCAACCGTCCAGGTCAGGCCCGACTCGAGCGGGCTGTGACTCTCGTCCATGTCACTGCCGTACAGGTTCATCCCGGCCTCGAGCCGCAGCGTGTCGCGCGCCCCGAGCCCGCAGGGCCGAACACCGGCGGCCGCCAGCGCGCGCCATAGCCCGGGGGTATCCACCTCGGGCAGTATCACTTCGAAACCGTCCTCGCCAGTGTAGCCGGTACGACCGACGAACCATTCGCCTTCGTGCGCCGCGCTGAAGGGCTTGAGCGCCATGGCCGCGGCGCGCAGACCCTCGGGCAGCAGCGCCTCCGCCTTGCGGCGGGCATTCGGCCCCTGGACCGCGATCATGCCCAGGTCGAAGCGGGGCTCGACCCGCACGCCATACGCAACCGCCTGTTCCCCGACCCAGGCCAGATCCTTGTCCGTAGTCGCGGCATTGACCACGATTCGGAACCAGTCCTCGGCAACGAAATAGACGATCAGGTCATCGATGACGCCGCCATCATCGCGCAGCATGCACGAGTAGAGGGCCTTGCCGGCCGCCTGGAGCTTGCCCGCGTCGTTGGCCAACAGTCTCCGCAGGAATGCGCGTACCCGATCGCCCCGCAGGTCGACGACCGTCATGTGACACACGTCGAACATACCGGCGTCGCGTCGCACCGCATGATGTTCTTCGAGCTGCGACCCGTAGTGCACCGGCATGTCCCAGCCGCCGAATGACACCATGCGTGCCCCCATTTGCCTGTGGGTTTCGTTCAGTACGGTCTTTCTGTCCATCAGTCTCTCCGGTGCTCGAAAAACACGAGGGGCGGCATGGCATCCGCAATCGGCGAAGGCCATGCCGCCCCTCTGTCCGTAAACCTGAGAGTTCGAGAACGCCAAACGTTCCCTGCCCCTTCGGTGGGCGCCGACAAGCCGGCACCGCTCTCCAGAGCCAATCCGAACCGCGCGCGGCGGCTTCGGTCCTGCGGTCCATTTGCCTGAGCGATTCCGGGCGGGATTTGCGCCTTCGGCCCTGCGATGGCACCCGTGCCACCTGCAGCCTCTCCCGCAGGACTTGGGATTGGATCAGCGACTATATATAGTGAGCCCGCGCTTGCCAACAAGCGGGACCCGGATGGCCGGCAGATACCTGAAATTGCTCCTCGTTCAATACCTCTTGGTGATTGGGGTATTGGCCCACGCCGCGGTCTTCGGCGTCGCGCTGCTCGAACCCGAACTGGCGCACAAGGTCGCCGACTGGGTGCGCCATGTGGTCACCGCGCCACCGACGGCGGTCTCGGAGGCCGACTGGGAGCGGGCACGGGCGTCACTGCGCCGCTGGGCCCCGCACGCGGCGTCGCTTGCCCACGGGCAGATACGTCTCGATGGCCACCCGGTCAGCAGCCTCGAACAGGCGCAGACGCAATGGCGCGACGGGTCGCTGCTGGAGATAGGACCCGGCGTCTATCGCACGCCGCTGGTCGTACGTCCCAGCGGCGTGCGCATCGTCGGCCACGGCCGGGTAGCGTTCGACGGCGCCGCCGCCGAGGGCAAGGGCACCTTCGTGATCAAGGGCAACGACACCAGGATCGAGAACATCGAATGCCGCAACGTGGCGGTCCGCGACGCGAACGGCGCCTGCGTACGGTTGGCCGGTCGCAACCTCGTGCTGGACCATGTCTACTTCCACGACTCTGAGCAGGGGCTGCTGACCGGCGCCACGCCCGGCGACGTGGTGATTCGCGACAGCTTCTTCGAACGGCTGGGTCGAGGTGGCCGGGCTCACGCGATCTACCAGGGCGGTGGGACGCTCGCGATCGACCGCAGCTACATACTCGGGTCCGACGGCCAGGGTCACGAAATCAAATCGCGCGCCCGGCGCACGACGATTGCGCACTGCGTGGTCGCGTCACTGACGCAGCGGGACAGTCGCTTGATCGACCTGCCCGATGGCGGGATCGTTTCCGTCCAAGACAGTACCCTGCAGCAGGGACCGAACTCGACGCATCGCGACATGATCGGCTTCGGGCTGGAGGGTCGGCGCCAGCAGCAGAACGCGCTCGAGGTAAAACGCAACCTGATCATCCTTGAGCGGCGCGGCGCCAACCGTCTGCTTGGCAGCAAGGTCGGGGCACGAGGGACCGAGATCAGGGACAACATCATCGTTGCGCCGCAACCCACCGAGTTCAGCGCCGACAATCTCGAGTATCGCAGCCGCGAACAGGCCGGCCTACCCCGCTACCCTGCCGTGCCCGATCGGCCGTGACCGCAGGACGCGCGGCGCCCGGTGCGGCAGCGAACGGCGGCGTCGCCTGCGCACGGGCCCGGTGAGGGATGCGCGCTAGACACGTGCCGATTTGCGCACCAACAGGATCACCGGCACCAAGCCGACCAGCAGCAGTGCCATCGCCGGCAGCGCGGCACGGCCCCACTCGCCCTCGGAGGTCAGTTCGTAAATCCGCACCGCCAGCGTGTCCCAGCCGAAGGGCCGCAGCAGCAGCGTGGCGGGCATTTCCTTCATCACGTCGACCAACACGAGCAGACCCGCCGTGAGCAGGCCGGGACGCAACATCGGCAGATAGACCCGCCAGACCGTCTCCCATTGACCGGCCCCGAGGCTGCGCGCCGCGTCGCGGATGCAGGGGCGGATGCGCTCCAGCCCGCTGTCGACCGGTCCGTAGGCGACCGCGAGGAAGCGCGCAAAATAGGCCATCAGCAGGGCCAGCACAGTGCCGGAGAGGACCAGGCCCATCTCCCTGCCGGTCAAGGATGCGACCGCGTCCGCGATGCGATGGTCGAACCAGGTCAGCGACAGCATCACGCCCACCGCGAGTACCGATCCGGGCAGCGCGTAGCCCAGCGTGCCGATCCGCACGCTGACCGCAGTGCTGAAATCGCCGTGGTAGCGCTGCGCGTAGGCGAGGACGAATGCCGCCGCGACGGTCAACAGCCCCGCCATGATCCCGAGCGAGAGGGTATGGACGAACAGGTCGAGATAGCGTGCATCGAGGTCGCCCCTGGCGCCCCAGGCCCAAGTGGCGAGACGTGCGACCGGCAGCACGAACGCGAGCAGAAATACCGTCCAGCCGAGACCGCTGGCCGCAAGCGCAGGCCCGCCCACGAGGCGGATGCGCCGCTGAGAACCATTGTGCGCGGCGTCGGTGAAGCGCGCTCGGTCACGGTAGTGCCGCTCCAGGACCAGAGCGAGCAGCACGATGGTCAGAAGAATCGAAGCCAGCTGGGCCGCGCTCTGCAGGTCGAAGAAGCCGAACCAGGCCTTGTAGATGGCGGT
>CBFCWF010000185.1:0-8288 GCA_965601425.1 uncultured Chromatiaceae bacterium | reverse complement strand
GTTCGATTTCGACCTGGTCAGGAACGCGTTGGAAGGCCAGTTCTATGCCGGCAGCAATGTGTCCCGCGTGTTTGTCGGATTCCGGATCTTGACCTCGGCCGGGCGGGCGACGATTCCAAACTGAACCCAAAGAAAGCCCCTGGGCAGCGGCTCGGGTTCACAGCACGCGGCTTTGAATCCCCGAACCCGTTTTCCAGGGGCCATGCAAGAATTGCCGGCGGTCGTGCCCCGGTCGATCGTAACCCGCCGGCAGCCGGCCGGGGATCGATCGACTTCGGGCCCCTGCGACCCGCGAAGGGCTGATGCCGGAGATCGGATCGCACGGGTCCTGGGACGCTCGGCAAGTGCGCGCGGCCGATGGCCGCCGCGATAGCTCACGGCGCAAAAGATTCACCAAGAAAGTCAAACAGGCCGCCGGAGTCTTCGGTCCGCAGCCTCAGCATGACCTCCACTAGCTGCCGCGCGGTATAGTCCGGGGTCTGGAGCTGAGCGGCAGGGACATTCCGTTGGAAGGGCGCGGACAGGGCCGTGTCGGTCGTGCCTGGCTGCAGGCCCACGATGACATGGCGGCCGTTGTTGCGCGCGAGTTCGATCGCGATATTCTTGATCAGCATGTTCAGCGCGGCCTTGCTCGCTCGATACGCGTGCCAGCCCCCCAAGCGGTTGTCGCTGATACTGCCAACGCGCGCCGACAGCACCCCGAGCTTGCATGGACGCGAGGGGTTTAGCCGGGGTATCAGGTGCTTGACCAGCAAGGCAGGGCCGATCGCGTTGATCCGGTAGGCGTGCAGGAGGTGGATGGCATCGAGGCTCTTGTAAGTCTTCTCCGGCCGGCGAACCCGGTCATGCAGCCAGCCGGTCGCCACGAGAACCCAGTCGACGACGGACGAGCCCGGGATCTGCTCGACCGCGTCCCGAATGCTGGCTTCGTCGCCGATATCGAAACCGATGTCGACGCACCGCGCCGGCAACGGCGCCAACTTGGACGGGTCGCGCGCCAAACGGATAATGGTCGCGGTGGAGAAACGCGCTGCCACCAAGTCGCAGAACGCGCCGCCGATGCCGCCCGCGGCGCCCGCCACGAGCACGCATGAAGGGCCAGGGTCCCCGTCCGACGGTCGCTGCAGAATGCTGCCAGCCATGATCAGCGCAACGGGCCGCGCGTCACCTCAGGTGTCGACCACCGTCGACCGGCAATACCCTGCCGGTGACGTAGCGGCTCGCGAAGAGGTAGTCGACCGCATGCTGCAGCTCGTCGAAACCGCCCTCCCGCGGCATAAGGCCCTTGGACAACGCGCGCTCCCGGTAGTCCTCACTGTCGTCTTCATTGAACTGAAGCAAGGCCGGCGCCAGGCTGTTGACCTTGACCTTGGGTGCCAGCTTCGCGGCAAAAGACAGGGTCAGGTTGTCCTGTGCCGCCTTGCTTGCCGCATAAGCGATATGTTGCTTGCTACCGCGGCTGCTTACGTAGTCTCCGATATGGACTATGTCGGCATGCGGGTCGCTGCAGTCAACCAACAGGGGTGCCAGCGCATGGTTGAGCTCGTAGGGTACGTTCGCGTGCACCCGCATCATCGCCTCAATCACCTCGTTGACCGGGAGATCGGCGTCGTCGCTGATCCAGTCGGAGGCGTTATGGATGATCCCGCGCAGCCGCCGATGCCGCTCCTTGATGCCGGAAATCAGGCCCTCGACGTCGTCGCGGTTGTTGAAATCGCATCGGTACAACTCGGCGCCGAGTCCCTGGAGCTCGGCCAAGCGGTCATAGCGTGTCCGGTAGGTGCCGATCACCGGCATACCGCGCCGCAGGAACGCGCGGGCAATATGGAACCCTGCGCGCTTCCCTACGCCAGTTATCAGCGTTGGGTCTCTGGTCATGGATTCAGGAACTCCGCGCGGGTATGGATGTTGTCGATGAAGCAGCCGCCGAGCGCCGTGGTACTCGTTTGCGAGTTGCTGTCCATGACCCCACGCGACTTGACGCAGTAGTGCGTTGCATCGATGCTGACCGCGACGTCTTCGGTACCGAGCAACGTCTGCAAAGCGACCAGGATCTGGCGCGTCATGCGCTCCTGCACCTGGGGGCGCTGGGCAAAAAAGCGCACGATCCGGTTAATCTTGGACAAGCCGATAATTTTGTCACCCGGAATGTACGCCACCTTGGCCACCCCGTCGATCGTGACGAAGTGATGCTCGCAGGTGCTGGTCAAGTCGATATTGCGGATCTTGACCATCTCGTTGGCGCCCATCTTGTTCTCGATCAGCGCTAGCTTGGGAAACTTGGTGTAGTCGAGACCGGAAAAGATTTCCCGCACGTACATCTTCGCGATCCGATGCGGCGTTTCGGCGAGGCTGTCGTCGTTCAGGTCGAGCCCGAGCGTGCCCATCACGTCGGCCATCAGGGCCCTGATGCGTTCGTATTTCTGGTCGCTGTTCAGGCCATTCTCGATCATGGGCGTCTCGAGCCCCTGATCGATCAGCGTGTCTCTGACGAGGGCGGCCTCGGGCGTAATCTCAGGATGCTTTGCTAAAAGTACGGGTGTGGTATGCATGTTCTCTCTCACTCGTTGGCTGGTTGCGTGCCCTGTCGAACTCGAGCGTCAAGGACACCGAATCGGCGAATCTCAGCGCATGCGGCTTGTCGACCGTGACAATGGCACGGGTCACGGCCGGGTCGCGGCGGCAAATATCGACCAGGTCTTTGGAAAGCCGCTCGAGGAGCAGGAAGCGACCCGATTCGACGTGATCGATGATGGCCTTGGTCAACACCTTGTAGTCGAGTGCGGCCTCGACCTCGTCCTCCAGTGCCGCGGGGCGGACCCGGTGATGTATCTCTGCGTTGATCACTACGTCCTGCTGCTTGCTGCGCTCGTCGGGGTTGAAGCCGATGAATGTGCGCAGGCGCAGGTTGGTGATGCGGGTGATGGCTGCGTACTCGGGCATTCGCTTGTCTCCTGTCGTCGGGCCCGTGGAGCCCGCGATGCGGTCGATATCACTGTCACGCGCTTGTCGCCCCTCGGTCCCGGCATGTCGGTCTTTTCCCACATCTCGCTGCCGACCAGAGGTTAAATGGACAATATCTGGACACGGATCGAGTTTAGGCGAAAAAAATGCGGTGAAAACCGGTCATTCTTTACCGGAAATGCGGATTGTCCATGGCACAGTGAGCGCAGCGGCACAAGGACCCCGCGTCACGCACCGATCGCCGGATCCCGGTACGTCATGCCTCGGCAACCCGGAATGGCGGGACACCTGGCGAGCGAACCGAGCGGGGGGACAGGGCGCCGGTGAGCGCCCACATGGCGAGCCAGGGCATGCCTCGCGGGACGACCGCAGTTGATCTCGGGCCCGCACCGGGTGCCGGTGCGCTTGGGCTGTCGCGGGACGCTGACGCGGTATCTGCCGATCAGCGCGACCCCGGGGCAGAACAGGCGGCGTCGAGGCGCGGTTCGACTCGCTGCAGGAAACCGTTTGCGTCCGCCGGCGTCAGCGGGGCCGCAAAATAACGACCCTGGGCCTCATCACAGCCCGCACTTTTGAGGAAGTCGAGCTGCGACTCGTGCTCTACGCCCGGGGCAATGGTTTGCAGACCCAATCGCTCCGCCATCGCGATCGTGGCCCTGATTATCCCGGCATCATCGGCATGCTTTGGGGCGCGCTGCACCAGGGCCGGATCGATCTTCAGCGCCTGAAAAGGCAACTTCTTCAACGAGCCGATCGAACAGGGTCCGTCACCAAAGCCGGCGAGCGTGATGCCGACATCGATCTCGCGCAGCTTCCAGAGCGCTCGGCGCGTCGAATCGGAGCCCGCGGCGAGAGCGTCCTGCGCGAACTCGAAACCAAGCTGGAACGGGGCAAGGCCATACGCATCGACAACCCTTGCCGTCTCGCCGACCAGCGCCCCATGCTCGAGCTGTCGCTTGGTCAGATTCAGGGAGACCTTCAGCTGCGGGTGGCCCGCAAGTTGCCACGCCTTGAGCTGGGCGCAGGCCATCTGGAGCAGCCATTGCCCGATGGCCAGGACTGCCCCGTTCTCCTCCGCCAGCGGGAGGAACTCTTCCGCGGAGATTTCGCCGAGCGCCGGATGATCCCAGTGCAGAAGCACCTCGAAACCGAGCAAACCCCGGGTATGGACATCCATGATCGGCGCATAACGCGCGCTCAACTGGCGCAGTTCGAGGGCCGTTCGCAAACCGACCTCTAGGGCCAGTCGACGGACGTTGGCCGCATCCATTGCTTTGGTGAAGAATCTGAAGCATCCCCGGCCGGACTGCTTGGCGAGATACATTGCCGCGTCCGCATTCTTCGTCAGCGCGGTGAAATCGTCGCCATCGTGCGGATAGATTGCGATTCCTATGCTTGCGCCGACATGCACCGCATTGCCGGCGACCTCGAATACCGCCTGGAGTTCCCGTATCAACTCATCCGCGATGTAGCCCGCTTGCGCGACATCCTTGAGAGAGGACAGCACCAGCACGAATTCGTCGCCGCCGAGGCGCGCAACCGTATCGCTTTGCCTCACCGCCCCCTGGATTCGCCGCGCGACCTCGATCAACAGCCTGTCACCGACATCGTGACCGAGCGAATCGTTCACCGGCTTGAAGCGGTCCAGGTCCAGGAACAACACGGCGAGAATCGCATCGTCACGCCGCGCCAACTCGATCTCGTGTTCCAGACGGTCGCGGAACAACTGGCGGTTGGGCAGCTTCGTCAGCGGGTCATAGTAGGCCATGCGCTGGAGCCTCTGCTCGACCGCCTTCTGCTGCGAGGCGTCCTTGAAGATCCCGACGTAATTCGTGACCTGCCCCCTGTCGTCCTTGATTGCGTTGATCGTTGTCCATTGCGGAAACGTCTCGCCGTTCTTGCGACGGTCCCACAACTCCCCCGACCAGCGGCCGGTGGTTTCCAGGCTTTCCCACATCGCGCGATAGAATGCCGCGTCGTGCCAGCCTGACTTCGCAATCACCGGGCTGCCGCCGACCACCTCTTCACGGCTGAACCCCATGACCTCGAGATACGCCGGATTGGCATCGATGATCTTCGTTGTCGCATCGGTTATCAGGATCGCATCCCCGGCGCCACGAAACACCTGATCCGCCAGACGCAGCCGCTGTGTAAGCGCCTTCTCCTCTGTCACGTCACGCGCCACACCGAGATACCCGGTGACCAAGCCGTCGGTGCCGAACAGCGGCGTCACCGAGAGACTGACCAATAGCCGGACACCGTCCTTGCGGATGTAGGTCCATTCGTTTTCGTCGGCTTCACCTTGGCGGGCCTTGGCCACGAATACCTCGAAACCCGGCGCGACATCGCGGCCGAGTTCCTTGCTGAGCTGGACTGCGCGTTGCGCGACCTCTTCGCTGTCGTGGATGATCGCCGGCGTTTCCTTGCCCGTGAGCTCAGCCGCGCGGTAGCCGAGCATACGTTCGGCGCCGGCGCTGAACGACTGGATGACACCGGCGGCATCGGTGGAGATGATGGAGGAGTCTGCGCTATCGATGATCGCGCGCTTGAGTTCCTCGCTGGCGCGCAACGCGGCCTCGTCGATGACTATCCTTTCCAGCAGACGATCTACCGCGCGGGCCAGATTTGCAATTTCATCGTGACCCCTGAGGCCCGTGCGCCCGCTGCGCTCGCCGCCGGCAAACCGGTCGAGCGTCGAGACGATGTGCGTGACGCGCGACGTGATCAGCCGGTGTGCCATCAGCAGCACCAGCAAGGCGGCAAGGATAAACCCGATGCCGACGATCTTGGCCTGCCGGAATAGCGCATGCGACGCGGCCTGGAGATGGAGTCGCAGATCGATCTGGTGAAATAGCAGTCCACAGCGATGTGCGCGCAGCCGATCCGACACATTCGGATCACAAACACTGGCGTAACCGCTCAGGAAATGCCCGTCCGGGGAGACGATCACCTCGCTGACCTTCTTCTGGGTGACCCGCTCGACGATCGCCGGGTCGATGCCGTAGCCTGCCACGCCGATCGATATCCCCTCTGTGCGGTAATTCGTCGAGGCGAGGATCACGCCCTCCGGGTCGGCCACCAGTGCGACGACCAGATCGGGATCGGAGCCGAATGCGGATATGACCTTTGTGACGCCCTCCCGATGACGCAATAGCAGGAATCTCTCTACCGTGCCCTGGGTGGCATTCAAGACCCTCCGCTGCTCGTGCAGCAGCGACGCCTCGCGATCGTTGGTGATGATCTGGCGGCTGGCCATGTAGGCGACTACCGTGACAAGCAGCAGAAAGCCACCGAGGACCATTGGGAGCATCACTCGCAGTGAGGGCCTTGCCGTGACCATCGTCAACGCCGGATCAGTGAGCTGTCGAGCAGATCGTCGATAGGCTGTCGTTCCCTCAGTAGACCGGCATCGACCAGGGTGTCCTGCAGGCGGACAAGCGTGTGCGGCAAATCCTGCTCGAGCAGCCGCAGATTCTCGGCGACATCGGGTAACTCGATGCCATCGTAGCTTGCGACGATGTTCTGCGGCGTCATCTTCAGTCGTCGCGCGGTAAATCGTGCTGCCGCCATCGGTTGACGCTCCATATAGTCCAGAGCTCGAAACCAACCAGCCAGCATTTCACGCAGTCGCCGGCGGTCACGGCCCAGTGTCTCGACACGCACCACGAGCACGTCGACGATCTCTCCCGGTATCTCGCGACTGCTGAACAGTGCGTGGGCACCGGTGCCCTCCAGTTTGGTCTTGACCGGTTCGAAGGTCGCCACCGCATCCACGACACCCGTGCGGAAGGCGCGCAGATGCGCACTGACGTCGAGGTGGGCGATTTCCACATCGGCAAGGGACATATCGTTCATTTGCAGGGCCCGGGTCAGGATATAGGCCCCCAACGCGGTGCTCTCGACGCCGATGCGCCGACCCTCGAGGTCGGCGAAGCGCCGGATGTCAGGCTTCGCGAGGATCACGTCGGCGCCCGCCGACACATCGAGTACCGCCACGACCCTGAGAGGAATACCGGTCTCGCGCAGCGTCAGGACCTCGTCCAGGGTCAGTGCAGCGGCCTCGAGCGTCCGGTTGCGAAAGGCCCGAATCACCTCGGTCGCCGACGGATATTCCACGAGGCGGATATTCAGTTCGCCCCGCCAGTCTTCGCGCTCGGCCGCAAGGTAGAGCGGCTCGTAGCCGGGCCACACGTTGGTTCCGACCCGCAGCAGCTGGGACGCGAACCCGGGCGGCGGCCAGGCCATGCAGAGAATCAGCAGCAGGTATGCGAGAGGCGATTGCGTTGGCATGGAGACGGTCTGATTGGGAGCCGAACGCATCGCTTACCGGCAAACGTCGCCAGCCATCACCCGGAACGACCTGCCGGCGCGGATCCGTTCCGACGACGGGTATGAGACGCGCATGCTGAACGCTATCGGCCTCATTTTAGGAATCTTGAGCAGGTTCGTTGGCTGGGGCACAGCGAGCCTTGGTCCATCCCGAGGAATCATCCGCCGCGGCGTCATGCCCCCCACCTTTTGCCGGACCCTGGTGACTGCCGAGCGGGTGCGCAACGCCGGCTCACCGGATCCGCGGCCCGTTCGCGTCAGTTCCCAGCGTCAGTCTTGCCAGCGCGGGCAGATGATCGGACCCCAGGCTCGGCCCCTGCCGGCTATCGACGAGGGACCAGTGGGGTGTCACCAGCACATGATCGATCGGTATCCCCATCATGCCCAACGCGACGGCTGGCCAGGAAGGTTTGAGTCCGGTGGCTCGACGCAGACCACGCTCGGCAAGCCCGCTGAACGCGGACGACCAGGGGGTCGCATTGAGATCGCCGATCAGAACCGTGGGTGAGCGGCTGGCGGCTGCTGCATCGGCCGCTGCGCGCAGTTTCTGGTCTCGAATACCGTGAAACACGGGTGAGAGCGGTGGCATGGGGTGCATCGCAACGATGTCGATGAACTCGCCGCGCCAACGCACCCGGGCCGCGATTTGGGCAATTCCATCCGAGTCGTACGTCACCTGGGCATCGAGCAGCGGATGGCGCGACAACAGTGCGACACCGAATGGGTCGCGACGCGGCACCACCTGTTGGAAGGGGTACTCGGCCGATGTGTCGAGCCTGCTCGCATAAGCTGCAGAAACCTCGAACAGCGCAACGATATCGACCTGCTCTGCGGCCAACCACGCGGCGAGCGGTCGCGGATCATGATTGCCGAGGTTCACGTTCGCACCTGCCACGACCAGCACGTCGCCACCTCCCTTGACCATTGGGGCCTGCTCGGACGCGGTCACCCAGGGGAGAGGTACCGCACAGAGCGCCAGCATCCAGCGTCGATTG
>CBFCWF010000184.1:0-8342 GCA_965601425.1 uncultured Chromatiaceae bacterium | reverse complement strand
CATCGCGACGAAGGCGCTCCACGAACTGCAGCGCATCGACGGCCGGTACGCGCTGGTCACGATGTGTATCGGCGGTGGCCAGGGCATCGCTGCGATCTTCGAGCGCCTGTAGGTAGGCGTTTTCGCAAGTCGGATCGACGGCGCCGGGCGCGCGTGGCCCGGCCGCCTCCGTCCCTGTCGCGTCAGCTGCGGGCCCGCAGCCCACTAATGCTGTTCAGAGGTGCTCCAGCTGACCGAAAAACCCTCGGTCTTTGCACTGACAGTGGTACTCGAGACGCTGCCGACCAGATAGCTGTCGTCGGATGTGTAGTGCTCGTCCAGTGGCGCCCAGACAGAGCGGTGGCCGCCATGCCAGCCATGCCGATGGCGATAGTGGTGGCGGCCGTGGTCCCTGTGTCTCGCGCGCTCGATGCGTTGGCTGGCGCGGTCCAGTGCGCGGTCGAGGGCCCTTCTTTCGCGCGGGCTGCAATAGCCATCACGGTCGAAGTGACGTTCCATGCGCGCGATCTTGCGTTGATCCTTGCGCAGGCGTCGGGCCTCGCGGCGCGACAGGTCACCGTCCGCGATCCCGCTGGCGATCCGCGACCATTGTCGGTTCTGACGCCGGTCGACTTGGTGATCGAAACGGTGCGGGGCGGCGCCGTCGAGGCGACCGCCTGCGTAGTCGGCGCCCGCGACGGGGCCGCTTAGACCCAGGGCCGCGATCGTGAGCGTGGCCAGAAAGTTGCTGATTGTCTTCATTGTGCGAGGTCCTCTTTCAGGGAAGGTCATCTGATCTGCAAGGCCCTTGGCCGCCGCCAGTAGCCGCGTCGCCTGGAATCGCCGCGATATGCGACCCGTTCGTTGTGCTTCGCCCAGTAGATACGGCGGCTCGCTCGATCCAGTGCCAGCCTGCTTCTGTTGCCCTTGATGTTCCATTCTCCCGTTGCGATGGACAGGCATTGTCTGGGCCTTCAACGGTATTCTCGTCAGGGCCAGCTGAATGGACGCTGAACGGAGACGGCTGGCAGATGTCCCAGCTTGGACAACCCACAGCGCCTCGCTTGGGCTGGTTGCAGCCGCGCTTGACGAGCAGGGCGTGCCGTGAGGACGACATACAACGACGGCGAGAGGTGATATGACAGCGAGGCATCTGTTGGCGGCGGTACTGACGCTCACGATCACGTTCGGCGCGTTTGCACAGGAAGAGGCCGAACTCGGGGGCGACCAGGGTCCCGATCCGGCTGTCGTCGAAGCGGCGGTCGAAGCGGTGTTGGGGCGCGCGATAGCCGGCTTCGACCCCTCTCCGGACGATGCGACGACGCTCGGTGATCCGGACATCGATCCCGAGGCACTACGCTTGATGCTGCTGCCCCTGCCGTTGAGTGCGCTTGAGCACGAGGTCGAGGCCTGGCGTCTGCTGGTCGAGGAGCGCACGGCGGCACACTCGCAGGCGCGGATCGAGCTGCTGGCGCTCAACGAACTCGACAGGCAGGTCGAGGCGCGCGAGGAGGGGGCGGGTGGCGAGGGTGTCGCACCCGAAGCGCGCGCCGAGGCCGACAAGGCCGGTAGCGACCGGCTTGCCGGTGCAGAAACGGCCGCCGACCGGCCGGGATCGCCGGCCGACAGCGCCGCACTCGACGACGCCAGACACGAGCAGGTCGAGCGAACGGCCGCGCTGCGCGATGCGCGGGTCGCGGCGGTGGACCGCATGCAGCTTGCGCTCAAGGCCTACGCCGAAAAGGGGGGCGACCCCGGGGTGATCGAGGAATATACGGACTATGCCCAGGCGGTCAGCGAGGTCGCAATCGATGTCTCGGACTCGGAAACGGCCCTCAAGTCGCTGCACAGTTGGGCGGCCTCGGAGCAGGGTGGTCTGCGCGTACTGAAGAATGCGGGGTTGTTCGTGTTCGCGGTGCTGGCCTCGCTCATCGTCGGTCGCCTGGTCAGCTTGGCCGTGAATGCGGCACTGCGACGTACGGGTGTCACGACCGTGTTGCTGCGTCGCTTCCTGCGTATCTGGATAAGGCGCATCGCGCTCGCACTCGGTGTGTTGTGGGGGCTGTCGCTGATCGGAGTCAGCATCGTGCCGCTCGTTGCGGCGTTGGGGGCGGCCGGCTTCATCCTCGCCTTCGCGCTGCAAAACAGCCTCAGCAACTTCGCCAGCGGCATTCTGATCATGTTTCAGAAACCGTTCGACGCGGGTGACTACGTCGAGGCGGGCGGCGTCGAGGGCACCGTCGAGGAGGTGTCTCTTTTCTGCACCTATTTGGCGACACCGGAAAACAAACAGGTCATCGTGCCCAACAACATGATCTGGGAAGACGTGATCGTCAACGCGACCGGCACCGCGACGCGCCGGCTCGCGATTGAATTCGAAGTGGACAACGACCACGTGCTCGAGGAGGTCGAGCAGACGCTGCTCGATATCATGAACGCGCATCCGGATGTGCTGCGGGATCCAGCGCCCGAGGTGCAGCTCACCTCGCTCGGCGCCGACAGCATGCACCTGGTCTGTTGGCCCTGGGTCCCGACGGCAAAGCGCGACCAGGTGCGCTGGGAACTGGTCGCGAGCGCCGGCAAGGAGCTCAAGATCCTGCACGGATCGACCAAGGCGGTATAGGGACCGTCGTCTGCCGACACTCGGCGCGAGTCCCACCGTGATCGCCAGGCCAGGATCGCCGGTGGCGTGGGAATCGTCGCGCGTTGCGAGGCGCGAGCGAATCGCCGCACGCGGCGGCACCGAGCACCCGGCCAATCGCTTTTGCAGCACCCGTTGCGCGGGGGCGCCCCTCGCCGATCAGGCCCGAAAATAGCCCCTTGGCCACCGCGCAGATTGCCCAGCGCGCACGCCCCCTCCACAGTTCGACTTGTGTCCACAATAAAAGACATCTATTGTGTAAATAACTATGTACATCTGGTCTGATTGCTGGTCTTTGCCCAGTGAGGCCGCATGCGAGGAGGGAAGCGATGCGCATTGTCCTGATTCACCCGAACTACCATTCGGGGGGCGCCGAGATTGCCGGCAACTGGCCGCCGGCATGGGTCGCCTATCTGACCGGCCCCTTGAAGGCCGCGGGGTTTACCGACATCCGCTTCATCGACGCGATGACCAACGACCTGTCTGACGAGCAACTGCGGGCGCAACTCGCGGATGCCGATGCCGATATCGTCGGCGCGACCTCGATCACGCCCTCGATCTACCAAGCCGAGCGTGCTTTGCAGATCGCAAAGGAGCTGAATCCTGACGTCGTGACCGTGCTCGGCGGTGTGCACGCCACCTTCATGTTCAATCAGGTACTCTCTGAGGCACCCTGGATCGATGCGATCGTACGCGGCGAGGGCGAGGAGATATTCGTCAATTTCGTCAGCGCGGTCGCCGACGGCCGCTGGCCGGAGGCGCGGTCGAACATCAGGGGCCTTGCCTACCGCGATGACGGCGACATCGTCGCCACGCCGGCCGCTCCGACCATCAAGGACCTCGACGGCCTCACGCCGGACTGGTCGGTGCTGGAGTGGGAGAAGTACATCTACATCCCGCTGGGCAAGCGGGTGGCCATTCCGAACATGGCACGCGGCTGCCCCTTCACCTGTTCCTTTTGCTCACAGTGGAAGTTCTGGCGCGATTACCGTGTTCGTGACCCAAAGGCCGTGGTCGACGAGATCGAGGCCCTGGTGAACGACCATGGGGTCGGTTTCTTTATTCTGGCCGACGAGGAACCGACGATCAATCGCAAGAAGTTTATTGCATTCTGTGAGGAATTGATCGCGCGTGGCCTGCCGGAAAAGGTGCAGTGGGGCATCAATACGCGCGTCACGGACATCATGCGCGATGTCGACTATCTGTCGCTCTATCGCAGGGCAGGGCTCGTGCATGTCTCCCTCGGTACCGAGGCCGCGGCCCAGATGAAGCTGGACCTTTTCAACAAGGAAACCAAGGTGGAGCAGAACAAGCGCGCCATCCAGTTGCTTCGCGAGGCGGACATCTTCACGGAGGCGCAGTTCATCGTGGGCCTCGACAATGAGACCGAGGAGACCCTCGAGGAGACCTACCGATTCGCGCGGGAGTGGAACCCCGATCTTGCCAACTGGTCTATGTACACCCCTTGGCCGTTCTCGCCCCTGTTCCAGGAACTCGGTGACAAAGTCGAGGTGTTCGATTTCGAGAAGTACAATTTCGTCACGCCCATCATGAAGCCGGCGGCCATGGATCGCGCCACGTTGCTCGACAGGGTGATGCACAATTATCGCCGCTTCTATATGAACAAGGCCCTTTTCCATTACCCGTGGCGTGGCACCGGATACCGTCGGCGTTATCTGCTGGGCTGCCTCAAGGCCTTCCTCAAGGCCGGAGTGCAGCGTACTTTCTACGATCTGGGTAAGGTGGGTTACTGGGGGCCGCAGTCGAAAAAGGGGGTGGACTTCCACTTCGACGAGACACGTCGGATCGAGCCCGCACAAATGGCGGACTGGGAGGCCCTGGCCGACCGCAAGCGGCGTGCGCAAGAGCGCAAGGCCGCGGTCAGGGCACAGGTGCGTGAGAGAAAGGCGGTGCCAGTCGATAGCCTCGTCAAGGCATGCGGGGGGACCGACGAACAGCTGGACGACGCGGCGCTCGATGCGTTGACTACCAAGCGCGAACGCGACGCGGCCACCGCCGTGGTCAACTGAGCACGCGCCGGCCGATGAGCGTGACAGCCGGGGCGCAGACGCGATTCTCGGGCCGGGAACCCGGGTGCTTGGGCACCCGGGTCCCGGTCGCGTCCATCGGGCCCAATGCGATCATCCAGCTTGCGGCAGCAATCGACCGTCTTCACGGCCATGAGGTCACGCGCGACGTCTTCGGTGCCGCAGACCAGGCCAGGCACCTCGACCGGCCACCCACAACGATGGTCGACGAGTTGGATGTGGTGGCCCTGCACCGGGCCGGCCGCGGCCTGATGGGCGAGGCGGCCTTCGCGGCCGCCTCGGCGCTGGCCGGAAGCCTGACCGGGGACTACATACTGCACCACAGAATCCCGGCCGCTGCCCGCACCTTCCTGCCCCGGCTGCCGGACTTTGCCGCATCGAGGGTGCTCGCCCGTGCAATCGCAAAACACGCCTGGACTTTTGCAGGCAGCGGCCGTTTTGCGTATCGCTTCGGTCCGCGGGGGCTCGTGCTGAGCCTACAGGATTCGCCCCTCGCTCGCAGTTACCGTTCACCGGCGCCGGGGTGTCACTACTATGCCGCGACCTTCGAGCGCATCTTTTGTGAGCTGGTCAACGCACGGGCACAGGTCTCAGAGACCGATTGCGCGTCCACTGGTGCGGCGGCCTGCCGCTTTCTGATCCGCTGGCCCTGATAGCCAGCCGCCGCAGACCCCTGCCTGCCCGATCGTTCCGCGCCGCCGTCTGTCGCCACCCGGCCGGCGGGGGACGCGACGTCGTGTCGTGGCTGCTGCCCCCCCAACGGCTCGCGGTCTCCGGTGAAGTCGCACGGCTTCGGCTTGTATCGGCGGTAAAGCGGGTATATGCTACAAAATATGTTGCCGACCAGCTGCCATTGCACACGCCTGCGACGTGCCGCACATGCGGTGACCCGCCTGTATGACGAGGCATTGGCCGAATCGCATCTCACGGTGACTCAATTCTCGCTCTTGCGAACCATGTCGCGCCTCGATGCGCCTTACATTTCGACGCTGGCCAATGCCACCGGTCTCGAACGCAGCACGCTGGGCCGCAACCTTCGCCCTCTCGAGCGCGCTGGCCTGATCGCGTTCGGCCAGGGGAGTGATGGCCGCACACGCGTGGTACGGCTCACCCGACGCGGCACCCAGACCCTGCAGCGGGCGATCCCGCGTTGGGAGGCGGCACAGGCGAGGGTCGATGCCGCACTGGGCGAACGAAAGGCCGAGCAGCTGGCACAGCTCCTGGAGGAGGTTACCGCCGGATAGGCCGGCGCCGATTTCGCCCGGAAGCGGGCCTGGCCCTGGATGAGGAGGCGACGATGCGATCCGTTACCTGGCGCACGCCCGGCGTGGTCTTGCTTTGCGGGGCGCTGGTGCTCAGCATTTCCCTCGGCGTTCGCCATGCGTTCGGCCTTTTTCTCTGGCCCATGTCGTCGGATCTTGGCTGGGGGCGCGACGTGTTCGCGCTGGCCATCGCGATCCAGAACCTGGTCTGGGGTTTGACGCAGCCTTTCGCCGGACGCCTCGCCGACCGTCATGGCGCGGGCTGGGTCGTGCTCGGTGGTGCCGTGCTCTACGTCGCCGGCCTGTACATGATGAGTCGGTCGATGACCCAGATGGACCTGCTGATCAGTGCCGGGATCGTCATCGGCATCGGGCTGAGCGGGACCACGTTCCCGGTGGTGTTCGGCGTCATCAGTCGCGCCCTGCCGCCGGAACGGCGCAGCTGGGCGATGGGCGTCTCGATGTCTGTCGGTTCGCTCGGCCAGTTCGTGCTGTTGCCGGGCAGTGACGCGCTGATCGCGAGCCTGGGGTGGAGCGAGGCCTTGTTGGCGCTGGCCGCGCTGAGCCTGCTGATGTTGCCACTCTCGGGTGCGCTGATGGAACCGCGGGCCGGTGTCGAGCCACAGGCCCTGTCGATGCGACAGGTCCTCGACGAGGCCGTCCATCATCGCGGCTTCTGGCTGCTCTCTTTCGGTTTCTTCGTCTGTGGCTTCCAGGTCGTCTTCATTGCGACGCACCTCCCCGCCTTCCTATCCGACGGTGGGCTGGATGCGGGTGCCGGGGCGATGGCCCTCGCGCTGATCGGTCTGTTCAATATCGCCGGTTCCTACCTCGCCGGCTTCTGGGGTGGTCGTCTTCCCAAACCGAAACTGTTGAGCGGGATCTATGCTGCGCGATTGCTCGTGATAGCGATCTTCCTGGTATTTCCGCTCTCTCAATGGGGTGCCTACACCTTTGCGGTGGCGATGGGTCTGCTATGGCTCAGCACGGTACCCCTCACGAATGGGACCGTCGCCACGCTATTCGGTGTGCGCAATATGTCGATGCTCGGCGGTATCGTGTTCCTGTTTCACCAGGTCGGCGCGTTCCTGGGCGGTTGGTTGGGCGGTTTCCTGTACGAAATCGCCGGCAGCTACGACGTGGTCTGGACCATCGCGATGGGCCTGAGCGTGATAGCGGCGTTGCTGAACTTGCCGATCAAGGAACGGCCGGTGCCACGACTCGCCCAGGCGGAGACCTGAGGGGATCGCATTGCGTACCAAGATTGCCTACCTGGCGTGGATCGCAGCGGGGATCGCGCTTGGCTTGATCCTTGCCCAGTATCTGACGGACCGGATGCTGATCTCTTTTCTGCACAAGCTGCCCGGGTGCTTCTGAGCGTCTTGCGGCGCGGCGCCGCCGAGATGTCCGTGGGGTCTGGATCACTCGATGCGGTAGCTGAGTTCGTACACCGTGCCTGGGCGCGCCCGGCGTTGCAGCGTCACCGGACGGCCCGCGACGGTCCATTGGCCATCCACTGCACTCAGTATGGCCGATTCAATCTCGCCCGGCAGTCCGGTATGCAGCGCGGACCGCGTCAACAACGCGGCATGCTCGGCCAAGGCGCGGTGCGCGCGCTGCACCGCCGTCCTGCTGTTCACTTGCAGTTCCAGTTCGAGCCGGGTGACTGACTGTGCGTCACCAAAAGCGACATAGCGAATCGTGTTGTTGACCTCGCCACCGCCGATCAGGTTGCGCCGCTGCGTACGGCACTGATGTCCCGATCCGCTCTTGCGATAGCCGCCCCGTTCACGCAGACCCTTGCCAGACATGAAGCTGCAAGCGACAGCCGGTTCGAAACCGAAAGGTTCCGGCGAGCCGATCCCCGCCGGGAGCAGCAGGCCAAACATTATCGCGGCGGCCGCGAGCCGTATGCCGGTCTCCATCAGTGCGCCTCTCTCTCGCTCTTACCGTCCGACGCGGCAAGGTTTCAGAATCGCGTTGCCGGCCCCTTCCACCTTGCCCTGTCGAACGGCCTTGCCCTGGCAATCGCGGTAGCGGCGTCGCCCCACCCCTCGCACGCGTTGCGCCCGGTCTGACCTCGCACCAGATTCAGGAGCCATTTGCATTTGGCGTAAAGCCCGAAGAATGCCAGCACCATCGCGCGTTGCGAGCGGCTCAAAGGGCGATGGCCGCAGATGAGTTTGTCATCGTACATGCCGCGATCGGTCAAGCCTATCGCACCGAACGCGATGACCGCCACCCGGGTGCCCCGCCGCAGGCGCGGCCCGAGCACGACCGCATCCAGCAGGTCGCCCTCGAGTCCGAGCAGGTGCTCTACGGACCCGTAGTTGAACGGACAGGGAAACGGGGAAACGAAGTCGACGCGTCCGCTCGAGCCGCGTTTGAGGAAACTGCCGAGCGGGATCTCTA
>CBFCWF010000183.1:0-8358 GCA_965601425.1 uncultured Chromatiaceae bacterium | reverse complement strand
GGCGGACTACCCGCCCCCTACCGAGACCGTGCTGCCGCGTGAATCCGTCGACCGCAATCGCGCAGCAGATCGCCGTTGGATACCCATGGCCGGGCGGGTATTGGCCGTTCAGTGTCCATTCGCTGCAGACCGGAGACGCGCGTGAACACGGATACGCCGGTCGTCAAAGACATCGTCCTTGTCGGCGGCGGGCACGCGCACGTCTCGGTGCTGCGCATGTTCGGCATGAAACCGATGCCCGGGGTACGCCTGACCCTTGTCACGCGTGACATCCACACGCCCTACTCGGGCATGCTGCCCGGTTACGTCGCCGGCCATTACGACTACGACGATGTGCACATCGATCTGGGCCCCCTGGCACGTTTTGCCGGTGCTCGGCTCTACCATGGCGAGGTCGATGGCATCGATCCGGACGAACGCACGGTCCTGGTGCCCGGGCGCCCACCGGTGCATTACGACCTGCTGTCGATCAACACCGGTTCGCGCCCGCGGACTATCGACGTACCCGGCGCGCTCGAGCACGCCCTGCCCGTCAAGCCGATCGACCGCTGGCTGCAGGACTGGCAGGCGCTGCAACAACGCGTGCTGAACAGCCAGGGCGACTTCCGTTTGCTCGTCGTCGGCGGCGGCGCCGGCGGCGTGGAATTGGCGCTGTCCACCCAGCATCGGCTGCAGGGACTGCTGCGCGAGCAGGGCGACGACGTGGCACGCCTGCACTATGCGCTGCTCACCGACGGGCCGGAGATTCTGCCAACGCACAACGCCGGTGTCAGGCGTCGTTTCTCGCGCGTGCTCGCCGAGCGCGGCATCGTGGTGCAACTCGACAGCAGGGTGGTTGCGGTCGAACCGGATGGTGTCCGTGTCGCAAGCGCCGGTTTCCGCCCCGCCGATGCGGTGCTCTGGGTGACCTATGCCGCCGCGCCGGAATGGCCGCGCAAGTCGGGCCTCGGCGTCGACGACGAGGGATTCATTGTCGTCGACCGCGAGCTGCGCTCGGTCTCGCACCCGGACATATTCGTCGCCGGTGACGTGGCTGCGATGCCCGATCCGCGGCCCAAGTCGGGCGTGTTCGCGGTGCGCCAGGGCCCGATACTGACCGCCAACCTGCGTCGCGCCGCGGCCGGCCGGCCGCTCAGGCCCTACCGTCCGCAGAAGCACTTTCTCGGCCTGATCAGTACCGGCGACACCTATGCCGTGGCCTCACGCGGCAACTGGTCGTGGGAAGGCCGGCTGCTGTGGACCTGGAAGGACTGGATCGACCGGCGTTTCATGCGGCGTTTCAACGCGCTGCCGGAGATGGCGCAGGAGACCGGACCGCAACTGGGCCGCGTCGCCGACGCAGAAGCGGTTCGCGAGCTTTCCACGCTGGCGATGCGCTGTGGCGGCTGCGGCGCAAAGGTCGGCAGCACAGTACTCAGCCGGGTCATCAACCGTCTGCCGGCGCAGCGCCGTGACGATGTGCTGATCGGCCTGGATTCACCGGATGACGCTGCGGCCTTCGAGGTGCCGCCCGGCAAGGTGATGGTGCAGAGCGTGGATTATTTCCGCGCCTTCATCGACGACCCCTACACTTTCGGCCGGATTGCCGCCAATCATGCCCTCGGCGACATCTTCGCGATGGGCGCCGAGGCACAGTCCGCGCTGGCCATCGCCACCGTGCCCTACGGCCGGGAACAGATCGTCGAGCAGACTTTGTCCGAGGTCATGAGCGGCGCGCTGGATACGCTGGCACCGACCGGGGCCGTGCTCGCCGGCGGGCATTCGAGCGAAGGCGCCGAACTCGCCTTCGGCCTGACCGTCAATGGACTGATCGCGAAGGACGCCCTACTGCGCAAGGGGGGCATGCAACCTGGTGATGCGCTGATCGTGACCAAGCCTATCGGTACAGGTACGCTGTTCGCCGCCGACATGCGCGGCAAGGCCAAGGGGCGCTGGGTGGACGCAGCGATCCAGTCCATGCTGGTTTCCAACCAGGCTGCCGCGTCCTGTCTGCACCGGCAGGGGGCAACGGCTTGCACCGACGTGACCGGCTTCGGTCTGCTCGGGCACCTGGTCGAGATGACACGCGCATCCGATACCGATGTACGCCTCGAACTCGCGGCCGTGCCGCTGCTCGACGGCGCCGAACAGACCGTCGCAGCAGGCATCCTGTCATCGCTGCAACCACAGAACGTGCGCCTGCGCCGGGCGGTACGCGATGTCGACAGCCTGGCCGACCATGCACGCTATCCACTGTTGTTCGACCCCCAGACCGCAGGCGGACTGCTGGCCTCGTTGCCCGCGCACAGGGCAACCGCCTGTCTCGACGAGCTGCACGCCCTGGGCTACCCGCACGCCGCCGTCATCGGTCAGGTCGAGGCGCGGTCGGCCGAAACGGCGCCGATCCGAGTCATCGTCTGATCCCTCGCGTCTGACACCGACTGCCGGGGCGCCCGGCAAGCGCGTTAACCGCCCACCGCCTGAGCAACCGCCGGCCCGCCGCTGTCGAACACCGCCAACAGCAGCAGCGGCAGTTCGCTGATATGGCCGAGCGACAGCTGCGGCGGATTCATGCCATCGCTGAAGCCGAGCAACCGCAGGCGCTCGGCGATCGTCGCATTGCTGGTGATGATATGCACCGGGACGTTCCAGGTCGCGCCAGGCCCCGTGATGCCACCGGCCGGCTGATGATCACCGATCAGGATCATCAGCGACTCGCGCGACGCCGGCAGCGCTTGATAACCGGTCAGCCATTCGAATGTGTAGTTGAAACTATTGATATAGCCCTGGAACAGCCCGTGCCAGTCGATCCCTTCGGCCATCGCCTTTTCGATCGCCGCGTCCGCGTAGGGCTTGTCGGTCGTGACCAGCGACCAGTCGACCTGGTACGGTGGTGTGGGGCGAAACGGAATGTGCGTCGTAATCGTCGGGAAGAACAGGAAGCGCGGCTTGCCTTCGGGTTCCGGCGGATACATCTCGTCGGCGCGTGCCATCGAAAACTGATCGGGTAGCCACCACAGGCCGAACTTGGGACCGCGGTAATCCAGGCTGAGCGCGTCGTGGTAGTGATCGAAGCCGTAGAACGACACTTCGGGCCAATCCCAGCTCATCGCCGGATACCAGCCGATGGTGCGGTAGCCGGCCTGTTCGAAGGTATCGAGTATCGTGGGCCGACTGGTCGTGATGAGCAAATCGTGCCGAATCGGATCGGTCAGGTCGATGCCGGACAGAAAGCTCAGGTGGGACAGGTCCGAGGCACCCCCGAAAGCGGCTGCCTTGACGAATGCGGACAACACCTGGCGGCCCTGTGCAGTGGCCGCCCGTTCGAGCTTCTCCCGGCCGGGGTGAATGGCCTGGAACAGGTCGTCGCGCTCATAGGTCGCGGCCCCGTAAGACTCGAGGAACACCACCTTGACCTCGGCCCCGCGGAGCGCCTGCAGATCCGATTCGAGCGATGGCGATGCCGGCAGCTCCGACCGAAAGCGGTCCGGGAAGAACGCGGCCGCCAAAAGATGCGACTGGCGCTGGAAGACCGGGAATGCGGGCGCCGCCACGTATGGCCCTGCGGCTTCGACCTTGATCAGACCGGCTCCCACCAGGCCAACGAGCCCGGCGGTAACGACCCAGGCGGCCGGCGAACGCAGCGCGTAGGGCGCCGCATGTCGCGCCAGGACCTGGATACAGGCCTGGATCAGGCGGGCCAGCAGCCAAAGTCCACCGACGAACGCGGCCACGAAGCCGAGCAGCTGCCACCAGGCGTACTCCTGGCTCGCGACATCGAGAAAGGTCGGCAGGTGTTGGGCGTCCCAGTACAGGTTCACCTTGCGCCCGAACCAGGCCGGTACCGTTACCTCGATGTAGCGACCGATTACGAACAGCGTGAAAAGAACGGCCAACCACCGGACGGCGCGCGGTCCGACACGCCCGGACAGCGCGACGAGCAGCAGCAGGACAAGCCACAAGGCGACGAAATCCGCACCGATGCGCATGGCCGGCTGGATATAGGGCGTCGACCACACGTTGGCGAAGCTGGTCAGGAAATTGAGCAGCAGCAGTGCCAGCATGACCTTTGTCACGAGCAGCCACCGGCTGCCCTGTGTTCGCGGATGTTCCAATCGTGCGCCCCTGTCAGTTCGTGGGCCCGGATGGCCCGGTTGCAACGAAGATCGACGCCCGTCGATCGCCGGAAGACAGGACATCAATCGATAGTCTAGGCATTTTCCACCTCACGTACCCTGCCCCAGCCGATGTATGCGATGCCGAACAGCGCTGGCGTCCATCTGAATCCGGAGAGGTAAGGCAATGTCAGGTTCCATGGCGCTTCAAGGCCTTCGAACGTGGTCATGTAGGGGCGTGCCTTGGCCCGCACCACCACGTTGAGCGGCGCCATCCACCAGGGCAGGTATTTCATGCCAGCGATGGCGACCCGCGCACCCGGGGCGGTTGCAGCGAAGATCCGCGCGAGTGCGGCGGTGGAGCGCATGACATCGTGGGTGAAGTTGAACAGGACGGCATCGAGCGGCCCGGGTATGCCGGCCGAGTCGACGGGTGCCTCCAGCAGCGTGACATTCTGCCAACCGGCGTGCACCACCCGCCGCCGCGCCAGGTCCATCATGTCTGGGCTGACATCGATACCGATGACCGCGCCGTGTGCACCGACCGCTTCGCGCAGCAGCGGAAAACTGAGTCCCGTACCACAGGCTACGTCCAGAACACGGTCGCCGGGACGCAGTCCGAGTTTCTCGATCGTGCGCACACGCAACCGCATCGTGCGCTGCGCCGACGTGTCGTAGTCACCCGCATGCTGCCGGTACTGGGCAACGGCTTTCGCCGCATCGGGCACGTCAGGACGTTGAATCATGGAGTTCACCTGCACCAGTTAGGAGGCGGCCGAGAGACACGACAGCGCACCCGCTGCAACGCGGTGCGATTGCCAGGGAGTTTGCGTCACGACATTGTCTTTCGCAAGAATGGACAAGCGTATGCGGCGGCAAAAACCCGACCAATGCGCGGTTGCCGAACGCGCTATCCGCCTGAGCGGTCGTGATAGCCTTACGAGGTCGCTCGCCGATGACAACCCATTCGGCAGCCTGCCGGGCCGATCAACTGGACACGCCGTGAAACGCAACAAGACATTGGTGCTTTTTCGCTACGACTGGGACCGGATTGCGTTTCGCAGACTGGCGCGGCAATGGCCTCAACTGCACGCGGGCTTCGATTTGTTCCGCTTTCCGGACAGTGCTCGGCTGGCCTGGTTCGATATGGAGCGATTCAGCCGTCTGGCAGCGTTGCGCGCCAGGCTGCATGGCGCGGCCGCGGTGACGAGCAACCACGAACAGTTCGGCGCACTGTGCGCCGCCCTGGTCGCGGAACAGGCAGGCTGGCCCGGCACACCGGTGGAGGCCGTGCTCGCCTGTCAGCACAAGCTGTTTGCACGACGGGTACTGGACCGCGTCGCACCCGAGGCCAATATCCCGTTTCGCCGACTGGAGGCAGACTACGACGCCGACATTCCGGGCGACATTGGCTACCCGGTCTTCGTGAAGCCCGTCAAGGCCGCCTTCTCTGTGCTGGCCCGGACGATGCACAGTCCGCAGGCACTGTACAAGCATACGCGGTTCAGTCGGCACGAGCTGTGGATCATCCAGCGCCTCATACAACCCTTCGAAGCCGTCGTGCGCAAGCGTCTGCCGGAAGCGGGCACCGCGCACAGCCTGATGCTCGAGGCCTGTCTGCAAGGTCGCCAGTATTGTCTCGACGGCTACAGCTTCGGTGGTGGCGTGCGCCGCCTGGGCATTGTCGACGCCGCCATGTACCCGGGTACCAGCGCCTTCATGCGCTGGGACTATCCGAGTCGTCTCCCGGCGGGGGTCCAGGACAGGGCCGAGGCCATCGCACAGCGTTTTCTCGAAGCGGTCGGTTTCAGTCACGGCTTCTTCAACATGGAGTTCGTGCTCGAAGAACGGACGGGCCAGCTGAAGGTCATCGAGTTCAACCCACGACTGGCCGCCCAGTTCTCCGATCTCTATGCCCGTGTCGACGGCCGGAACCTGCACGAAATGACATTGGCCTTGAGCCACGGCATCGATCCGGCATCCGTACCTACGCGCGAGCCGACGGCGGCCTGCGCGTCCAGCTTCGTGTACCGCAGCTTCGATCCAGCTGCGCGCGTCGCGATGCCGACAACGGCCGCACGACGCGCGTTCCGCGGCGCCTTCCCGGACGCGCTGCTGTTGCGATTCCCCAAATCACGCACCCAGGTGCAACGGGACTTCAAGTGGCTCGGTGATTACCGTTTCGGCATCGTCCACCTGGGCGGCACAAGCCCGGCGGACCTCGAGCAACGTTGTGTGCACGCCAGCAAGCTACTCGGCTGGCCCCCGCCCGGCGGCGGCCAGATGGCGGAACCGTCGCTGTTCACGACGCCCGCAGAGACCTGGGAGACCGCGATGGGCACCGAGAACGCAACACGATGAAAAGGGTACTGGGGATGTCAGCGCCGCGTCCCTTGCGCGATATAGCCGCTGCCGCCGAACGTCGCACGCACATCGTGCAGGTCCAGGTGGCGCGCAAGCAGCGCCCAAGGTTTGTCGAGACCCCGGAAAGTCGTGAAGTACGGATAGGAAATCGCGAGCAGCCACGCATTGGCGGGACCGAGATACCAGGGAAAAAGCTTGAGGCCGGTCGATATCACGCGCGCGCCCGGCCGTGTCGCCGCGAAGATCCGTGCGAGCGCCGCCTCCGACTGCAGCACGTCCTGGGTGTAGATGAACAACACGGCGTCGAAAGGCCCGACCAGGTCGGCCGACTCGATGCTCGACTCGACCAGCCTGACATTGTCCCAGCCGGCCGCACTCACCCGCTGACGGGCCCGCCGCAACATCTCCGGCGACTGCTCGACGCCGACCACGACACCGTCCGGACCGACGGCCTCGCGCAACAGGCGGAAGCTCTTGCCAGTGCCACAGGCGACGTCGAGCACACGCTGCCCGGGCTCCAGGCCAAGCGCGTCTATGGCCAGCCTGCGGACGGGTTCGATGCGCCGCGTCGCATAGTCGTACTGCGTCGCGAGCCGCTGGTAACGCGTTTGCGCCAACTGCCTGTCGATTTGAAACATCGCCGCACCTCCGACGGTCCAATGCTAAACGGCGCACGCCGCGTCGCAGGTCGAGGTTCGCGCCGGTGTTCGGCCTGGCTTACCCGGACTCAACCCTAAAGATAGCGCGCCACGCGCATTTGGCGTAGAAGCTATCATTCGCGGCCCGTGCCCATAGCGACCGTGTGGCCGCGCACATTATTTCGAGGATCGGACCTTGAGGCTTGCTACCGACGAGAAGTCTCCCGCTTCACGGGCTTTTGCACCACGCAGCCGCGCGGCGCGCTGCGACCACGCAGATCAGGTCCGATGACCCGCTCCAACCTCGCCATCGTGCTCTCGATGGGCGTGCTGTCGTTGTTGTTGTGGTGGCTTGTCAACCGACCCGACATCGAGCCCCCGTGGCCGGCGCAGGTCGCCGGCGTCTCTTTCTCGCCGATTCGCGGTGACCAGGATCCAACCATCGGGGAGTTCCCGTCGAACGCTGAGATCGATGCGGACCTGGCGCTATTGTCCCGCGACGTGCGTGGGGTGAGGACCTACACAGTGCAAGCGACGATGGCCGAGGTCCCGCGCCTGGCCGCCGCGCATGACCTGACCGTGACGCTCGGCGCCTGGTTGAACGACCAGGCCGACTTCAACACGGCCGAGGTGGAGCGGCTGCTGCGCGTCTACCACGAGAATCGCGACCCGGTGGTGCGCATCATCGTCGGCAATGAAGCGGTCTATCGCGAGGATCAGACGATCACGCAGGTCGCCGCGCATATCCGTAGGGTCAAGCAATCCGTCACGGTCCCCGTCAGTACCGCCGAACCCTGGCACCTGTGGCTGGACCATCCGGAACTGGTTGACGCCGTGGATTTCATTGCGGTGCACCTCCTGCCTTATTGGGAAGGCGTGGCGCTTGATGCCGCGGTGGATTACGCCTTGCTGCGCTACCGGCAGCTGCGGGATGCCTATCCGGAAAAACCGATCGTCATCACCGAGGTGGGCTGGCCGAGCCACGGCCGGATGTTGCACGATGCAGTGGCCACCCCCGCCAACCAGGCCCGTTTCCTGCGTCGCTTTCTCGCCGCCGCGGCACGCGAAGGGATGGTCTACTACATCATGGAGGCATTCGACCAGCCGTGGAAAAGCGCGCTGGAGGGTCAGGCAGGCGCACACTGGGGGATCTACGACACGGCCCGTCAACCGAAGTTCGCGTTCGTGTCGCCGGTCGTGCCGGTACCCAACTGGACCAGCCTGGCGGCAGTTCAAAGCTTTGCCTTTCCTGCCATGATGGT
>CBFCWF010000182.1:0-8431 GCA_965601425.1 uncultured Chromatiaceae bacterium | reverse complement strand
GGGAACGCTTTGAGCATCAAGCGTTGATCAGGGGAGGCAGCGACAAACACATTGCCCTATAAATCAATGGTTTAAAATGCGAAATGCCAAGTACGCCCCACAGATACCCCCAAATCGATTCGGGCGATTAAGTGCCTGAAACGAGATTTTTCTTGTCACTCCTCTGGCGCTCGCCGCGTATTCCGCGCCAAATCTGTCTCTGATTCCGGGGCAAGGCTGTTACCCACGGCAGATGGCCGGGGAGCATGTTTCGAAGTTGTCCGACGCGGGACAAAGCGCGGCTATGCTGGCCAGTTTTGTTGATCAACCAGGCCCGCCTTTCGTGGGATCTTCGCGCCGACAAACGAATGCGGCGCACGGCGAATTGAGCGCCAGCGGCACGGTTGCCAGGTGCGGGCAGCTAGCTGTTCGATCGAATCCGGTCGGTCGGAAGCTGTATGCTAACAGCCAACCCCCCTTCCGCGTGATTGCGAGCCATTATCTCACCGCCGTGAAGTTGAATCGCACGTTTGGCGATTGCTAGACCCAAGCCGTAGCCACCGCTCGCCCGATCCCGGGCATCACCGACCCGCACGAAGGGGTCAAACAATC
This sequence comes from uncultured Chromatiaceae bacterium, assembly GCA_965601425.1. Taxonomy (GTDB): domain Bacteria; phylum Pseudomonadota; class Gammaproteobacteria; order Chromatiales; family Chromatiaceae; genus Thiosocius. The sequence continues at coordinate 7,840 of CBFCWF010000182.1, read as the reverse complement.
TAGCCAACATATCGTCCGGGACGCCGGGGCCCTGATCACGTACCTGTACGAGCACCCAGCCCGCGCGCTGCCCATCCGTCGAGAGCGAGACCTCGACGCCGGTGCCCTCCGCGGTGTATTTGGCCGCGTTACGCACAACATTTTCCAACGCGCTGTGCAACAGTGTCGGATTGGCCTCGATGTGCGCCGGGATACTGGCGACAACGTGAACGCCGCGCTTGGAGGCACTGACCTCGTAATCCGCGCTCTCGGCGATCTCGGCCACGAGGGCGGCGAGATCGACACATTCAGTGCGCGGCAATCCAGCGTCGGATTCAAGGCGCGCCAGCGACAGGAGTTGTGCGATCAGGTCATTGAGGCGTTCGGCCTCGCGTTCGATGCGATCCAGCTCAGGGAACGGCTGATTCGGTCCGCGTTGTCTTGCCAGCCCCAGTGCAACCTGTAGGCGTGCCAGGGGCGAGCGAAGCTCGTGTGAGACGTCGCTCAGAAGTTGGCGCTGTGCGGCGATGAGGGCTTGCAGCTGCTCCGCCATGTGATCGAAGTCGTGGGCAAGCTCGGCGACCTCATCACGACGACCACCCAGGGAAGGCGCCACCCGCATGGCAAGGTCGCCCGAGCCGAACTGCCTGGTTGCACGACTGAGTCGTCGAATCGGCTGGCTCAGGTACCGGGCCAGAAAAAAGGACACCAGGCCGCTAATGACTGCTGCGGCGATCAGCGGGAAGGCGACGACGCGCGGCCTGGTCAATACCCGGTTTAGCGTCACCGCGCGGAAGTCCGGCACCAAATTGTATTCAGTACCTTCGGCTGTCTGAACAATGCCACGTTGGGCCGGATGCCGGCGTCGCTCGATGCGATCGGCGATGTGCTCGGATACCGGACGGTCGAGCAAATCTCTGCCTTGCGCATCGATCAACAATATCGGAATCACCTCGCGTCGGTCGAGTTTCTCCAGCCAGGCGGAAAGACCTTCGACACCGTCGTTGACTGCAACGACGCGCGCCTCCTCCAGGTATCCTTTCAGGCGATCACGAGGGCTCTGGTTGGCATCTTCGCTGCGCGCATGTTCGACAAAGAGCGAAGCCACTGTGAGACTGGCCCCGGCGAAAATAATCAGCGAGAGCCAAAAGGAAAAAAAGATCTTCCAGACCAACCGATGCATCATGACTGTCTTCACGATGACGTGTACTGATAACCCACGCCGCGCACCGTTTTGATGCGCTCTGTGCCATTGGGCAGCGGTCCCAGCTTCTTGCGCAAGCTGCTGAGGTGCATATCGATACTGCGGTCATACCGCGTGAGTTGTCTGCCCAAGGCGCGCTCTGACAAATCCGCTTTGGAGACTACATGGCCGGCCTCTCGGAGCAGCACCTCAAGCACGCTGTATTCGGTGCTGGTCATGGGGATCGGTTCACCATCGACCACAACGGAGCGAGAGCCCGTGTGCATTTGCAGATCGTCGAGTGTGAGTACGTCGGGCTGTGCGTGAGCCGAGCCGTCTCCGGCCGACGCCTGCGCGCGGCGGAGTGCGGCCCGGATCCTCGCCACCAGGACCCTTGGATTACAGGGCTTGGGTACGTAATCATCCGCACCCAACTCGAGACCGACGATGCTGTCGACATCCTCGTCGCGTGCCGTCAGCATGAGAACCGGTATCAGAGAACTCAGGCGCAAGTCACGCAAGACATCGAAGCCGTTGCGTTTCGGCATCATCACATCGAGTACGAGTAAATCATGGGCGTTTGATCGAGCCCGCTCCAATGCGTCCTCGCCGTTGTGCACGGCCTCGATCTGAAAGCCTTCCGCCTCCAGGTACTCCTGGAGCATCTCACACAGCTCGATATCGTCATCCGCCAACAGTATTCGGTTCATCGGGGTCGGTCCTAAACGATCAACTGATGGTGCCACAGGCGCCTCGTATGGATACAGCCATCCGCGAAGCATTTACATATCTTTACACCGGCTCACCTCGTCTTACCTGCGGCCATGGCGCGCTCTGTAATGTGGATAGCCCGACGATGTCGGGCAGGGAGATTGGCCATGAAATCGCGATTCCGAAACTTTGTTACAACGCTATCGGCAGGTGCCCTTGGTCTCATCGCGGCAACGGGGTTGGACCCTGTGTCCGCGGTGCCGCCCCACGATGACGGTCCTCCCGAAAAAGGGGTCGAGAGACACCCGACCCACCGACCGGCTGTTGTCATCCATCGAGGGCCGCCCCGGGTCGTCCGACCGGACCGCATCCGTCACTATCGTGATATCAGGATAGTGCGACCGCATGGTCGCTGGTACCGCGGGTATGGTTGGCATCGCGGTGACGACGATGCCTACAAGTGGCTGTCGTTTACGGCGATCACGCTGAAGCTCCTCGACAACCTGAACGAGCAACAGCAACGCGAACACGAAGCCGCCCAGGTCAGGGCGACCGGTGCCGCGATTGGGGAAACAATCGTCTGGCACGAAGGTGGCGCCTCCGGGGACGTGACTGTGCTGCGTGACGGCACCAGCACCACGGGCCGATATTGCCGCGAGTTCCAACAGGAGGTCAGGATCGGCGGCAACACGGAACGCGCCTATGGCACGGCATGCCGAAATCTCGATGGCAGCTGGGAGGTCGTGTCCACCGGTACACCTTGAAGAGACGAAGATTTACATAGCTTTACACGGAGCGTACCCAAGCTGACAGGCGAGTCGATTAGCCTTGGTGTTGACAGCAGGGTGCTGTTTGAAAATTTCTCGACAGGAGATTACGTTATGAAAAAGCTCACCAGATCCCTATTGGCGATGACGTTGGTCGTCAGCGCCGTCGGCCTCGTCACCGTGGTATCCGCCAAGCCCTTCGCCGACGGCCCGGGTTGCGGACGTGCCGGCCATCACATGATGCACGGTAAACACGATGGCCGCAGGGGGCCAAACCTGGAACGCCTGGCCGATCGGCTGGACATGACTGAGCAGCAGCGCGCAGATACCAAAGCCATCCTTGACGACTCCCGGCAGCAGATGGTCAAGCTGCGCGAACAGATGCGGGAGAATCGGGTCCAACTGAAAAACCTGGCTGGAAAGACCGACTTCGATGAAGCCGCGGTACGCAGCATTGCCGACAAACAGGGCGATCTGAAAGCCAACATGATCGTATTGCGAGCCCGTCAGCGTCATGCGATGAAAGCCGTGCTGACAGATGAGCAGCGCGTCCAGCTAGACGATATGAGGGAGCGCAAAACTCATCTCGGCGGCGGTAAGCGACTCTGACTTCCGCTGTTAGGCGGGCCAGATCGGCCCGCCATGTTTAAACTGGTGAACATGGGAGAATGGTTAGAGCAGGTTGCAGAGCAGCCAGTCTTAGGTGGCAATGCCGGTCTTTGTGCTCTTCAGTCTCGTGGCGCTGGTCGACGGTTTCGTGAAGCGGGACCTGCGGCGCTGGGGAGGGGGCAGGAAAAGCTCGTTTGTCTATCACTGGTCAAAGCGATCGGCGATGCCTTTGCTGGTATCGAGCTGGGTGATCTATCTGGCACTGCCATTCAGCCTGCATCCCAGCTTCATGGTGTTGCCGTTTGCGGCACTTTTCGCGCTCAGCATGGCAGTAACCGCTGGTGCATTTAAAAAGTACCTTTGAAAGGGAACTGGCTGTCGTGATCTTGTCAAGACAATCGGCAAGGATTTCTTGCAAGCGGGACAGCGCGAGGTCGTACGCAGGCGTAGATCAGAGACCTTAGATAGCGACTTGCTACCCGGAAATGTCGGCGAACGGAATTCACCATGATGCGTTTCAGTGCGGAAGAAGGTCTTTGAGAACTCCTGGCAAACTCCGCCGACTTGGATGCGAGCGGCGTTAAGACCGGCGGGATGCCGCCAAATCTAATCCTGTGGATCTTGGAGCGCATAAGAAACAATCGAACGTCGGTCCAAGCCGCACATGGCTTGAATTGCAAGTTCCCGGCGACGCTCGGCGCATAGACCGCTGATGCCGGCATCTTCATAGGGTCGGATCGCTGCGTCGATGCAGGTATCTCGGGCAATATCAGCAAGCGCGATCACATCCTTCCAACCGAAACCGCCTCCATGCCGCGAACCGCGATACCTGAATATCGGAGAAGTCGATATAAACGTTCGACTAAATTCGCTTTATTGATCCAAACGCTGGTCCTAAATTGACGCACAGGTTCCCCGATTTTGCAGCTGTGATTCGGGTGTGTTCGCCGAGCGTTCGGCAGGGGGTAGGTAGGAAGTGATTTCAGTACGCGTTGCAATGAAACACGGGCACGAGCCCTTGAAGCGGACACCGGTGGTGCTGCAGATGGATGCTGACGGGGCACCCGTCGGGCCGGTTCTGACGGATCGCTCGGGCGTGGCGGTGTTCGACCTGGCGCCCGGGAGCGGTAAGGTGCTGGTGTCCGGTGTGGAGCGGTTCCACGGTCGCCTCGCCGGCGAAATCTCGATCGAACTCTGGTCTATCACCCAATCTCCCGACGACTCGACCGGACTGCCGGGCCTGTTTCCGGCTGGCAGCAATGCTTATGCCGGCATGACAACCCGGGTGCTTGAGGTTGGTGGCCGCGATGTCCTAACCGACAGTGAGGGATATCTGGTGGATCCAGCCGATTGGTCCGAAGCTTTCGCCAAGACTTTGGCCGACCGCGAGGATCTTACACTCGGTGATGAGCACTGGGAGGTCATTCGTTACCTGCGCAAGCACTATGCCCGCCATGGCTCACAAGCCAGTGTACGCGACATGATCCGGCACTTCCGCAAACTGCGGGACGCCGACAGAGGTTCGAACCGTTACCTTCATCGCCTGTTCCCGCGCGGCGGCCCGCAGAAGCAGGGTAACCGCCTGGCGGGGCTGCTCCGTACGAAGGGCGAGCACTGAGTGCATTCGACGTGATTCGTTCGGGTTCGACGATCGCTTGAAAGCATACCGCACTTGGCCGTGTGGCTAAGGAGGGCGTGGTGTCAGACGTAAACACTGACCAACTGGAAGCGTTGGCGATGGCTGAGCGGACATCGGATTGAGCCATCGAATATGGCACCGGCGAGCAGCGTACCCAATCTGAAATAGATGAAAGCGTATTCGGCAATTCTCATGCGGTTGTCGACTGACCTGCGCAAACCAACGCCAGCGGTCAGGGGGAGCACAGATGAGGTTGGCGAAATCGGCTCGAGCTTGGGGAACCCCAAAGTTCCACGAGGTGTTGAAAGAAGAGATCGAGCATCTGGCAAGCAGTGAAATCCCGTTGGCATGGGCGCTTCAGTTCGGAAATTTCGTCAGCGACGAGAGTGTTGTGCTGACGACCCGACACCCGTCGAACCCCACCACGAGTAATGCGTCGTGCAGCTGCAGGTCGACCTGGCCACTGGCGAAACACAGGCGCGCGTGGTGGCCCACTAGGGATTCTGCGCCTGCTCCTTTTGGGCGAGTTCTCGCAGGCCCTCGATCGCCTGCTGCAGGACCTCGCTATCGGATTCACGCGGAAAGACCATGTAGGCGGGATGAGGAAACTCGGGGGCCGACGTGACTAGGTACAGTTTGCCGGCTTCGATCAGCGAACGGGCCATGCGAATCGGCAGAAAACAGGAGCCGCCATTAGCGAGAATCAGCTGGACGCCCAGCCAGCCAATATTGACGACCTGCGGCGGTCGCGCGAGATCCGGATAGCTTTCCTGGTGTTTTGCGTAGAAGCCAGGCCCCCATTCCACATACACATAGTCGTCGCCCGGCCAGCGTGTTTCGGGATCCGTGCTGACCATGACCAGGGTCTCGTCGAACAGGTGCTCGACGATCAGACCGGGCGCGTGACTGGGCGTGTACATGACACCGATGTCCAGGGTGCCCTCGACCAGGCGTCGCATGAGGTCTTCTTCGAATCCAATCTCACTACGGATAGACACATCGGATGCGGATCTGCGCATCCATCCAACCCAGCTGGGCAAGAAGTCTTCCCATAGTGCGATGCGACCGCCGATCCGTACCGTGGCCCGGTAACGGCTCGGGAGCCCGACATCGTGACGGGCCTGCTCGACCGTCAAGACTAGCGATTTGGCATGTTGCATGAACCGACGCCCGGCGGCAGTGAGGGTGGCGCCAGACCGATTGCGTATGAACAACTGGGCGCCCAGCTCCGATTCCAAGTTCTGAATGCGCGCGCTGACCGTCGACTGGGTGACGTGAATCCGCTTGGCGGCCTCGAGGAAACTGCCGTGTGCCGCGATGGCGAGAAACGTCCGGGCCTGATCGACGTCCATGATGGTGCGCTCCTGCGGAAAATATCGAAATATACGATATCAATAGCCAATAAAATTCGTTTGTCAAAATCTAATGTGCACCAATACGATGCATCAGAGGCGTCGAGACTGAAGGAACATCACACGTGAGATCCGTATTGGCAGGCCTGCTTAGATGGGCGGGGATTGGACACGATCTCTCCACGAATACGGAGAAATGGGTGTCGACGGCCGGCGGGCTGGTGGGCATCCTTGGGGTCGCGCTGGTCAGTCAGTCGCAACTCGGGTTGGCGGGCAGCGCCAGCATCATCGCTTCCATGGGCTCTTCAGCCGTCTTGTTATTCGCCGTGCCGCACGGCCCGCTTTCTCAGCCGTGGTCGGTATTCGGTGGACACCTCGTGTCGGCGATTGTGGGGGTCACGTGCGTCAAGCTGATCCCCAACCCCATGCTGGCGGCCGCCATCGCCGTCGCGCTGGCGATCGGTGCGATGCACTATCTGCGCTGCATCCATCCACCCGGCGGGGCGACTGCCCTCGGTGCAGTGCTCGGTGGTGATGCCGTGCACCAGCTTGGCTATCAGTTCGTGATCACTCCCGTCATGCTGAATGCAATCACGATCCTGCTGGTGGCTTTGCTGTTCAATGCGCCATTTGCCTGGCGGCGCTATCCGGCGGCCTGGTCAGTCGGTGCAGACTCGCAGGCGCCGGCGCCACCCGCCGCGGAAGGTACACCGTTGATGGAGAACGCCGATGGGCGATAAGCCGACAACGCACAAGGCTGTCCGAGAGGATTATGAGCGCGCCTTGCAAAGCATGGATACATTCATGGACATCGAGGTCAACGATCTGATGACGCTTGCAGAAAGGGCGCAATATTTCGCCGGCCAGCGCGCGACCGAATCGTTGAAGGTGTCGCGCATCATGAGTCACCCGGTACTGGTTGCCCGCGAGCAGACCACGATGTCCGACGCCGCTCACCTGATGGTCACCCAGCGCATCAGCGGCCTTCCGGTGGTCGACAGCGATGAACAATTGGTTGGGATCATCACAGAAGCGGATTTCCTGCGTGGACTGGGCGTGCCTGCCCATCATCCGACACACAATCTCTGGCAGACACTGGAATCCATGTTTGGCCATCTTGCACACCACGCCGAACTTGAGGGTCCGGAAGATCCTGTCGCGGACCACATGGTAAGGGATGTTGTGTGCACGTCGCCGGATCACTACGTTGACGATGTTCTCCAGCTGATGAAGCAGCATCGTGTCAAACGCGTACTCGTTTGCAACGGCGAGCGGCACGTGGTGGGTATGGTCACCCGGTCAGACCTGGTCCGAATGTTCTTTGACAGGTATCTGCGGTCCGACGGGAACGAATAGGTCTCGTATGAACAACCTTCAGTTCGGCGATGATGCTCGCAATCTCTGCCGCAGTTCGAGGCCTAGTGTTGTTCCGGAAACAGTCCCGGCATCCAGCGTGATGCCAGCTTGGCCGGGAAGGCGAGGCGCAACGGTGCGCGCGTGCTTTGCGAGACGACGACACCGCGTTCAATCAAGGCGGCAACGACGCGGCGCGAATGGCGGTCACTTGCCCCGAGTAGCTCCGGCACGTCGCCGCGCGGTA
>CBFCWF010000181.1:0-8487 GCA_965601425.1 uncultured Chromatiaceae bacterium | reverse complement strand
GAGACTCGCCCCGCATGCCGCGGCGCGCTGCCAATTGCCTGTATTGAACATCCCCACGTTATCGCCAGGATCCTCACCCACCTGGATGCGAAAGGGGCTGAGCCCCAAGCACCGAGGCGGCCGCCTTGCCGGGCGCCGCCCCCGCCGGGCCTGTTCGACTGACCAATCCATGACGAGCTCATTCACAAGGCTGCATCATCCATTGACGCGGCGGGGATTCGCTCGGGCTGTGGGGGTGAAGGTGCCAAAAAAACCCGCTGTGACGCGGCTTTGCAGCTGGGATTCAGGTGGAAACCCCCACCTAAAGGCGATCTTGCGGTCGGTGGGCGCGCTGAGGATGCAAGGGGAAATCCGGCAATATGGGCTTAATGCGACCTCATACTCTATGCGGCTGTGTCGATCGGCCGGGGAATGCTCACGCCAGCTCGTCGACCCACGAGGCCTGCTCGCCGGCATCGCGGCCGCTCCATGGCGTGATGTCCTTCTGGTAGCGGCGCATCACCAGGTTGGCCAGCAAGCCGGTCCAGCCGGTCTGGTGCGCGGCACCCAGGCCCTGCCCGGTCTCACCGTGAAAGTACTCGTAGTAGAATGCCAGGCCCTGCCACGCCGGGTCGTCCTGGAACGGGCTGTCGCGGCGCAGCGCCGGGATCACCCCTTCATCGTCGCGACGGTAGAGATCGACCAGTCGCTCGGAGAGCAGGTTGGCGATCTCGCGCAGGTTGACGCGCCGGCCGTCGAGGCACGGGGCCTCGACGGTGAACTCAGGGCCGAGGAAGCGATAAAACTTCTCGATCGCCTGGATCAACGAGTAATTGGTCGGCAGCCAGACCGGGCCGCGCCAGTTCGAGTTGCCGCCGAATAACCCGCTGTTCGACTCACCGGGCACGTACTCGATCATCGCGCGGCCGATCCCCGGGATATACCCGAGGTCTCTGTGCGTCTCGTGGACTTTGCTGACGCCGCGCACGCCATAGGGGGACAGGAACTGCGCCTCATCGAGCAGCCGGTGCAGTATGCGCGGCAACATCGAGTGATCGACCAGGGAAAGCAGGTGCTCGCCGCGTTCGTTTTCCCAGTCCGGGCAGGCGCAGATATAGCTGCCGCGGAACAGGCCGCCCTTGTTCTGGCGCAGCATCGCGCGGAAACGTGGTGCCTTCTGCAGCAGCCGCTGGTCGATGACCTCGGTCGCGAACAGTGGAATGAGCCCGACCCAGGAGTAGACGTCGATGTAGTGGACTGCGCCGTCGGGGCAGACCAGCAGGTCCTTGAAGAAACCGGCCTCCATGTCCCACAGCGACGGGGTGTCGGTCTCGCCCTTGCCGGCGATGGCCTCGGCGATGGACAGGAACTGCAGGTAGCACTGGATCGCCATGTCTTCGTAGTCGGGGTCTTCGGCGCACAGTTCCAGCGCCATCGCGGTCATGTTCAGCGCGAACATCGCCATCCAGCCGGTGGCATCAGCCTGTTTCAGCGAGAAGCCGTCCGGCAGGGGGCGGGAGCGGTCGTAGACCGAGATATTGTCGAGGCCAAGAAAACCGCCCTCGAACAGATTATGGCCGTTTGCATCCTTGCGGTTGATCCACCACGCGAAGTTCAGCAGCAGCTTGTTGAACACGCGCTGCAGGTATCCAAGATCGCCCTTGCCGCGTTGCGTCCGCTCGGCGCGGTACACCTTGAGCGCACCCATGGCATGGACCGGCGGGTTGACGTCACCGAAGGCCCATTCGTAGGCCGGGATCTGGCCGTTGGGATGCAGGTAACGCTCGTTGAGCATCAGCTCGACCTGCTGCTTGGCGAAGTCGACGTCGATCAGGGCCAGCGCGGCGCAGTGGTAGGCGAGATCCCAGGCGGCGAACCACGGGTACTCCCACTTGTCCGGCATGCTGATGATGTCGTGCGCCTTGAAATGCCGCCAATGCCGGTTTCGGCCGAAACGCCGCTCGGCTGGCGGTGCCGTCCGGTCGCCGCGCAGCCAGCGTTGCACGTCGTAGTGGAAGAACTGCTTGGTCCAGACCATGCCGGCCAGTCCCTGGCGCAGAATGCGCATGTCTTCGGGGGTCGCCTCGGGCAGCATCTCGTCGTAGAAGACGTCGGTCTCCGATCGACGGGCGGCGAAGACGCGCTCGGTGTCGGCGAACGGGGCTTCCAGCGGTTCGCTCGAGAGCACGAGGTCGAGGCGTACCCGCTGGCCGGCCTCGACGGTCCACTGGCTCCAGGCGCCGAACTTGGTCCCCAGTTGGGCCGGGTTGACGGCGCCGGCATCGTCGTCGATGACGCGTCGGTGGAAGGCATCCTTGACGTAGGGCTGCGTGTTGGGCTGTTGCCAGAGTCCGGCATTGCTGTCGTTCTCGGTGAACAGGGCCTCGGCGGGCTGCGCACCGTAGCAGTAGTAGTCACCGAGCTCGCCGTGGCTGGCCTTGACCGTCCAGGCGGCGCCGTTCGCGGGAGCCTCCCCGGTGATCACCGGCCTGTCCGAATCGCCGTCGTCCCAGGCCCAGGTGTTGCGGAACCACAGGGTCGGCAGCAGGTGCAGGACCGCGGTCTCATCGCCCCGGTTGTGCGCGTAGACATGGACGTGGATCTGTTCGGGGCCCGCCTTGGCATAGTGCACCTCGACATCCCAGAAGCGCCCCAGCTGCATCGCGCCGCTGTCGAGCAGGTTGAACGGCTTCTCGAGGCGACCGCGGCGTGCGTTCTCGTCGACCAGCTGCTGGTAAGGGAATGCCTGTTGCGGATACTTGTACAGGTAGCGCAGGTAGCTGTGCGTCGGGGTCGCGTCGCGGTAGAAGTAGTACTCCTTGACGTCCTCGCCGCGGTTGCCCTGGTTGCCGGTCAGGCCGAAGGCGCGTTCCTTGAGGATCGGGTCGCGACCGTTCCACACCGCAATCGCGAAACACAATCGCTGCAGCCTGTCGCTGATGCCGCCGAGGCCGTCCTCGTTCCAGCGATAGGCGCGTGAGCGCGCCTGGTCGTGACAGAAATGCTCCCAAGCGGTGCCGTGTGCGCTGTAGTCCTCGCGAACTGTGCCCCAGGCCCGCTCGGCAAGGTAGGGCCCCCACAACTGCCAGTCGTGACTGCCGTTGCGTTGTTGCTCGAGGCGTTCGCGTTCTGCGTTCATGCCGTATCCTTCGCATCGTTCGACGGGCTTGCTGTTGCGTGTCTCGCGCGCTCGATGCGCCACCAGGCCTCGAGCGTGCAGGCGACCGACCAGGCCTGCGCCGGCGCGCCGCGCGGCAGATGCGGGGCATCGCCGTCGTGGATCTCGCTGAGTTGACCGACGCACGCCTCGCTCAGCTGCTCGCCGAGTGCGGCCAGGCCTTGCTGTGCCGGATCGGGGGCACCGGTGACGCGCCATTCAGCCATAGCGAAGTGGCCGAGCAGCCAGGTCCAGACCGGCCCCTGGTGGTAGCTGCCGTCACGTTGGGCGACGTTGCCGAGGTACTGGCTTTGGTAGAGGTCGTCTTCGGGGGACAGCGAACGCAGACCGAACGGGGTCAGGAGGTGCTGGCGACATTCTTCGAGGACGCGCCGCCGCAGGTCCTGATCGGCGATCGGTGAGTGGGTCAGGCTCAGAGCGAACACCTGGTTGGGGCGGATCGATCGATCGTCGCCCGACGGGCCGTCGAGCACGTCGAACAGGCCGCCACCATCGCCCCGGTCGTAGCGCATGAAACCCTGTTGCGCGGCATCGGCCAGTGCGTCGAACTGTGCCGCCGGTGCACCGAGCACCCGGGCGAAGCCGGCCATGCTGCGCAGCGCGTTGTACCAGAGGGCATTGATCTCGACCGGCTTGCCGTGGCGCGGCGTGATGACGCGGCCGTCGACGCGTGCGTCCATCCAGGTCAGCTGCAGTCCGGGCTCGCCGGCCTGCACCAGGCCGTCCGAGGGGTCGATGCGGATGCCGAAGCGGGTGCCGCCGCGGTAGGCCGCGACGATACGCACCAGCGCGGGGAAGGCACGCCTGAGCGCGGCCTTGTCGTGGGTCGCCTCGAGATAAGCACGCCAGGCCTCGATGAACCACAGCGCGGCATCGACGCTGTTGTAGTCCGGGGTCTCGCCGGCCCCCGGAAAGACATTCGGCAGCAGGCCGTCATGCACATAGCCCGCGAAGGTCTCGAGGATCGCCCGTGCGAGGGCCTGGCGGCCGGTCGCCAGCGTCAGCCCGGGCAGCGCAATCATGGTGTCGCGGCCCCAGTCGCCGAACCACGGATAACCGGCGATCACCGAGTCCTTCGCCTCGCCGTCACCGCCCTGGCGCCGGAACAGGTAGCTGTCACTCGCGACGAGCAACTGTTCGATCCAGTCCGGTACGCGGCCCCCGGCGACGCCCGGCAGCGCGTTCGCCAGCTCGTCTTCGATACGTTGCTGCTCGCGGGCCAGCGACGCGGTGAACGCGGTATCCGCGCGGTCGTTCAGCGCGATGCCGACGCCGTGCCAGTCGTCGGTCGTCGCCTCCAACTTGAGGTAGGCGATGCGCGGATGCCGGTCGCTGTCCTCGAGGCCGCGCTCGTGTTCGGTGGCGAGGAAGAAGTTGTCGACCCAGTCTTCGTTGGCCGAGAACTCACCGTCGTCGCTCGCCAGCGACAAGGTTTGGTCCTCGGGCAGAGCGACCTTTAGTCCCGTGCCGGTCAATGTGCGCTCGAGGGTAGGGCCCGGGTAGCCGTTGACCGCGTGATGGTCACGGTAACTGGCGATCAGCCCGACACGCAGGCGCAATGGATCGCCTTCGACCAGGCGATAGGCGACGGAGACCTGATGCCGACCCTGCGGCATCCAGATGCGCTGTTCAAGGATCCGGCCGGCGACCGCGTAGCGCCAGACCGGCAGTTGGCGATCGAGGCGGAAGGACTCGAGGCGCTCATGGCCGCGCGGCTCGACCCAGCCGCCGCCCCAGCGGTTGCTGTGCAGTGGGATCTCGCTGCCGTCATCGTCTATCGCCACCGCATCCGCCTTGGCGAAGACCAGGTAACGTCCCAGCGGGGGATGGACCGGCACGACCATGAGGCCGTGGTAGCGACGGTTCAGCAGGCCGGCCACGGTGCCGCTGGCATAGCCGCCAAGCCCGTTGGTCACCAGCCACTCCCGGGCGACGGGGCCGTCGATGTCGTGGCATTGCTTGCGATTGAGTGAGGTCATCAGAGGGGTCCTGCCGAGACTGGGCGGCTAGCCGCCTTCGCGGAATCCGGGGTACAGCGTCATCCCGCCGTCGACGTACAGGGTCGTGCCGGTGACATAGTCGGAGGCGTCCGAGGCGAGCCAGACCGCGGCCTGGCCGATGTCCATCGGGTCGCCGACGCGCTCATAGGGGATCAGCCGCAGGAGCTCGGCCTCGGCCTCCGGGGTCTCCCATGCGGTGCGGTTGATCTCGGTCCGGATCGCACCGGGCGAGATCGCGTTGACCCGGATCCGCTGGTGCGCGACCTCCTGCGCGAGGCTCTTGATGAACATCAGCAGGCCGCCCTTGGACGCCGCATAGTTCACGTGACCGGCCCACGGGATGATGTCGTGCACCGACGACATGCTGATGATCTTGCCCGCAGCGCGTGAGACCTCGGGAATCACCCCGCGGCGCGTGAACTCGCGCACCGCCTCGCGCGCGCACAGGAACTGACCGGTCAGGTTCACTGCCATGACCATGTTCCACTGGTCCAGTGTCATCTCGTGAAACGGTGCGTCGCGCTGGATGCCGGCGTTCGCGACGAGGATCTCAATGCTTCCCCAGGCGTCGATCATCTCGCCGAAGATGCGCTTGACGTCTTCCTCTTTGCTGACATCGGCCTGGATGGCCATGGCCTCGCCGCCGTCGGCGGCGATCTCGTTGACCAGCCGCTCGGCCGCTTCGCGGTCGAACAGGTAGTTCACGACCACCCGGGCCCCCGCGGCGGCGAGCGCACGGCAGACGGCCGCGCCGATGCCGGAACTGCCCCCGGTGACCAGTGCGCGTTGCCCCTTCAAGGCGTCTGGGTTGAAAACTGTCATCGTGTCTTCCTTCCGGGGTGGTTAATGATTGATCATGGCAGCCCGTCACCCGGTACCGCGACCCGTGCCGCCTCGATGCGGCCGCTGCGCCGCCTGGCCGCCTCGGCCGGGTCGTCGGTCTCCGAGGTGCAGACGAACAGCGTGCGGCGGTCATCACCGCCCAGCATGCAGGCATACGGTGTACCCAGGGTCTCGCAACGGTCGAGGATAGCGCCACCCTGTTTCACGCGCATGAGCGTCCGGGTGCCTGGTGACGCGACCCAAAGCGCGCCTTCGGCGTCGAGGCAGATGCCATCCGGGGTTGCATCGCCGAGTTCCGCCCAGACGTGGTTGGCGCCCGTGATGCCCACTTTGCCGAGGGCGAAGGACCGGATACGGTGGGCGAAGGTCTCGGCGACCAGCAGGGTGCCCCCCCCGGGCGTGATGACGCTGCCGTTGGGAAACACTAGGCTGTGGTCGACGATGCGGGCGTGACCGTCCGGGTCGACCTGGATCAACTCGGCGCTCGCGACCGCTGCCCCACCGTGCAGATCGAAGCCGAAGTTGCCGGCGTAGATTCGACCGGTCCCATCGACGACCATGTCGTTGCAGTGGAAGCTGGCCAGATCCGACAGGTCGGCATAGGTCGAGAGTCTCTCGTCTTCCAACACCATGATGCAGCGCCGTGTCATGAAGACGACGAGCATGCGGCCATCGGGTAGCCAGCCGAGTCCGCCCGGGAGATCGTCCGTGTGTGCTGCTATGGTGTGCTCGCCGGACGCGGTCAGGGCATCAATGGTGCGCGCATGCTGATCGGTGAACCACAGGCGCCCGTCGCGCCAGCGGGGGCCCTCAGGAAAGGCCAGTCCCGCGGTGACGGTCTCTGCCCGGTAGCGGCTCATTGCGGGATCGCCGGTGCCAGGCGGTCGATCACGAGGTCGACCTGCTGCTCGGTCGGGACGGCGATCGACAGGGTGATGGCGTCCCCCGGGGGTTCCAGTGTCGCCAGCTGGCTGCCGAGCAGGTGCGCCGGCATGAAGTGCGCACGACGCTGCCTGAGGCGCGTGCTGACCAAGTCCGGATCGCCCTCGAGGTAGACGAAGTGCAGGTCGGCGATGTCCTTGGAGAGGATCTTGCGATGGGCGCGTTTGAGGGCCGAGCAGGCCAAGACGGCGCTGACCTGGCGCGCCGCGATGTCCAGCAATGCGGCATGCACGGCGGCCAGCCACGGTGCGCGGTCGCCTTCACTCAACGGCTGCCCACTGCGCATCTTCTCGACGTTCTGCGGCGGGTGGAAATCGTCGGCCTCGATGAACACCCAGTTGAGCCGCTCGGCGAGTGCGTGACCCAGCGTGGTCTTGCCGGTGCCGGACACGCCCATGACGACAATGATCAAGAGCGCGGGCGCCGCAGAAGGCGTGTCGGCATCTGCTGCATCAGGCAATTACACCATACCGGGCCCGGCCATTTGCGCCACGGCAACGGTGCAGATCCCATGGAATTAACCCGCATCGGTCACCGGCATCAAGGATGCTGGTGGCTTTCGCAGCCGCTCCGGCGCCGGGCGAGCGAGAAACCGCCAGGGCCGTGATAGGAAGGCAGCAAATACACACTGGCATCATCGCGTTGCCCTTGAATCCCATGGTTGTCCCCAACCCGTTGGTCGGTGGCGGCACAGCTGTTTTCTGGCTGGTGACTGGTGCGGGTTAAGCTCACCCGCTGTGCTGTCGATAATAGGGATAGGGCGGGCGGTCGAATGGCCTGCGGACAGGCCGTTGGAGGTGTGCAATGACGAAGCTGATCAATCGGCTGTTGGCGTGGTTCGGACAGTTGCATCGCGTGGAGTTCGACTATCACGACGCTGCGGGGAAACACCACGGCCGCTGTTATGTCCGGTATGCCATTGCCGGGCAGCACAGGGTCCGGCGTCAGATGAGCCGGTACGGCTACACGAACATCCGCATCGATTGAGTGGCCCTATCGCCTGAGCCCTGGCAGTGACTCGCCGTCGAACGCCAGTGGCGGCATTGGCCCGCCCCGACTTGGCCCTGCCATGGTCTCGATGACCGGCTGCTGCGTCTTGTGCTGCACCACCAGGGCGCGGGAGATGGCAAGGCGACCATGCATCACGTCGCTGATCTTCAATCTGACAAGGTCACAGCCTCGGAGCTTGCTTTCGATGGCGAGGTTGAACATGGCCAATTCGCGGATGCGATGCTCGAGGTCGAGCCGAACCCGGATGGCCCAGATTTCTCGCAGCTTGAACGGCGGCTTGGGGCCAACAAGCTTGCCCTTGTTCCAGGGTTCCCGTGGCGGATTCTTGGGCTTGTAGGTAATGAGTAGCATCTGAGGTTCCTCCGTTGTGTTGGGGAACCAACAGCATCGCTCGAGCCACCTCAGCGGTGCTCCTTGGCCAAGACAAGCTGAGCGGGCTACCCTTACCCTACAAATACGGGGCCGTAGCTCAGCTGGGAGAGCGTCGCGTTCGCAATGCGAAGGTCAGGGGTTCGATCCCCCTCGGCTCCACCA
>CBFCWF010000180.1:0-8569 GCA_965601425.1 uncultured Chromatiaceae bacterium | reverse complement strand
CGCAGATCGAGCCGGGCCAGCGCCTCGTCGTCGACCCGCTTGAGACAAAGCTCATAGCCGAAGTTGGGCGAGGCGGACAGGGTCCCGCGATAGCGATCAATGGCCTGAAGCCAGCGCAAGGGTCGCGCGAGAAAATCCAGCGGCGACATGATCACCAATGGGATGCCGTGGTACAGACTGCCGAGCCAGGCGCCGATCAGGCCCATGTCGTGGTACAAAGGCAACCAGCTCACGAACACGTCATTCGGGCCGGCCTCGATCGCCTCGCCCATGGCCCGAATGCTGGCCAGCAGATCCGCATGGCTGAGGATGACGCCCTTCGGGTTTCCCGTGCTCCCCGACGTATACTGCAGGAATGCAATATCCCCGCCGGCCAGCGGTGGGGACGTGAATGCGGCACCCGCCGGATCGAGGTCTGCCGCGGTCAGCACGCCGCGTAGTCGTTTGACATGGGCCTGCAGCAAACGCGACAAGGGCCGGGCCTGTGCGACCGTGACGAGCAGCACTGCGCCACAGTTTTCCAGGATCCCACGGTGACGCCGCAGGTGCTCCGCGACCTGGCTCGCGCGCGTCGGTGGATAGATCGGCACCGGCACCGCGCCGCAGGCGAGGATGGCGAAAAAAATGCTGAAATAGTCCTCGCCGGTGGGCAGCATCATGGCCACACGATCGCCCGGCTCGACGCCATGTGCCTGCAGCCCCGCCGCCCGCGACTCGGCCTGTGCGAGCAGTCGCGCATTGCTGATCACGCACTGCTCGCGGCCATCGTGCAGCAGACGGATGTGCGGTCGCGACGGCGACTGGACCGCGTGCCAGCGCAGCACGGCGGGGAGGGTTGCAGCCTGGTCCGGCACGGCGGCGGCCGGCGGCGGTGGTGGCGCGACTCTGAGCTGCTCGACCTCGTCGGTTGCCGGTGCGCGGTGTGCGGTGAGCACGGCGCGCAGCAGGTCACGCGGTGTCTCGGCTTCGGCAAAGGTGTCCGAAGGCAGCTGCACATCGAAGCGATGCTCCAGGCGCACGACGAGTTCGACGCGCCCCAGGCTGTCGATGCCGAGATCCCTTCCCAGGTCGCTGTCGAGGCCAACCCTGGGCGTGTGGGCGGGCTGGATCTCGGCCAGCAGTCCGAGCACTTCGTCGAGCAGCGGCGACGCCAGTTGGGCAGCGTCCTGTGGATTCGGAGGGGTCGACATCGCAGCTCTCTGGGTCGCCGCACCGACCGGCCATGGCCTCGCTGCGCGTTGCAGCGGGCCATTGAACCTGGCGGATGCCTGCAGTGAACTCGAGTATACGCTGCACGCCACCGGGTCGGGTCGCATACGCCGGCGTGCCGTAGGAAAGCGTGGCGCACATCGGACCGGCCGCCACGCATTCGGCAGGCCTCTGAACCTGGTAAGCGGTCGCGTCAGCGAGCTGGTCGCCGCCGTCTCTTCCCGGCTCGCGCGACCGGTTCGTCTCCGCACCGCCGCGGTTGGCAAAGCTATCCCTCGACCGTTCGACCCAGGGTCGCAACCAACGCGGTACCGGGATATCGGACCAGCGGCTGCGCAAGCCGCGTGACGACCTGACTAAGGCCGTGACGAAACGGCCAGGTTGCGAGACGCGTTGGAGAGACGGCACGCATCGATTGCGGCCGCCTTCCGGTCCCCAGGTAGAACGCTCGGGCCGGGGTCGACCGTACTGTCTCAGTTTCGAACGGTTACAGCGGTCGACTGCCAATCACCGGTGCCGAGCGCCATCCCAGTCACCGGCCCCTCGGCCTCCGGCATACTCCAGACAACGAGCGCGATGGCCCCAAACAGCGCCACCAGCTTCATCCCCTCGAACAGGTGTTTCGTGACATTCATCCAGTTTTTTCCTCGGCGGGCACCACACACTGTGCCGTATTCTTCTTTAAGCTCGTAACGATAGCATTTCAGCGCCATTACCGCGCCGTTAAGTCGCTGTTTGGCGTGTAAGAATATGTCCAGGACAGGTCACATCGCGCTGTACCGTCGATGGCTCCATTGGCCGGGTGCCGGCGCGCTGCCGGCCATTGCGCGGCGGCTTGTCTGGTCTGCGTGCTGAACCGGAAAGGCCTGCCGCTGGCACGCCGGATCAGTCGTCATCGTGCGCGAAGCCCTTGACGATATAGCCGCCCGATTTCTCGTCCAGTTCGAGCTCCAGCAGCTCGCGCGCCTGGGCCTCCTCGAGCAGCCGGCCGAAGGTTCGGAAGCCATGATAGGTCTCGTTGAAGCCGGGTTTTCGCCGCTTGAGCGCCTGCTTCACCATCGAGCCCCAGACCTTTTCCTGCTCGCCGCGTTCCTCGAACAGGTCTTCCACGGTCTCGAGGACCAGGTCGATCGCCGCCTGACGCTTCTGTTCCTCCACGAGTTTCTCCTCGGAAGGTTTGGGTGTCCCGCCTTTTTTCGCGGCCGCCTTTTTCGCGGCGGTGTTGCGTCGTGCCTTGCGCTGTTTCTCGCTTTCTCGCACCAGGTCGTCATAAAAGATGAACTCGTCGCAGTTCGCAATCAGCAGGTCGGACGTGGATTTCTTGACCCCGACGCCGATCACGACCTTGTTGTTCTCGCGCAGCTTGCTGACCAACGGCGAAAAATCCGAGTCGCCGCTGACGATGACGAAGGTGTCCACGTGTAACTTCGTGTAGCAAAGGTCGAGCGCGTCGACGACCATGCGAATATCCGCCGAGTTCTTACCCGATTGCCGCACATGCGGAATCTCGATCAGCTCGAATGCCGCCTCGTGCATCGCCGCCTTGAATTTCTTGTACCTTTCCCAATCGCAATACGCCTTCTTGACGACGATATTGCCCTTGAGGAGCAGCCGCTCGAGTACCTTCTGAATATCGAACGCGGCGTATTTGGCATCTTCGACACCGAGCGCGACATTCTCGAAATCGCAGAACACCGCCATGTTCTGTGTTGTGGGTTTAGCAGTCATTAGCTCACCTGCGCGCTGCGCGTGAAATCCCGATCATAGGGCGCGGCCGGGAAAATTGCGAAACACCGGTACGCGGAAACGCGCACGCAGGACGCCTGGCCGACGAACTGCAGGGGCTCGGTCCCGAGGCGCAACGGGCCGACCGCACGATTGTCAGGCGAAGCTGCCGCGCGGACCGATAAATCCGGGATCGGAGCAGCTAGGTTGCGGCTCTCCGATGCTCAGGGTGAACCCAGAAAGTCCTCGACCAGCGCATCCGCTCCGTGGCGGTCTATCAGGTTCTGCAGTTCGGCGATCACGGTCTGTGCCTCGTCGTCGTCGATCTCCCCCTGGCCGATGAGCTGGGCAAGGAGGCCGGCCTCCATGGCCTCGAACAGGTTGCCGAGCGTTACGTCGCCCAGTTCGTCGAGTCCGGCCTCGATCAGCCGCTGTAGCGCTTCGCTGGCCCAGGGCCTCAGAAAACGAACCGCGAGGGCATCGGCGTCGTACTCGTCGATCAGCGCATCGATCTCGTCGCGCAGTCCCTGCCACTCGTCGGAAGAAAAACGGTTCAGTGGAATCGTTACCGTCTTCACCTGTGCGAGTATCGCCTCGCGCACACTCGCAAGCGTCGCTGGCTGATCGAGTTCGTCGTCGTCCAAAACGGATGCAATCACCGCAGACATTTCGTCAGAGGTGTTGTCGAAGACGTCTTCAGGGATTGTCATGGTTTGCCGACCTCGGCTGGAAGCCTGTTTTTACCCCCGCGGCCGCAGCCTGCGGCTCGACCCGCTGCATTGAGGGTCGAAACCGCAGCCGGCCCGGATGCCTGAATTATACGACGCGGCGCCGCCGGCGATCAGTGCGAAGCGGTGATTTCGTGTGCCCGATGACTCAGGTCAAGTAGGGCACCGCCTTGTGGCCGCTTGGGAGACGCCGCGCAGGGCCTGCCCAGTCCGCGCCACTGGTCGCAGCACCGGATGTCCGGCACACCATGTTTGGACAGGCCGGACCCGCCGATACCCCGCTGGTCGCCCGTTAGGGCTCGCTCCCATCGAGCATCGCCTCGACGACCGCACACCAGGCATTGGCCAGGTTCCGCAAGTCGTAGCCGCCACCGCCGAGCGCCAGCAGCCGGCCTGCACAATGGGTCTCGGCCAAGGCGCCCAGGCTCGCCGCCGCGTGTCGATGCGCCTCGCTGCTGTACGCCATGTGGGTCAGGGGGTCGCCTGCGATACTGTCTGCGCCGCACTGCAGCAAGATGAACTCCGGTCGGGCGCGATCGACGAACGACAGCACCGTATCCCACGCGGTGAAGAACAGGCGGTCGCCCGCACCGGGGGGCATGGGTATGTTCAGCTTGGTACCCTTGGCCGCCCCGGTTCCGGTCTCGCTCGACATGCCGGTACCCGGATACAGATAGCGGCCGTCCTCGTGCAAGTCTGCGATGGCCAGTGCCGGGTCGTCTTCGAACGCATAAAAGACGCCGTCTCCGTGGTGCGCGTCGATGTCCACATAGGCGATGCGGCTCAGACCATGGCATTGGCGAAGGCGTTGGATCGCAATGGCGCAATCGTTGAAGACGCAGAAGCCGGCAGCCGAAGCCGCTCTTGCATGATGCAGTCCGGCGATCGGGACGAACGCACGTCGGGTCTGGCCGCTCATCAGCTCGTCGACCGCCAGCAGTACCGTACCCACGACCCGCAGTGCGGCCTGATAGACCCCGGGGAAGGCCGGCGTGTCGCCGCCGTCGAGGTAGCCTTCCCCGATAGCTGAAAGCCGCATCACGCGCTCGATGTAGCGCGCCGCGTGAAAACTCTCGACGTCCGCGCGCTGCGCCATCCGGGTCGGTGTGAGTCGACAGCGGCCCGCCAGTCCCGATTCGTGGAACTGGGCGAGAAAGGCGTCCAGGCGCGCGGGACCGAACGGGTGATCCGGGCCGAAGCTGTAATCGGCGAGTTGGTCGTCCGCATAGACACTGACCAGCGGTGCACCGTTGGCGGCCGGGCCGGTCACGACCGGCGGCACGCGTGCCGTGCGTTGCGACGCGCGCGGTGCAGCCGGCACACGGGCGGATTCTCAACGGACACGCTGAAACGACAGCAGATTGCCGTCTTCGTCAAGCAGTCTGAATTGGTCGGGCCCACCCTGGAACCAGTACTTGCGAACTGTGTCGGTGCGCGGACTGTAGGCGATCAGTCGATGGCCGACAAGCAGGAATGCACAATCGCAGGCCAGTGCCTCACTGCCCCAAATACGCGCCCGGTTGCCACGAATGTCGACGGTTTCGCCGGCGCTGCCGCGCCAGACGCCACTCAGGTCGGGCGTGTCCGCCGCGCGACCTTGACCGCCCGGGCGCGATGCCGGGGGGCTCTGGAACGGGTCACTCCACGGCGCCGCCCAGTCGCCGTGGCGCGATGTCGCGCCACTGGACCCGAAAGACGGCGACGGCTGAGGTAAGGCCGGCAAACTTTTCCCCAGAGGACGCATCGCCCAGTCGTAAGCGTTCCAACGTGACAGGTCTGGCGGCAGATCCTGCGCCTGGACCGGCACGCACGCCGTCAGCAGAAAAATCAGTGGCAGCGCGCGACAATAGCGGACCGGCCGATCCGATGCCGAAAGTGGCGCCGTGGCGGGCTGGGCAGCGGCACCCTGTTGCGTCCCGATGACGCTGCGTTGGCCCGTTGGCCGTGCCGGGGGGAGGCTAATTGCGGAATCTCCGGCGACCACCTGGGTGCGCCCGACGCCTCAGCTGGCGCCTGGCTTGGCCGGCTTGGGTTCGCCGGATGAGCTGGCGTCACCCGTGCCGGATGACCCCTGAAGGCGCGTCGCCTCGATCACGATGCCCAGCTTGGGATGATCGACATAGTGCAACTCGCCGCTGCGCATCCGCCGGTACAGCTTGGCATGCACGCCGCTGTCGCGCAGCGAGAGCTCGGCATCCAGGTGCAGGAAGCGGCCGCGCGTCATACGGATCAGCCCGTCGAGACGGCCGTCACCGATCTGATACCAGGCATTGCTGTCGAGACCGCGCGGCGATTGGATCCAGGCAAGGTGTTCGTGCACGAGCATGCCTTTTTGTTTCAGCGTGTAGGCCACCGGCCCGAGTCGCTTGCTGCCGGTGGCCAGGCCGTCGAGACGGCCTGCCAAACGCATCTGGGGTCTGTCTTCCTCCCTTTCGGTCGGAACGGCGGCCGCAGCGCCGGGCCTTTCGAAAACCACTATTTCGAACTGATAGAGGTTGTCCGCGGCGGATGCAACACCCGGCAGCAGGAGCGTGAGCGCGAGCAGCGCCCGGTAGCAATCAGTGCGGAATGCCCTGTTCATGTCACCGCAGTTCACTGGATACCGAGCAATTGGTCAAGTAGTCCTGTCACCGATGCGACGCGCCGCGCCGGGTCCGACAAGTCGGTGAAGAACCTCAACTTGTCCGTGCCGTCGAGTTTGAATCGCTTGGGCTGAGTCTGGATCAGTTCGATCAGGCGTTTCGCATCAATCTTGGGCTCGGCGTCGAAAAGGACCCTGCCACCGCTCGGGCCGGCCTCGATCTTGCGTATGCCGAACGGCTGCACATGCAGCTTCAGCGCAGTGACGTCGAACAGATTGTTGGTGGGCTCCGGCAGCAGACCGAAACGGTCGATCATCTCGACCTTGAGGTCGCGCAACTCCTCGGTCGATTCGGCCGAGGCGATGCGCTTGTACTGGATCAGCCGGATATGAACGTCCGGCAGGTAGTCATCGGGCAGAAGCGCCGGGATTTGCAGGTCGACCTCGGTGCCGTGATCGAGCGGGCGGTCGAGCTCCGGTTGACGTCCGGCGCGAATAGCCCGCACCGCCCGTTCCAGCATCTCGGTGTACAGCGTGAACCCGATCTCGTGGATCTGGCCGCTTTGCTCGTCACCGAGGAGCTCGCCGGCGCCGCGAATCTCGAGATCGTGCGTGGCCAGCGTGAAGCCGGCCCCCAGTTCCTCGAGCGACTCGATGGCCTCTAGCCGTTTGCGCGCATCCGCGGTCATCGCCTTTGGTGGCGGCGCGATCAGGTAGGCGTAGGCCCTGTGGTGCGAACGACCCACCCGGCCACGCAGCTGGTGGAGCTGGGCGAGGCCGAGTTTGTCGGCACGATCGATGATGATGGTGTTCGCACTCGGCACGTCGATGCCGCTTTCCACGATCGTCGTACAGACCAGCAGATTGAAGCGCTGATGGTAGAAATCGCGCATGATGCGTTCGAGTTCGCGCTCGCGCATCTGCCCGTGTGCCGACTCTACCCGTGCGCCGGGCACCAGTTCGGCGACTTTCTGCGCGATCTTTTCAATGCTGGAAACCTCGTTGTGCAGCAGGTAGACCTGTCCGCCACGGTTGATCTCGCGTTGACAGGCCTCCCGGATCAGCACGTCGTTCCACTGGCTGACGAAGGTCTTGATCGGATGGCGCGCGGCCGGCGGCGTCGCGATGATGGAAAGATCGCGCAACCCGGACATCGCCATGTTCAGGGTGCGGGGTATCGGCGTCGCAGTCAGGGTCAGGATGTCGACCTCGGCGCGCAGTGCCTTTAGCCGTTCCTTGTGGCGCACCCCGAAGCGGTGTTCCTCGTCGACGATGACCAGTCCCAGGTCCTTGAACTTCACGCCCTCGCCGAGCAGCTTGTGGGTGCCGACGACGATATCGACGCGGCCCTCGAGCAGCCCCTTGAGCACCTGGTTGACCTCTTTGGTCGAGCGGAAGCGGGACAGGTTCTCGACCCGGATTGGCCAGTCCGCGAATCGGTCGGAGAAGTTTTGGTAGTGTTGCTGAGCGAGCAGCGTGGTAGGGACCAGCACCGCGACCTGCTTGCCGGCATTCGCGGCGATGAAGGCGGCCCGCATGGCCACCTCGGTCTTGCCGAAACCCACATCGCCACAGACGACGCGGTCCATTGGCTTGGGCGAGGTCATGTCCGCAACGATGGCGTCGATCGCCTGCGCCTGATCCGGGGTCTCCTCGAATTCGAAATCTGCCGCGAACTGGCGGTACTCGTCGTGCGGCGCGGGGAGTGCCGTTCCCTGGCGGGCCTCGCGCCGTGCATAGATATCGAGCAGTTCGGCCGCGACGTCCCGCACCTTTTCCGCGGCCCGCCGGCGTGCCTTTTCCCACTGGTCACTGCCCAGGCGATGCAGGGGGGCGGCGTCCGGTGATGCCCCGGTGTAGCGACTGATCAGGTCGAGCGATCCGACCGGCACATACAGCTTGTCGCCACGCGCGTACTCGAGCGTCAGGAACTCGGTGGTCTGGTCGGCGACCTCGAGGGTCTGCAGGCCGAGAAAGCGTCCGACGCCGTGTTCCTCGTGGACCACCGGGGCACCGACCGTCAGCTCGGCCAGGTTGCGTACGATCTGGTCCGCATCCTGGCCCCTGCGCCGACGGCGCTGCTTGACACGCTCGCCGAGCAACAGCGCCTCGGGGAGCAGTAGCAGTCCGTCCTGGTCGAGCCACAGCCCGTTTTCGATAGGCGCCACTGTGATGGCCGGCGACAGCGTGCCCATGACGAATTCGTGCCAGCTCTCGGTGTACTGGGGACGAATCCCAAAGCCGGCGAGCGTCTCCAGCAGCGCCTCGCGGCGCCCGGCGGTCTCGGCCACGAACAGGGTCCGCGCCGCGGTGCTGCGCAGCGCGG
>CBFCWF010000179.1:0-8587 GCA_965601425.1 uncultured Chromatiaceae bacterium | reverse complement strand
GGATCTGGGCCAGCCAGGCATAGAGCTGTCGTTCATCTTCGTCTTTCACTGCCTTGATCCGGTATGGCGGTCGACCCAGTATTGCGACCTGAACGGCGAAATGAAAACCGCTCGTGGCTCCATGCGGGCACCAGGCCACAAGGGCCTTTCGTCATTCGGTCCCACGCAAGGTGCATCGACGTCGCTACTTCCGAAATCGCCGGGTGCGCGACATCCGGTCGGCCGACCAGCCCGCTGCCAGGCGCGCCCTTCGCTGCCAGACGCTTCTGTGCATGGATCGTTAACGCCACTGGCGACGACTGCTAAACTGCACCGATCCGCGGCAATCAGCACGGAATTTCGTATGAGCCTGATCCATTCGAGCGCCATCGTCGAAGACGGCGCCAAGGTCCACCCGAGTGTAGCGATAGGGCCGTTCAGTCTTGTCGAGGCCGGCGCAGTGATCGGCGCAGGCTGCGTGATCGAAAGCACCGTGCGCATCTACGGCCAGACACGGATGGGCAAGAACAACAGGGTCTGCCACGGCGCGACCATCGGCAGCGCCCCGCAGGACCTGAGTTACGCGCCGGACAAGGCGAAGCCACTGCTGATCGGCGACGGGAATCATTTCAAGGAATACACGAACATCAGCCACGGCGTGAAGGCGGCGCAGGGCACGGTCATCGGCGACTGCAATTTTCTGATGGCGTTCAGTCACATCGGTCACGATTGTATCGTTGGTGACAACAACATCTTTGCCAACGCGGCCACGCTGGGCGGTCATGTCAGGCTAGGCGACAGTATCTTCCTGTCCGGGCACGTCGCGGTGCACCAGTTCTGCCGCATTGGCGACTACGCAATGGTTGC
Organism: uncultured Chromatiaceae bacterium; assembly: GCA_965601425.1. Classification (GTDB taxonomy): domain Bacteria; phylum Pseudomonadota; class Gammaproteobacteria; order Chromatiales; family Chromatiaceae; genus Thiosocius. The sequence continues at coordinate 7,741 of CBFCWF010000179.1, read as the reverse complement.
CGGCCTGACCGGCGTGCGCCAGGACGTCCCGCCCTATGTCACCGCCAACGGGCAGGCGGCGCTGTTCGTCGGCATCAACGTGGTCGGCCTACGGCGTGCCGGCTTCAGCCAGGCGCAACGCAGCGCGATCAAGCGGGCGTACAAATTACTGTTGCTCAGCGGCATGCGCACCCGCGATGCCCTCGAAGAACTCAAGGCATCGGCCGAATCGGACGAGATCCGCGGTATCGTGCGTTTTTTCGAGGAGAGCAAACGCGGGGTCATTTCGGCCCAGTAGCCGGGCGGGGACTCAGAGACGAGGGTACCGGACACGCCGCGGAGTCACCAACGGACACAGCGTTCGACACCGGGTTCCAGGCTGGCCGCAAAGTCGTCCGGGTTCTGATTAAAATGGCGGCAGACTCACCTGATTGGGACGCAATCGAGGCAATATGAATATCCTGGTTATCGGCGGCGGCGGCCGCGAGCATGCGTTGGCCTGGAAGCTGGCGCAGTCCGTGTCGGCGCAGCGCGTGTTCGTCGCGCCAGGCAACGCCGGCACCGTGCGCGAGGCCAAACTGGAGAACGCCGCGATCGACAACGGCGACCTCGATGCGCTGGTCGACTTCGCACGGCGCAACGCGATCGACCTGACGATCGTCGGTCCGGAGGCACCACTGGTGATGGGTGTTGTCGATGCATTCCAGGCCGCGGGCCTGAGGTGCTTCGGACCGACCCGGGGGGCGGCGCAGCTCGAGGGCTCGAAGTCGTTCACGAAGGATTTTCTCGCCCGGCATCGAATCCCGACGGCGGATTACCAGACCTTCGATGAGCTGCAGGCAGCGCTGGACTACCTTCGCGCCAAGGGTGCACCGATCGTGGTCAAGGCCGACGGGCTGGCGGCAGGCAAAGGGGTGATCGTTGCGATGGACCTCGAAACGGCCGAGGACGCGGTGCGCGACATGCTCGCGGGCAACACCTTCGGCGAGGCGGGTCACAGGGTCGTGATCGAAGAATACCTGCACGGCGAGGAAGCCAGCTTCATCGTCATGGCCGATGGGCGGCACGTGCTGCCGATGGCCACCAGCCAGGATCACAAGCGCGTCGGCGACGGGGACACCGGTCCGAATACCGGCGGCATGGGCGCCTACTCCCCGGCCCCGGTCGTGACCGAAGCCGTGCACCGTCGCATCATGGATGAGGTCATCATGCCCACGGTCGCCGGCATGGCCGACGAAGGCCTGCCCTACACGGGATTCCTCTATGCCGGCCTGATGATCATGCCGGACGGCACCCCCAAGGTGATCGAATACAACTGTCGCTTCGGCGACCCCGAGACCCAGCCCATCATGCTGCGCCTGCAGTCCGATCTGGTCGCACATTGCCTGGCCGCGCTGGACGGGCGCCTCGATCGGGAAACCGCGGATTGGGACCCGAGGCCTGCGGTAGGCGTGGTGCTGGCCGCCGGCGGCTACCCCGGCAGCTACGCCAAAGGGGACGTCATCAACGGCCTGCCCGAGCGCGAAACACGCGACCGCAAAGTGTTCCACGCCGGCACCGCAGAGCGGGACGGCCAGGTGGTGACCGCCGGCGGACGCGTATTGTGCGCCACCGCGCTGGGTAACAGTGTGGCAGAGGCGCAGGCAGCCGCCCACGAACTGGTCGATCAGATCGCCTGGCCGGGCATGTTCTACCGGCACGATATCGGCTACCGGGCAATCGCGCGCGAACGCTCCTGATGCCGATCTCGCGCTGTGACGCGGCGGGCTTCCGGCTAATGCTCGGCCTGGCCCTGGTCGTGGTGACCTGGCTGGCCCTGACGCCACGTCCGCCGCAGCTGCCCGAGGTGGCCTTCGCGGACAAATGGACCCACCTCGGCACCTTTCTGGTACTCGCCTTCCTGGCCGATGCGAGCTGGCCCGACCGCGGATTCGACCTGCCCAAGTGGGCACTGCTGCTCGGCTACGGGCTGGCGATCGAGCTGCTCCAGATGCGCATCGGCAGCCGATTCTTCAGCCTGGCCGACCTGCTCGCGGACGCCATGGGGATTGCGCTCTACGGCGCGGTAGTACTCAGGGCCTTGCGTGCCGTCGGCATCCGATAAACCCTACACACTGCAATGCCTCGTGCGATGTTCCGATGGGCAGAATCGCGGATAACAGATACGGCCGAGCAGAGATGCCGCGCCGACGCCCGAGTCGAGACAACTGCGAGCGAGGTGACGAACCCGATGTGGATGCGCAAAAAACCCACCGTGATGCCTGAACCCGGGGATGCACTGCCCGGCCGCCCGGATCCGATGCGGGTCGACGACGCGCATTTCGTCAACGGCAATCCGATCAAGCCGCCGTTCCCTGAGGGGATGCAGCAGGCAGTGTTCGGAATGGGCTGTTTTTGGGGTGCCGAGCGACGGTTTTGGGAGCTCGGGGGCGTATTTACGACCGCGGTCGGTTACGCGGCCGGCGAAACGCCGAACCCTACCTACGACGAAGTCTGCACCGGTATGACGGGACACAACGAGGTGGTGCTGGTCGTGTTCGACCCTACCCGGATCAGCTACGAGCAGTTGTTGAAGGTGTTCTGGGAATCACACAACCCAACCCAGGGCATGCGCCAGGGCAACGACGTCGGCACCCAGTACCGTTCAGGCATCTACGTCTTCTCGGACGCACAGCGCACTGCGGCGCTGGCCAGCCTGGCGCGTTACCAGTCCGCACTGGCCGCCAAAGGTATGCCGCCGGTTACCAGTGAGATCCGGGATTGTGCGATCTTTTACTATGCCGAAGCCTTTCATCAGCAGTATCTGGCGAAGAATCCGCAGGGATATTGTGGGCTCGGCGGGACCGGGGTCAGCCTGCCTGGGGGCTGATGCACAGCCCCGGGGCGGCACGCGCTACCCAGCCCGACACGTGCCGGGGGACCTGGTGCAAAAGGTTTGGCCCGTGAGCGACACCGGCTCGGAAAACCCACCGCGAATTGCTCGCTAGTCTGGTCCCGATCGTCTCTACCTGGCGTCAGTGTTGCGATTCGGACGGCGCCAGCGGCGGCGAATCGGCAAACAATCCCGCGACATCGACCGCATCAAGGCGATACCGGGCATTGCAGAATTCGCAATTGGCCTCGACCGCGCCCTGCTCGGCGACGATGGATTCGACCTCGCGCTGCCCCATCAGGCGCAGTACGCTATCGATCCGTTCGCGGGAACAACTGCAGCGAAACGCGACCGGCTCGGGCTCGTAGAGGCGGATGAGCTCTTCATGGAAAAGACGGCGCAAAATTTGCGTCGGCGCCTGTTGCAGCAACTCTTCCCGCGTCAGCGTATCGGCCAGCAGGCAGACACGTCGCCAGTCCTCGGCGTCGTCCTGCGCGCCCGGCAGTCGCTGCAGCAAGAGCCCAGCGGCGGTGTGCCTTCCAGCGGCCAACCAGATGCGGGTGGCCAGCTGCTCTGACTGGTGGAAATAGGCCTCGAGCACTTGTGCAATGCTTTCACCTTGCAGCACAACGATGCCCTGAAAGCGCTCGCCCCGTGGTGACTCGGCAGTCATGGTGAGACGGCCCGTCCCGAACGTGCCTGCAAACCCGCTGTCAGGGACGTCTTCGACAGCCAATGCCATGCCCCGAATGGTCCGCCGCTCCGTGGCCTGGGCGACCAGCGTCCGCAACGGGCCATCGCCCTGGAGTTGAAGAATCAGGGAGCCTTTGAACTTGATGGTGCAGGAAAGCATCGTCGCGGCGGCCAGGGTCTGGCCCAGATAGTCGCGCACCGGCGGCGCGTAGTCATGCCCGTCGACCAACGCCCGCCAGCTTGCGTCCAGCGACACCATTGCACCGCGCACGGCGAATTGCTCGAAGGTGAAACGGTAGAGTCGATCCGTCATCGATGGGCGCCTCCCCTCTGAACGCGATGGCTGTTAGCAGTTTGCGCGGGCACGGCGGTACCGGCAAGCCGAAGTGCCACGAGGAGGCCAGGTCGAGGTTTCTCAACGACCCGTCTCGGAGATGCCGGCGAGTCGTCGCCTGGCTTGCCCGATGCCCTGCAGCAGCATGCCGCCGAGTCCACGCCAGTGGCGCCAGTCGTAGGCGACGATGCCCAGACGGGCGCGCCGATGCGTCATCCAGTCCTTCTTGTAGTCGTCGTCACCAACCAGGTAGTCGACCTCGTCGACCCGCTCCTCGTCGATCACCTGCCGCATCAGTCGCGCGGTCAGGACCGTGCCGGCCGAGAGCCGTGCAAACGCCTGGTCATAGGCCAGCTTGTAGATTGCAGCGCGGCCCGCATTGACGATCCATAGCTGTGCCGCAACCGGGACATTCTCATGATACGCAATCCCCATGCGCAGCCAGCGCCGCGCCGCGCACAGGCGGATCAGTCCCGGCATGAATCCAGGAAACGGCTCCGGGCGCTTCCAGCTCGCGGCATAAATCCGCTCCCAGTCGTCGACCGCGCGTTGCAGTTCGTCGGTCGTATCGCCCGCCAGGATCTCGACATGTCCGCCGGAAAGGAGTCTTTTCTCACCGCGCCTGACCGTGTTCCGCACCCGACTCGACAAAGTGGCGAAATAGTCGTCGAACGTCCGGCCACCGGCCGGCAGGTACCAGTTGCCGTGAGAGAAGAACGTGAACGGCTGTAGTCCGGCGAGCCTAAGGGCCGTCAGGGTGGTCGCGAAGCTGGGATGCCGGGCGTCCATCGCATCCAGACGGATCGAACTCGCACCAACATCCTTCAGTGCCCGCCGAATCAGCGGCGCGAATTCATCGGGCGCAAGGCCGGGAACAAAAAGCGGCCGGAAGAGTGTCGTGTAAAAGGTGCTCAGGCCGCTGACCAGGTGTCGCCCGCTGATCCGCACAGGCAGAACGCAGCGCACGATGCCGTCGTCGAGCATTGCGTAGTAGCGGGCGCCGGAACCCTCCGCCAAGGCGTGGCCGGCGAGCAGACCGAACCAGGCTTCGCCCAGATCGAAACTGTCCTGCTCAGCGGACCGGAACAGGGCCAGGCCCGTGCCGGGCATCGCGGAAAGGTCCTCGTACGCTTCGATCCTTGGGGACACGCTGGTTCCTGCACTCCTTTGTGGCCGGGCGAGCCGAGCGGCCAGTTTTTCGAGGTGCCCGAGGGACCCGCGACGTTGTCAGGCGGCTGGACGGCTGAGGCTGCGCCCGAACCGAGACTGCAGCGGTCTAGCCACCGGGAGAAAAAGGCGACCGGCGTCTGTCTGACAGTGTACCCCCATATAGCGGCACATCCGGGCCCGGCTGGAAGGCACAGCCCGCGCAGGCCAAGCCCTCGCGGGACGTCCGGCCCGGTCAGTGCGACCGGGGAAACCGCCCTGGGTGGCCCTGTCTGCGCTGGGCTACTCGCAGACCTCAACTCGCATCGCATTCTCGACCTCTCGATGTCGCGGGTGTCGGCCGGCGCCTTTTCCTGGTTGCTTCTGACGCAGGGTGGGTTGGATGGCGGGCATGACTCTCCCTGCCGCTGACATACTGATCAGTCGTGGCTGGGGGCTCAGCAATGCGTTGGCCAGCGCAGCCTCCGCGATAGGCGACCGGGCAGCGCCTGCTCAGCTCACCAAGGCGTTAAGGCTCAATGAGCAGCGGGATCGTTGCCGACTGGAAACACGGAGTTGCAGCCATGAGGATTCGACCGGGATAATGCCCGCTGGATTGCCGATCGGCTCCCCGCGCCTGCGCACACCTGGCACTGCCGGATGCGCCCCACCGAGGAAGGAGGGCAGCGGGACGCATACGATTGCGGTTTCTTTTTTCGCGATGATGCGTATTGAGCTCCGCTGTATTCGTGGGCAATCGTGGCATACACCGCTGGTGTTAATCGAAAATGAATCAAGGCTGTTGATGTATGGATTCTATTGATCTCGCGAAGCAGATTCTCGTCTCGAACCTTCAACTGGAAAACGTGCAGTTGACGCCCGAAACCGAGGTCATGGGCAATTTTCCCCAGTTCAACTCGCTTTCCATCGCTGGCATCGTTGCCGCAATCGAGGACGAATTGGGCTGTGAAATCGAAGACGAGGAAATCACGGCCGAAATTTTTGCGACCGTCGGCACGCTCGCAGAATTCATTGCAAACAAATACGAATGAGCACCCGCTTCCAGCCGCGCCCGTCGTACCTGCAAGGCGCCGCCGGCAGGCTGTTCGTCTCCTACACGAAAGCCGGCACCAAGGCCAAGGCCGCCGTGCTGTGCGTCCCGCCTTTCGGTGAGGAGATGAATCGCACGCGTTCGTTGATGGCGGCACAGGCCCGGGAGTTTGCGCGCCTCGGTTACGACTGCCTGATCCTCGACCTGTTCGGCACAGGGGACAGCGCAGGCGATTTGCCGGAGGCGAGTTGGGAGACCTGGTGCGACGACGTGCGGGTGGCAGCTGATTGGCTGGAACGAGAGAGTGGAAGCCCGGTGATACTCTGGGGCATCCGATTGGGGTGCCTGCTGGCCGCCGAGGTTGCCAGTACCATGCCCAAGAGATTCGACCGGCTGCTGTTCTGGCAACCGGTCACTAGCGGTAAATCCTATCTGACGCAGGTCCTCAGGCTGCGCGTCAGCGCGCTCGTAGATAGAAACGCGCCACCGGAAACCACCACTCAGATGCGGGAAAGACTCGCAGCGGGCAGCAACGTGGAGGTATCCGGCTACCTCTTGCCCGGATCGCTCACGACCGCGCTGGATACCCGGCAGATGGCAGATTTCGGCCATTGGGATGGCAAATCCATCGACTGGCTCGACTGTGTCGCCGAACCGGGCAAGGCGCCAACCGGCGCGAGCCGCAAGGTGGTCGACGCACTCGAGGAGAAGGGCGCAAGGGTCAAACTGGGCACCGCTGTAGCGCCGCCCGTCTGGTCGCTGCATCAGCCGGCAGACGCTTCATCGCTGGTTACCGCGACGTCGAAGCTGTTCGATGAACGCGTCGCGAAATGAACGCTGAAGAAATCGCGATAACGTTCGATTGCCTCGGCGACACCCTCGTCGGCATCGTGCATATACCTGAGAAACCGCGCACGAGGGGGGTCCTGTGCATCCTGGCCGGCGGCCCACAATACCGCATCGGTTGCTGCAGACAACAAGTGTTGTTGGCGCGCCGGCTGGCGGCTAGCGGGACGCCGGTGATGCGTTTCGACTATCGCAGCATGGGTGACTGGGATGGCGTGGACCCCGGGCTGGACCGGACGGACGACATCAACGCGGCCGTCGCGGCATTCATGCACAGCGTACCGAGCTTGTCAGACATCGTACTGTACGGGGGCTGCGACGGGGCATCCGCGATTGCCATCAGCGGCTGGCGCCAGCCGAAAGTCGCCGCCTGGATACTCAACAACCCTTTCACGAAGAACGAGGAAAGCCAGGCGAAGGTGATGATCAAGCACTATTACCGCCAAAGGCTCTTTTCGAAGCAGTTGTGGAAAAAGGTGTTTAGCCTGCAGTTCGATTTTCGGGACGCATTTTCCTCACTCTCCAGGACCTTGCGCAAGGCAAGCAGCAAACCAAAACGGGAACAGCCAGGCGCCAGCGACCCGTTCGACCCGAACCGTCCGTTCACGCAGCGCATGCTGGAAGGCTGGAAAAGATTCGACGGTGACGTGTTGCTGTTGATCGGTGGCCGCAGCCTGGTAGCAAAAGAATTCGATGAATGCGTTGCCGCGTCAAGGGAGTGGCAGGCCGTGACCAGCCGGCCACAGGTGCATCGGCACGTCTTGGCGGACGCAGACCACACGTTCTCTGAGCCGCAGTCGCGCGAGACACTGTTCAAGGT
>CBFCWF010000178.1:0-8620 GCA_965601425.1 uncultured Chromatiaceae bacterium | reverse complement strand
TACCTGGCGCGCTTCATGGAACCCGAAGAGAACCCCAGCGAGGACTGATCCCATGCTCTATTGCATCGTAAGCACCGACGTCGCCAACAGCCTCCCGCTGCGCAAGGGCGCACGCCCGGCCCACCTGGAGCGGCTTGAGGCGCTGCAGCGCGAGGGACGCCTGGTGATCGCCGGTCCGAATCCGGCAATCGACAGCGACGACCCGGGCGACGCCGGCTTCAGCGGCAGCCTGATCATCGCCGAGTTTCCCGACCTGGAACAGGCCAAGGCCTGGGCCGACGCCGACCCCTACGTGGCGGCTGGCGTGTACGCGAGCGTATCGGTCAAACCGTTCAAACAAGTCTTTCCACAATAACATCGCTGTTCCAGCGAGGAGGAACCCCCAATGCGGATCAAGCTCGCGTGGCGAACCGCCCACGCACTGTTCGTCTGTGCCTGCGCGACGGCCGTGACCGCCCAACCGACAGCCGTCGAAACGACACCGGCCGAGACGGCGCCTGCGCCCCAGGTGCTGGTCAAGATCGATGGCTTCGAACTCACCGACCTGCACTTCGCGCTGTTCGCCGGTCAGACCGGGCGCAATGTCCAGGATCAGTCTGAGCAGATCGGCCTGCTCAACGAACTGGTGAACAACTTCATGGTCGCGAATTCCCCGCAGGGGCGCGCGATCGCAGAAAACCCCGAGGTGGTGGCGGCGCTCGAGGTCGCGCGCGCAAGGCTTGTCGCCCAGACACTGGTGCGCTCGGAATTGGAAAAAGCGACCATCGACGATGCGCAGGTGCAGGCGCTTTACGACGCCGAGTACGGTGGGGACACGGGCACCAAAAAGGAGTACAAGGCGCGACATATCCTGCTCGAGAGCGAGGACGACGCAAAGGCCGTGATCGCGGAGCTGGATGCCGGCGCCGATTTCGCGACCATCGCGGGCGAGCGTTCGACCGGGCCGAGCAAATCCGTCGGTGGTGATCTCGGTTGGTTCGAGGCCGACCAGATGGTGCCCGAGTTCTCCGCGGCGACCGCTGCACTGGCCGACGGGGCATACAGCGAGGCGCCCGTGAAGACCCAGTTCGGCTGGCACGTGATCCTGCGCGAGGAGAGCCGCGATGCGCCACCGCCGAGCCTGGAAACGGTCAGAAAAGACCTTGAAAGTCAGATCCAGCAGCAGCGCGTCGCCGAACTGCTGCGCGAGATTCGCAACGAAACGACCATTGAGGTACAGGGTCCGGCGAATCCTGCGCCGTAGCGCGGTCTGAGGCCAGCGCCCAACGCTGCGCCTCCCTACGAGGATGTCGCCTCGTCGGGCGGGCTGTGCCCGCCGATTCGATCTATCGGGCAAAGCCCAACCGACCGGACTCGTTCTCAAGGCTCGCCCGGGATTGCAGCGCCGAACGATCGTGGGGATGGCCCGAGCCGGCGGCGGATGGTCAATCGTCGGGGTCTTTCCTGACCTTGCCGATGCGGTTGATCGAGACGACCTCGGCGGCCGGTTTCTCGTCCGCGTAACGGGGCCGCTCCTGGGCAACCCCTGCCGCGTCGGCGAGTTCGCGCTCACGCAACGAGATCAGGCCGAGACACTCGCGCACGTCTCGGATGGTCTGATCGGACAGCGGGTGTTTCATCGCGCGACTCGGCGGCGTCGTGTCCTTGATGATCTGCGCCAGCACCTTGCGCATCACTACCAGAATCTCGCGTTCTTTTCTGCTCGTGTCGTTCATGCCGTCGGGCCTCGGGGAGTCTGGACGTAGGATATCCGAAGCGGGCGGAACGAAACCACGCGCCCGCTGCGTCAATCGTCGCTGCCAGGCGTGGCTACTTGAAAATCGTATCGATCGAGAAGCCTTCCTGCTCGAGGATGCCGCGCAGACGTTTGAGTGCGTCCATCTGGATCTGGCGCACCCGCTCGCGGGTCACGCCCAGCTCGTTCGCGACCTGCTCCAGCGTTGAATTCTCGTAGCCGTGCAGGCCGAAACGCCGCTCCACCACTTCGCGTTGTTTGTCGTTCAGTTTGGCCAGCCAGTCATCCAGATGGCCGGAGATGTCGCCCGCCTGGATGTGTTCGGTCGGGTCGGTCGCGTTTTCGTCCGCGATCGTGTCGAGCAGCGGCTTGTCCGCATCCTTGCCATAGGGCGTGTCGACCGAGGTCACGCGTTCGTTCAGCCCGAGCATGCGCTTGACCTCGTCGATCGGGCGGTCGAGCAGGCTCGCGATCTCCTCTGCGGTGGGCTCGTGATCGAGCGTCTGGGTAAGCTGCCGGGCCGCACGCAGGTAGACGTTGATCTCCTTGACCACATGGATCGGCAATCGGATCGTGCGCGTCTGATTCATGATCGCGCGCTCGATGGTCTGGCGGATCCACCAGGTCGCATAGGTGGAAAAGCGGAAACCGCGCTCCGGATCGAACTTCTCGACCGCACGGATCAGGCCCAGGTTGCCCTCCTCGATCAGATCCAGTAGCGCCAGGCCGCGATTCATATAGCGCCGCGCGATTTTCACGACCAGACGGAGGTTGCACTCGATCATGCGGCGGCGCGCGGCCGCATCGCCTTTCTGCGCGAGGCGCGCGAAGTAGACCTCCTCCTCTGCGGTCAGCAGCTTGGAGAAGCCAATCTCGTTCAGGTAGAGTCGGGTCGCGTCGAGCTGGCTGTCGGGAATTTCGCCCGCGGCGTACTTCGCTTCCGGCTCATCGACCTCGACCGTATCCGTATCCACGACGCCGGCGGCCTTGCCGTCGACCGTCTCGGGGTCGATATCCTCGACGATGTCGTCGATCGCGTCTTCGGCCTCGGGATCTGATTCCTCGCGCTTAGCGGGCATGCCCCCTCCATCACTGCGTGCTCCCGTCGGCAGGCGGGAGGATTCAACACTCAGGGTCTCGGCAACAAACGCAGGGGATCTACCGGCTTGCCGTCACGCCTGATCTCGAAATGCAGCTGCGCATCGCCGTTGTTCGCGACGCCCATCTCTGCGATCTTTTGTCCTTTGGTGACCCGGTCGCCTTCTTTGACCAGGATCGATCTGTTGTGCCCATAGGCACTCAGATACTTATCATTGTGTTTGACGATGATAAGCCGCCCATAGCCGATCAGTCCACTCCCGCCGTAAACGACCTTGCCGCCCTCGGCGGCGCGGATCGCGTCACCGCTGCGCCCGGCGATCTTAATTCCGTTGCGCAGCGGATCGCCGGCCTTGAAGCGCGACACGACCTTTCCCTGTACCGGCCAGCGCCAGCCCAGGCTGCGGCGCGACGGCGCGGATGGGGCCGGTGCGGGTTTGGCCGCCTTCGGCCGAGGCGCGGGGGCGGCCTTCGGCTTGACCTGCTGCGGGGTGCTGGGTTTGCGTTGCGCAGTCGACGTCGGCGGCGGTGGCGGCGCGCGCCGGGCCGGCGGTGGGCGCAATCGCAGGGTCTGGCCCGGGTAGATACGATACGGCGGGCGTATCCCGTTCCAGGCAGCGACCGAACGGTAATCCACCTTGGCCTGCCACGCGATGCCGTAGAGTGTGTCCCCCGACTGGACCCGGTAGCGGTCGCCCCGGATCACCGGGCGCGGCGGACTCGCGGCGCGGCTGCCGCGCGACTCGACCGGCGCGCGCCAGCTCGAGCTACAGGCAACGAGCAGCGTGCAAATCAGGGCCAGGGAGCACGCGGCCCGTGCGCGAACGATCCAGACGGACCGCGCCCTGTGCAACCAGGTCCGGTGACGTTCCTGCTTCAAGATCCCCGTGTCTTTGCTGCGACCGATCAGAACCGATAAACAAGCACTATGATCACCACTGCCAGTACCGTCAACCAGCCCAGCCAGTCGACCCAGCGATGCAGCCGGCTCTCCATGCGCTCGCCGCCCCAGGCCATTAGCAACGCGACCAGATAGAAGCGCAGCCCGCGGCCGACGAACGAGGCGAGCACGAACGGCAGAAAGGCCATGCCCAGCACACCGGCGGTGATCGTGAACACCTTGTACGGGATCGGCGAAAACCCGGCGGCAAAGATTGCGACGAATCCCCAGGTGTCGAACCATTGCTGGGCCTGCGCAAACGCTGACGCATAGCGGCCGCCCTCGATCCAGGGGGCCACGAGGTCGAACGCGAACAGGCCGATCAGGTACCCGAACATACCGCCGAGGACCGACGTGACCGTGGTCAGGGTCGCGAACCCGAGCGCGCGGCGCGGCTGTGCCATGCTCATCGGTGCGAGCATCACGTCCGGCGGTATCGGGAAAAACGACGACTCGGCGAAGCTCAGGCCGCCGAGATACCAGGGTGCCCGCGGGTGCCGGGCCCAGCGCATCGCGCGTGCATAGAGCGGCGAGAAGATCTTCATTTCAGCAGACCCCGCCGAGCAGTGGCACGAATACCACCGGTTCGAGTATCTCATGCCGGTAGCCTTCCGGCGTGCGCGTCACCCGTACCAGCGCCTGCTCGTCGCCCCGCCCGATCGGCAGCACCATGACGCCGCCGGGACGCAGCTGTTCGACCAGCGACAACGGAATACCCTCGGGCGCGGCGGTGACGATGATGCCGTCGAACGGGCCGTACTCGGGCAGACCCATGCCGCCGTCCGTGTGCTTGGTCAGCACGTTGCGAATGTTCAGTCTCCGGAAACGCGCGCGTGCCTGTTCGAGCAGCGCCTTGACGCGCTCTACGGTATAGACGCGACGCACCAGCGGCGCAAGCACCGCGGTCTGATAGCCGGAACCGGTGCCGACCTCAAGCACGTTCTCGAGCGGTCCGCCTGCGAGCAGGAACTCGGTCATGCGCGCGACCACATAGGGCTGCGAAATGGTCTGGCCGTTGCCGATCGGCAATGCGGTCTCCTCGTAGGCCCGGCTGGCCAGCGCTTCGTCGACGAAAAGATGCCGCGGTGTGTTACGCATCTGTTCGAGCACCCGCCGGTCGCGGATGCCCGAGTCGCGCAGGCGCTGGATCAGACGCTCGCGCGTTCGCAGCGATGTCATCCCGATGCCCAGGTGCTGCGGCGTCATCGCTAGGCCCCCAACCAGTCCGCGAGCGCTGGCAGCGCCTGGTGGCGCGTCAGATCGACTTGGAGCGGCGTGACCGAGACGAAGCCGTTGCGCACCGCATGGAAATCGGTGCCCGGCCCCGCATCCTGCTCCGCGCCGGCCGGACCGACCCAGTAGATGGGCCGTCCCCGCGGGTCCTCGGCCTTGACCACCGGCTCCGCCTTGTGGCGGTGCCCGAGCCGGGTCGCCAGGAACCCCTGCAGCTCGCCATAGGGCAGGTCGGGCACGTTGACGTTCAGGATCGAATCGGCCGCCAGTGGCCGCTCGCACAGGCGCGTGACCAGCTCGGTCGCGACGCGCGCGGCGGTGTCGAAGAAGCGTGGCGTATGCGAGGCGAGCGAGACGGCCATCGCCGGGTAACCGAGGAAACGCCCTTCGGTCGCGGCCGCGACCGTGCCCGAATAGATCACATCGTCACCCATGTTCGCGCCGGCATTGATGCCGGAGACCACCATGTCGGGTTCATGGGTGAGCAGACCCGTGATCGCCAGGTGCACACAGTCGGTCGGCGTGCCCTCGACCCGGATGAAGCCGTCTTCGGTACGGCTGGCGCGGATCGGCTGTTCCAGCGTCAGCGAATTGCTCGCGCCGCTACGGTCGCGATCCGGGGCGACCACGACGGCCTCGGCGATGCCCGATATCGCGCGGTGCAGCGCCCTGAGTCCCGGCGCCTGGTAACCGTCGTCATTGCTCAGCAGTATTCGCATGCGCTTCCGGGTGCTGACCGCCCGTCACCGCGGGTCGGCTCAAAAGCCGCAGATCATACCTTAATCTCCGGCTTGAACTGAACCGCACAAGCGGCTTCAATCGGGCGCATGGACACTCCGGAAGACAAAAGCGGCGACGACGAGGACGCGTTCCGCGAGGCGATGCAGGACGTCGAGCGCCTCGACGGCGAGCGTGTCGCCCCCTATCGGAAGCGACGTCGGCCGGAACCGCTCAACCTGCCGGTCGGGGACGCGGAGGACGACGGGTTCGCCGACCTGGCGATCGAAACCGGCGAGTTCCTCGAGTTTCGCCGGCCCGGGGTGCAGAACCGGGTCTTCCGGGACCTGCAGCGTGGCGTCATCGAGGCGAAGGCGACCCTGGACCTGCACGGGCTGCGGGTTCACGAGGCGCGGCCGGCGCTGGCCCGCTTCCTCGCCCAGAGCCTCGCCACCGGGCGGCGCTGCGTCCGCATCGTTCACGGCAAGGGCCGCCGCTCGAATGCCGAGCAGCCGGTATTGAAGCAGAAGACCAATCAGTGGCTACGACAGCGCGACGAGGTGCTGGCATTCGTCACCGCGCCACGCTGGGACGGCGGCACCGGCGCGGTCTATGTGCTGCTGTCGGGCAAGTACCGGCCACACTTCTGAGTGAGGTCGGGCAGCGCCCTGCGGCGCTCTGGGCAGGCATGGCCGGCCCCGGGCATGGCACGAACGCCCGACCGCGCCACGGTTGCGGTCCTGCTGCGCATGCGCGACGGTGCGGGCCTGGGACTGATCCCGCCCGGCCAGTTCCTGCCCACCGCCGAGCGCTACGGCATCGTGCCGGACATCGATCGGCGGGTCGTTCGTGACGGCCTGCAGTGGCTTGCCGGTTTCGGCGCAGTCGGCGCCCAGGTCAGAGTCAATATCTGCATCTGCGGCCCGGTCATGCCCTCGACGCTGTCTTTCGCGTCGCCGAAGATCGGCTCACTGTGCTCGGCTTCGCCGCTACGCTCATGCCCGACCCGAATCCCCAGTGTCCCGAGTGCCCGGTCCTGATGCCCTTCGACCACAGCGCCCCCTACCCCCCCGGTGGCGCACCACGAAAAAACCCGCTCCGGCTCGACCGAAGCAGGTCGTGGTGGGGCGGTCGGCGATGCGCGACGGTGGCACGCGCCTCAGTGGTCGTTGTGCAACCCGATCACGGTCGCTGAACGCGTCTCTTCGCGTTCCGATTTGGCCTCGTCGTTGCGGTCGGCCTCGAGGCGATCGAGATAATCCGCGGTGATGTCACCGGTGACGTAATCGCCGCTGAACACCGAGGTGTCGAAGCGGTACACCGCGGTCTTGCCCTTCTTGCCGACCGCGTCGATGAGGTCTTCCAGGTCCTGGTAGACCAGGCCGTCCGCACCGATCCAATCGCAGACCTGCTGCTCGGTGCGCCCGTGGGCGACCAGTTCGGAGGCTGCGGGCATATCGATGCCGTACACATTCGGAAAACGCACCGGCGGCGCCGCGGAGGCGAAATAGACCTTCCTGGCCCCGGCGTCGCGGGCCATCTCGACGATCTGGCGCGACGTGGTGCCGCGCACGATCGAGTCGTCGACCAGCAGCACGCTCTTGCCCTTGAACTCGACATCGATCGGGTTGAGCTTCTGGCGCACCGACCGCTTGCGCGCGGTCTGGCCGGGCATGATGAAGGTGCGGCCGATGTAACGGTTCTTGATGAAGCCCTCGGTGAAGCGCACGTCGAGTTCGTGCGCCAGGCTCATCGCCGAGGTGCGGCTGGTGTCGGGGATCGGGATCACGACGTCGATCTTTTCCTTGCCCAGCTCGCGTTCGATCTTCTTTGCGAGCCGCTTGCCCATGCGCAGGCGGGCCTTGTGCACGAAGATGTCGTCGATGATCGAATCGGGCCGCGCGAAATACACGAACTCGAAGATGCAGGGGCAGCGCTGCGGGTCCTCGGCGCACTGGCGGGTGTGCAGCTTGCCGTCGCGGGTCAATACCACCGCCTCGCCCGGGTCGACGTCGCGCACACGGTCGAAATCGAGCGTGTCCAGCGCGACGCTCTCCGAGGCGACCATCATCTCCGGACCGTTCTCGGTGTCGCGCACACCGAACACCAGCGGGCGGATTCCGTTCGGGTCGCGAAACGCGACCACGCCGTAGCCGGGGATCATCGCGACCGCGGCGTAGCCCCCGCGGCAGCGCCGGTGCACGCCGGCGACCGCGCGGAACACGTCGTTCTCGTCGAACGCCAGGTTGCGCGTCTCCGCACCGAGTTCGTGGGCAAACACGTTGAGCAGGATCTCGGAATCCGAGTCGGTGTTGATGTGCCGGCGATCCTCACGGAACAGGTCGCGCTTCAGATCCTCGGCGTTGGTCAGATTGCCATTGTGCGCGAGGCAGATGCCGTACGGCGAGTTGACGTAGAACGGCTGGGCCTCCGCAGACGACGAGCAGCCGGCGGTCGGGTAGCGCACATGGCCGATCCCCATGTTCCCGGGGAGATTGATCATGTGCTGGTTGTCGAACACGTCGCGCGCCAGGCCGTTGTCCTTGCGCAGATGCAGCCGCCCCTCGTGACAGGTCATGATGCCGGCCGCGTCCTGGCCGCGATGCTGAAGCACGAGCAGCGCATCGTACAGCGACTGGTTGACCGGCGACGTTCCGACGATTCCAACAACTCCGCACATCTCGCACCTGTCCTCACGAAGACCGCGCGGCTACGCGGCGGTGTAACGAAAACGCTCCGCAAACTCGGGTGGCAGCAGGTCACGCAGCCAGAGCGCCAGCTCCTCGAAATAGCCCACCAGCGCCGACTCCATCCAGAACCCCTCCCCGGGCAACGGCGTCAGGCCGGCGAGCAGCACCAGCACCGCGACCAGCAGGACCCCGCGCGCCACCCCGAAC
>CBFCWF010000177.1:0-8678 GCA_965601425.1 uncultured Chromatiaceae bacterium | reverse complement strand
CGCAAGAACCGGACGCGTAAGCCGACGTAACCACGCGGCTCGAGATGCGCGACATTCTGAACGCCGGGTACCGCCCGAAACACCAGCAGCGCAGGTTGTTCGTCGATGAAATCGACATGGCTCTTCGGGGGCGGTATCGGGATCCGGCGTGGCAGCGTACCGTCGTCCGGGGACGTCAACGCATGACCATCCCGACCGTAAATCTCGCTTCCCTCAACGACTTCAGGCAGCGGACCCGTGTCGATCCTGTGCTGGTCGTGCCGGTAGGGTAGAAGGGCTCGCGACCTGAGCAACTGCTCGTCGACCACTTCACTGGCCGCAAAGCGGTCGGCCAGCATCTCGGCCTTGCGCTGAAGATGATCCAAGGCCGCCTCGATCTCTTTTTGCGCCGCGACCTGGCGGGTCTCCTGCCCATCCGCGCGGATACGCTGAAACTCGCTGTAGGTCAGCACTGCGTAGCCGAGAAGCACGAGCAGGACGATCGCAGCCATGATGAGCGCATAGACAAAGATCGACGGGGCAGGTCGGGATTCAGCCACGCCCGTTCCCCACCGGTAAGCGCAACACCCCGGGTAACAGCTTCAACAGGCACGGGTGGGCGATGCCGATAGAAAAGCCGGCGGCGGCGCCGACTGAAGGGACAAGACCGCGCGGGATCCACACCACGCATTCGGCTCGTCGTCCCGGCCGGCGAATGTCCCACAACCAACCCGTGGCGGTCACGGGCCGTTCAGTGAGGGCCGCTTGCGCTGCCTGTCGAGGCCCGGCGGGGGCGCCGGCGATAGATCTAAGAATCAAGGCGCTTACAGCCACTACTTGCCTTAATTAATTAGGTTATTGTTATAAGTAACTAAAAGATAGCTTATTTCCTAGGATTGTAAAGCCCCCCCTGCGGCGACCGTGGAAGGCCCCGACCTCCAGAGAGACGAGGCAAGCGGTGCCGTTCGCCGCGTTGCCGCTCGGCCGCTTCAGTCTTTGCGCGCGTCGTCCGAGGCATCTCCGGCATCCGGCCCCTGGCTGAACAGCTCGTAGTCCTGCGACGCGGAATCCTCTCGGTGGTAGCGGTAGATGCGTTCCCAGGGGTCGAGCCACGGCTGCGTCCCGGCCGGCGTGGTCGCGGGTGCGCCGAGCACTACGCGGCCCGTCGCGTCGTCGGTATAGACACCCCGCTCGGTCTCGACGTTACCGTCGATCGCCTGCAGGTTCCTATCCCCGGCAAGGTCGTCGAACAGCAACTGCATCTGGCGGATATCTTTGAGGGCGGTGCCGTAGCGCGCCTCGGTCAGATAACCCTGATACAGCGGTATCGCGATCGCCGAGATGATGGCGAGAATCGCCACCGCGATCATGATTTCGACAAGGGTCAAACCGGCCTGCAGCTTGCGTCTCATGGCTCCATTCTCTTCTCTTGGCGGCGCCGGGGCGCCGCATCCGTTTGCTGCGCGTCCGGGCCGGCACGCGACCGGTTTACCGCCCGATCACGCCAACGGCGCGGACTGCCACATGGGGGACAACGACGAGGTGGGTAGCGGCCGCGGCGGCAGGTCCTTGAAAGCTGTGACGGGTCGCCAGATCAGCTGGCCGGCTGCACCAAGCCCGGTCAGAACAGGGAGGCAGACAACTCGTTGACCGCGACCAGCATGTCGCGATCGTCGGTCAGCGCCTGTGCGATCGAGGCGCGACAGGCGACCACCGGGTCGACGCCGGAATGGATCAGCTTGGCCGCGTGCACCAGCAGCCGGGTCGAAGCGCCCTCGTCGAGGCCCTGTCCTTTGAGATTGCGGGTCATGTGGGCAAACCGGACCAGACGCCCGGCGAGATCCGCGTCGACCGAAGACTCGCGCTCGATGATCCGTCGCTCCAGGTCCGCGTTGGGGTAGTCGAACTCGAGTGCGACAAAGCGTTGACGGGTGGACTGCTTGAGGTCTTTGAGCACCGACTGGTAGCCGGGATTGTACGACATGGCGAGACAGAAACCGGGCGCGGCCTCGACCAGCTCACCAATCTTCTCCATCGGCAACACGCGTCGGTCGTCGGCCAGAGGGTGGATCACGACGGTCGTGTCCTTCCGCGCCTCGACGACCTCGTCCAGGTAGCAAATCGCCCCCGATCGCACGGCACGCGCGAGCGGACCGTCTACCCAGGTGGTTTCGCCACCCTTGACCAGGAAACGGCCGACCAGGTCGGAGGCGGTCAGGTCGTCGTGGCAGGAGACGGTAATCAGCGGACGCTTCAGGCGCCATGCCATGTGCTCCATGAACCGGGTCTTGCCGCAACCGGTCGGCCCCTTGAGCAGCACCGGCAGGTCGTTACCGTAGGCAGCTTCGAACACCGCGATCTCGTCGCCCACCGGCTGGTAATAAGGCTCGAGCGCTATGTAGTTTTCTTCCGGTCGGAGGGTCTTGGCGGACTCGGTCAAGGCGGCGTCACCTGGTCTGCATGGCGAACTGTGATATTCGAGGAGGCTAACCAGCCCAGCCCGGCGAGGCAACCCCCGGAAAAACCTGGCTCGTGGACACCCTTTCGTGAGCCGGGGCCGCACCCGGGGTTCTCCCCCAAGATCCTGCCTGCAGACCAAAGGTGCGCTATGTCGCCTGCGGGCAGGGGTCACTCCGGCACCCCGGCGTCGGCAGTCGGGGGGCATCCCGCCAGCCTGTCGTGATTCACAGATACATACGCCGCATCTATTAGTGCATCGGAAAATTCGATTGTTGCTGCATAGCGATACTCCCCCAACGGGAGTATTGTTGACGGTCGCTGAAAATACCCGACGCGCTGCTGCGCCGTCGGTCTTCAAGACGAAAGAATTCCAGGCGTTCGAGCCCATCTCCGAACCCGCCGATGGCCGCGTTCGGACGGACGAGATTCATCACTATCCGCGACGGAGGATCATCCATGACGGAAGTCGTAGCCACCAACGAGACCATTCTCGTCGTCGGTGGCGGCATCAGCGGCATGACCGCCGCACTCGAGGCCGCCGAGACCGGGAAAAAGGTCGTGCTGGTCGAAAAGCGCCCCTACCTTGGTGGGCGCGTCAGCCAGCTTTACCGGTACTTCCCCAAGCTGTGCCACCCAACCTGCGGCCTGGAAATCAACCAGCGCCGGGCCAAGATGAACCCGAATCTGACCATCTTGACGATGGCCGAGGTGACCGACATCGCGGGTGAGGCCGGCGCCTATACGGCAACTGTCAAGCTGTCTCCGCGCTACGTCAACGACAACTGTACGGGCTGTGGCGATTGCGCCAAAGCGGTCGAGGCCGAGTTCGACGACGAATACAACTACGGGATGAGCAAGCGCAAGGGGGCCTATCTCCCCCACGTGATGTCGCACCCGATGCAGTACGTGATCGACCCACGGATCATCGGTACCGAAGATGCGGAAAAGGCGAAAGCCGCCTGCAAGTACGGTGCGGTGGATCTCGACATGCAGGAGCGCGAGATCAAGTTTCCGGCCGGCGCGGTGATCTGGGCCACCGGGTGGCAGCCCTACGACGCGTCAAAAATTCAGCCTTACGGTTACGACCGCTATCCGAACGTGGTCACCAACGTCGAGTTCGAGCGTATGGCGGATCCAAAAGGTCCGACCGGCGGCAAGCTCGTGCGCCCGAGCGACGGAAAAGAGGCCCGCAACGTCGCCTTCATCCAGTGTGCGGGTTCGCGTGACCGTAATCACCTGTATCACTGCTCGCGTATCTGCTGCATGGCCTCGCTGAAGCAGACCCATTACGTCGTGGACGCCTACGAAGACGCCAAGGTCACCATTTACTACATCGACATCCGCGCAATCGACCGCTTCGAGGACTTCTACGAAACCGTCAAAGGCATGGACAACGTGACTTTCACCAAGTCCAAGGTCGCAAATATCGTCGCCGACAGAGACGGCAACCCGGTGTGTCATGGCGTAGACACCGAAGGTTACCACCGGTATGCAAACCCGCATGACCTGGTGGTTCTGGCGACCGGTATGGAGCCTTCGGTCGCCAAGAGCGACTTCCCGGTCGACATCGTGATCAACCGCGAGGGCTTCATCGAGCCAGATGCCGCCAATGGCGGTGTGTTCGCAGCAGGTTCGGCGTCCGATGCCTTGGACGTGAACCGCGCAGTTCAGCACGCAACCGGCGCCGCCCTGAAGGCCATTCAGGTCGTCAACCGGGTTGCAGCAGCGGAGGCCTAAGACATGGCAGACGAAAAGAAATTTGCAGGTTTCATCTGCACCGGCTGCGGCATCGGCGATCGCCTGGATGCCGGCCAACTGGAAACGACCGCGACGCGCGACGGCAAGATGCAGTCCTGTCAGCAGCACGAGATGCTGTGTAGCAAGGACGGGGTGCAGATGATTCGCAACGCCATCGACAACGACGGTGCCACGCACATCATGATCGCGGCCTGTTCGCGCCGTGCCAAGGTCGAGGCCTTCAGCTTCACCGACGTGGCGATGGCGAGAGCTAACTTGCGCGAAGGCGTGATCTGGTCCCGCCCCGACACCGAGGAGAATCAGGAGACCACGCAGGAGATGGCGGACGACTACATCCGCATGGCCTGCGCCGAAGTCAAGTACATGTCCCGCCCCGGCGTCTCCGGCGAGCAGGAGTTGAACAAGAACATCCTGGTCGTCGGCGGCGGCGTGACCGGCATGACCGCGGCCCTCGAAACCGCGGCCGCCGGCTTCCCCGTACACCTCGTGGAGAAGACCGGCGAACTCGGCGGCTGGTCGGCCCGCTGGCACAAGCGGATCCCGGGCCGAGCCGCCGCCGACGGCGTCGGCAACGGCACCAACGTCGATCTGCCAATGCCAATGGACAACGACGTCGACGACATGATTGCCGCTGTCGAGTCCAGTGATCTGATAACCGTCCACCTGAACAGCACCGTGACCAAGACTTCCGGCGCTCCGGGCCGCTTCTCGGCCGACATCACGACCGAGTCGGGCGGTACGACCACGGAGAATTTCGGCGCAGTCGTTCAGGCATCCGGCTGGAAGGAGTTCGACCCGTCGGACCTCGCGTACCTGGGCTCGACCAACGCCGACGTGGTCAGCAATGTCGAACTCGAGGCTTTGGCGAAGGCGGCCGGCGACGGGCCGATCAAGCGCCCCTCGGACGGCAAAGAGGTGCGGTCGGTCGTGTTTGTGCAGAACGCCGGCCAGGCATCGACCAAGGAAGGCCACCTGCCGTATCACTCGGGCATCGGCGACCTGATTGCGATCAAGCAGGCCCTGTATTTCAAGGCGCAGAACGGAAAAGACTGCGACACGACGATACTGTTCGACAACCTGCGCACCCCGGGAGCGACCGGCGAGGACTTCTATCGCTCCGGCCAACAGCAGATGGTGATCTTTTCCAAGGGCCAGGTGAACGAGGTGACCAGTTCCGGTGCCGGCGCAACGGTCAGCTTCAAGGACCTGATCCTGGACGAGGACGTCAGCGTCGAAGCCGACCTGGTCGTGCTCGACCTGGGCATGGTGCCGAATTCCGGCCCGGACCCCTACGCGGCCAGTGAGTCGCAGGAGGGCATGAGCGACGACGAGAAGGCGGAAGCCAATGAGGCGGCGGAAGTTGCCGTGCCGATCGACTCGATCCTGAACCTTGACTATCGCCAGGGCACCGACCTGCCCCAGCTCAAGTGGGGCTTCACGGATTCACACTTCATCTGCTTCCCCTACGAGACGCGCCGCACCGGCATCTACGCCGCCGGCCCGGTGCGCCGGCCAATGGACATCAAGCAGGCGCAGGATGACGCGACCGGTGCGGCGATGAAGGCGATCCAGGCGGCGGTGAATGCCGGCCAGGGTGCCGCCGCGCACCCGCGTGTCGGCGACCTTTCGTACCCCACGTTCCGCAAGGAGGGCTGCACCCAGTGCAAGCGCTGCACTGTGGAATGCCCGTTCGGCGCTATCAACGAGGACGAGGAGCGCTACCCGGTATTCAACGAGTCGCGCTGCCGCCGTTGCGGCACCTGCATGGGCGCCTGCCCGGTGCGCGTGATCTCGTTCGAGAACTACTCGATCGACTCGGTCGGTCAGCAGATCAAGAACGTCGATATCCCGGACGAGTTTTCCGAGAAGCCGAGGATCCTCGTTATGGCTTGTGAAAACGATGCCTACCCGGCCCTCGACCAGGCGGCGATGAGTGGCGAGGAAATCAGCCCCTGGGCGCGCGTGGTCCCGGTCCGCTGCCTGGGTTCCGTCTCGCTGTCCTGGGTTACAGACGCAATGAACAGCGGATACGACGGCATCGTAATGATGGGCTGCCAGCGCGGCGACGACTACCAGTGTCACTTCGTGCGCGGTTCGACCATGGCGGCTGAGCGTATGGCCAAGGTGGGCGACACCCTGTCGACCCTGAACCTCGAGCCTGAGCGCGTCGTGGTCCACGAGGTCGCCATTACCGACATCGAGCGCGCGCCGCGCCTGATCAAGGACATGGAAGAGGTCGTCGAGAAAGTGGGCATGAGCCCATTCAAGTTCTAAGCGAGGTTCGTTATGAGCGATATGAATACCGCAATGATCGAAAAGTATCGCAACAGCTTCCTGTCGGAAGTTGAGGCGAACGTCGAAGAGGGCGAGTGGGTAAAGATGTGCATGCAGTGTGGCGTCTGTGCCGGCTCCTGCCCGCTCGGAGATGCCTGGGAACACACGCCGCAGAAGATCTTCATGATGATCCGCGCCGGCAAGCGCGACGAGGTGCTCGCCTCCGATTCGATGTGGATGTGCACCTCCTGCTACAACTGCATCGTGCGCTGCCCACGGGAACTGCCCATCACCCATATCATGCACGGCCTCGCACACTATGCGAAGCGCCTGGGTATCGCACCGAAGGAGCAGCCGACCGCAAAGTTCGCCCAGCTGTTCTGGGACAACCTGATGAAGAAGGGTCGGGTCAACGAGCTGAAACTCGGTGTGGATCTGTACTTCAAAGTCGGGGAAGGCATGAAGACCGCGATGAAGAACAAGGACATCGGCATGGCCATGTGGAAGGCAAAGCGGCTGAATCCAATGGAATTCTTCGGCGGCCATGCGGTCAAGGACCTCGCCGGCTTCCAGAAGATGATCCAGAAGGCCGAGGAACTCGAAGGTGCCCGTATCGCCAAGCACGGCGGTTAAGAGGAGTAAGCATCGATGGCAAAACGTGAATATTCTTTCTACCCAGGGTGCTCCTCTCAGAAGGGGGCGTCCTCGTCGAACTACCTGGTCTCGGTGCAGACCATGTGCGAAGAGCTGGACGTCCAGCTCAACGAGATCCCGGACTGGAACTGCTGTTCGGCGTCGATCGGCTATGCCGGCGGCGGTGAGTTGCCGCGTATGGCGCTTTCCGCGCGCAATATCGCACTGTCTGAAGAACACAACCCAGGACAGGAGATCGTTGCGACCTGCGCGGCCTGCTGGCTCGCCACGCGCGAAACGCAGGAGCGCCTGGAACAGGACGAGGGCCTGCTTGCAGAGGCCAACCAGGCGCTGGCCGAGGCCGGCCTGACGTTGAAGAACGAGACGCCGATCAAGCATATGGCCGAGGTCCTGATCGAAGACATCGGCTATGACGAGATCGGGGCCAAGGTGAAGAAGCCGCTCGAGGGCATCAAGATCGCCGGTTACGTCGGCTGCCAGACCAATCGACCCTTCGGCATCTCCGGCGAGAGCTACGAGAACCCGAAGTACCTGGACAAACTTGTCGAGACGCTCGGTGGCGATTCGCTGCCGGACTATGAGAAGAAGGTGCAGTGCTGCGGGGGTGCGCTGGCCTTTTCGGAGCCCGAAAAGTCTCAGGCAATGATCAAAGGAATCATCGAGGCCGCCTATGACCATGGCGCCGACATGATCGTCACGCCCTGCCCAGTGTGCCAAATGAACGTCGAGGTGTACCAGGATCAAATCAATCAGACCTTCGGCACCAAGTTCAAGATGCCGGTGGTCTACTATTCGACCCTGATGTCTGTTGCCTATGGGCGCTCCGCAAAGGACGCGGCACTTAACGGCCAGGTGATCCCGGCCAAGCAACTCGAGGCACTCGCGGCAAAGTAACGGCGCTTAAGCGCCCACGGCCCCGCACCGACGGGACTGCCCACCAGCCAGATTGCGCAGGTCCGCGTGGACCTGCGCAAAATCGATCGCCCCGAAGCGCGCTTCGGGCGGCATCGATCGGATTCCTAACCCCTTCCCGGCACGCGCACCCCGCATAGCCTGCCAAGGCTTCCGGACAGGCCCGTGCGCAGCGCGGCGTCTGATGCACAAGCAACGCGACCCGTGGCGTGCAGCGCGCCAGTCCGGGTGCTGATCCGAAGCGCCCCGATCCCGTCGCGGTGGCCGCCTAATCGACAGCGTGGACCCGATGATGCCATCGCGACCCATGCCGACGCAGGCAGGCGGCCAGGCACGGCGCACCCAGACGCAAGCAAGTCTTTGACCTGGCTCAAGGCATAGCTATCGCCTCAGAGTATATAAAAACGTTAGCTTATGCTGATATTCAAACGTAGTGAGAGGAGAAGGCGATGAAAAGGCGTATCGTGCGCTCGCTGCTGGTTGGATTGACTCTTGCCGCAGCGACCAATGTATCGGCCTGGTGGGGCAACAACTGGGGCTGGAACCCGTACGACCCCTGGGACCCGCGCTTCTGGATGGAAGAGTTCTTTGGCGGTGGATACTACGGGGGTGGCCCTTGGGGCTATGGCGGCGGCCCCTGG
>CBFCWF010000176.1:0-8803 GCA_965601425.1 uncultured Chromatiaceae bacterium | reverse complement strand
GATAGCGTGCAGCCCGGCTACTACATGCAGGTCGAAGTTTAGTTTGGTGCGCACGAAGCGGCGGTCTGGCGGACGGCTCCAGGCGATAATCAACAGCCGCAACAGCGGCCGGGTCAGGGCCGGTTTGCCCGACTGAAGTACCTTGCGGCTGTCCCATGGCGCGTCCTCGAAATCGCCGCGCAGCCTTTTGAGCAAATCCCTCACATCCAGGATGGCTATGCGTTTGCCCGGTACCGGGGTGCGCAGGGCGTTGTGTACCGGTGCCGAGTCGGCCCAGAGGTCCACGTTGAAGCGGCCGAGGCTGGTTCCCCCGTCATCTTCTGTCAGGATCAGCGTATCACCCGCCCAATCTTCCAGATGCAGATACAGCAGGCGCGCGTGGCTCTGACGCAAGCGATGCGGTGCGGCGCTCGCGAACAGCATGAGCGCCTTGAATTGGTCTTCGATCGTGATGCTTGCGGCTGCATCCCTGCCGTCATCAGGCTTGACCGGTACTTCATGGATACGGTTTTGCGAGGCGTAGGCATAGATGCTGTTGATCTCGCGCCAGATACCCTCTGGCCAGGTGGAATACACCAGCGCGTTCTGCAGCAGGCACTGCCCGAGGTAGTGCAGCGTTCGATGCAACGCGATCACCAAGAGACGGCGATCGAAATTGCTGCTGTCACCGGCGATCATGCGCTCGACGATGATCTTGTAGGAGATCGCCAGTTCCTTCTGGAGTTCGCGCGCCAGCGCAGCGGTCTTCTCGCCCTTAGGCGACAGTGGCAGGCCCACGTCGACGTAGTACTTGAGTAGATTGTTGGTGATGTACTCGACCGGTGGGCGGAACTTTTCCACCGTTCTGGCGCGCAGCAGGTCCGGTATCTCGATTCGGTTGAACTCGATCAGTGTACTGTACACGCGGCGCGCCGTTTCGCCGATGTTCGCCATCGGCAGGGCCTCGAACCAGGCCTGCGTCTCCCTCGGGTCGAGCAGCACATTGTCGGCCTTGGGTGCCGATTGCCGGGGTATCTGCAGCCCCAACAGCGGGCGCTGTCGCGCATCGCTCGCGTCCGGCTGGTCCTGCCCCACGGGTTTTTGATTCGCTTCGGTCAATTTAGCCGCCAAAATTTCAAACTGTTTGCTTTTTCTTGAGCGCCCGGGCCTCTGTTTGGCGGAATCCGGCGACGCGCGACGGTGTCGCGGCTTGGCCCTGGATTCCGCCGCATTGTGGCCACGGGTCCTGGGGAAGCACAGTCCCCGTGGCGTGTTGCCCCCACGATCTCAGGCCGGCAACTTGTACGCTTTCCCGGCAACCTCGCGCACCAGGCGCGGCACCAGATAGCCAGGAAGCCGGACGCGGAGTTCCTCGAGCAACCGTTCGGCGTGCCGCAGCGGCACGTCGAAGTGTGCGGCACCCGCCACTGGGTCGAGTAGGTGCAGGTAGTAAGGTAGCACGCCGATCTCGAACAGCGACTCGCTCAACGTCACCAGGGTATCGGCACTATCGTTGACGGACTTGAGCAGCACCGATTGATTCAATAGCTGCGCGCCACATCCGGTCAGCCGCTGCATTGCCCGGTGCAACTCCGGGGTCACCTCGTTCGGGTGGTTGGCATGGATGACCACCACGGTGCGCAGCCGGCCCGCGTTCAACATTCCCGTCAGCCTCCGCGTGACCCGGCTCGGGATAACCACGGGCAGGCGTGTGTGAATGCGTAGACGGCGAAGCTGAGGGATCGTTCCGGCCTCGTCGATCAGTTGGCCGAGCAGGCCATCGGACAGGCTCAATGGGTCGCCGCCGCTGAGAATGAGTTCCTCGACGTCGGGTAAGTTGCGCACGGCCGCGAGCGCCACGCGCCATTGTCTGAGCGCCGACTGCTCGCGATAGGGAAAGTGGCGCCTGAAACAGTATCGGCAATGGACTGCGCAGGCGCCCGTCGTGACCAGCAGCGCACGTCCGCGGTACTTCTGCAGCATGCCTGGCTGCCTGGCCGCTGCGATGTCACCGACCGGATCGGTCCGAAACCCTTCCACGTCGTCTTCTTCGAGCGCGAGCGGCAAGACCTGCGCCAGCAGCGGGTCTTTGGGATCCGCATGCCCCATTAGCCCGACAAAATAGCGCGGGACACGCAGCGGGAAGGTCCCGGTGGTGCTTCGCAGTGCCGGTATTTGCTGCGGGTCCAGCCCTAGCAGCGCAAGCAGTTCCGCGGGATCACGCACTGCATCGGCCAGCTCCCGCTGCCATCGATCGGTTTCCAAGGGCGCGGTTGAAGAGGTTATCATTGGCGGCTTTGGTTGCTCTAGCGATTTGGTGAGGTTCGAATGGCGACTTACAGCACAAACGAGTTCAGGGGTGGTCTCAAGCTGCTGCTCGACGGTGACCCGTGCACCATAATTGAAAACGAATTCGTCAAGCCCGGCAAAGGCCAGGCGTTCAACCGCGTGAAAATACGCAATCTCAAGACCGGGCGGGTGCTCGAAAAGACCTTTCGTTCCGGCGAGACGGTAGAGGCCGCGGACGTGGTCGACCGCGACCTGCAATATCTCTACAACGACGGTGAGTTTTGGCACTTCATGGATGGCGAGACCTTCGAGCAGTATCAGGCCGATGAGAACGCGATGAGCGGCGCGGCAAAGTGGATCAAGGAACAGGACGTCTGCATGGTCACGCTGTGGAATGGTTCGCCCATCTCGGTGGAGGCGCCGAATTTCGTCACGCTGGAGATCACCGAGACAGACCCGGGCCTGAAGGGGGACACTTCCGGCGGTGGCGGCAAGCCGGCCACGCTCGAGACCGGGGCCATCGTGCGCGTGCCACTGTTCATCCAGACCGCCGAAAAAATCAAGGTCGACACCCGCACAGGCGACTATGTCAGCCGGATCAAAGACGAGTAGACACTTGGCCAGTATGGAGTGGCGGCCGGGTGCTGATCTGCACGCGCTGCGCACCCGGGCCGCTATGCTGGCCGACGTCCGTCGCTATTTCGCCAAGGCCGGCGTGCTCGAGGTCGAGACGCCGCTGGCCGGCAGTACCGCTGGCACGGATCCGTCACTGCAGCCGCTGATGGCGCGTTATCGCGGTCCGATCTTCGCCGACGGCACTGATCTTTACCTGCAGACCTCGCCGGAATTCGCCATGAAGCGCCTGTTGGCTGCCGGTTCTGGACCAATCTATCAGATCTGCAAGGCCTTTCGGGACGGCGAGGCGGGCCGCTTGCATAACCCGGAGTTTTCGATCCTGGAGTGGTATCGCCCTGGTTTCGATACCGCACGGCTGATCGAGGAGGTCGCTGACGTCGTGCGACTGGCCCTCGCCGACTCGGCGATGCCGGTCGAGCATCACAGCTACGCGGCGTTGTTTCGCGCCAAGCTGGGCGTGGACGTGTTTGCGGCGACCGCCGAAGACCTGCGCGAGCTGGCGTTGCGGCACAATATCCTGGGCGCCGAGGCAATGACCCTCGACCGTGACGGGTGGCTCGATCTGCTGCTCAGCTATTTCATCCAGCCGGATCTCGGCCGCGATGGCTTGTGCTTCGTGACGGACTATCCAGCCAGTCAGGCGGCACTCGCTCGACTCAATCCGGACGGGCAGACGGCCGCGCGCTTCGAGCTCTTCCTGCAGGGTATCGAGCTGGCCAACGGTTTCCACGAACTGGCGGACATGGAGGAGCAGGCGGCGCGTTTCGAAGCGGACAACTGCCGGCGTCGCAGCCTGGGGCGTCCTCCGGTCCGGATCGACCGGCGCCTGCTCGGCGCGCTACAGCACGGCTTGCCGGACTGTGCCGGGGTCGCCGTCGGTCTGGATCGCCTGTTGATGGCGAGGCTGGGTGCGGAAGACATCGACGGCGTATTGAGCTTTTCGCTGCAGCGCTGTTGACGCCCGGCGCCGATCCGTCGCGGCGTGATGAGCAGGGTCGCTCGGCACGCGACTGGGCGCGGCTGCGGCAGCACACGGAGGTCGTCGCGCTGTTCTAACTCAGGGTTGCAGCGGGCGGCCGATCGCCTGCCCCATTCTGACCGGACTGCCCGCTCCGAGCGTATCTGCCCAGGCGGCGCTGCCGGCGGGCAGCAACAGGATGACCGTCGATCCCATGTTGAAGCGGCCGATCTCTGTCCCGGCCTCAAACCGGCGGCGCGTGTCGCCGCGATAAACCCATTTGGTCGGCTGTCCGCGCTGTGTGCGCACCTCACCATGCCACACGGTTTCAATGCTGCCGACGAAGATCGCACCGACCAGTATCACGGTCATTGGACCCAGCCGGCTGCTGAAACGACAGATCACGCGTTCATTGCGTGCAAACAGCCCCGGCACCAACTGGGTGGTTGCGTCGTTCACGCTGAACAGGTCGCCGGGGACGAAGACCATGGATTCGAGCGTGCCGGCGAACGGGACATGCACCCGATGATAGTCGCGCGGCGACAGATAGACGGTCGCAAACAGGCCGTCGTGATACGCCGCGGCCAGTTCCTTGTCGCCTGCGAGCAGCGCCAGTATGTCGTAATCGCGGCCCTTGGCCTGCAGCAAGGCATTGCCGCGAAGCGTCCCAATCTGGCTGATGCGGCCGTCAGCGGGAGAGACGACCATCCCATCGGCGACTGGTCGCGCGCCGTGCTTCAATGCGCGCGTAAAAAATGCGTTGAAGCTCGGGTAGGCTTTGGGGTCCGGCTGCTCGGCATCACCCAGATCGATGCCATAGCGTTGGCTGATCCGGGCGATAAGCAGGTCTTTGAGCCAGGGCCGGGTGGAACGCGCCAGGCGATGCATCCCGGCCGCGAGCAGGTGCTGCGGCAGCAGATACAACAGGCCGGTCGAGAGACGGTCGAGAAAGCGCGGTCTGGCGGGGTCCGGCATGCGGCGGCCTACTCCACGAAGGCGATGATGCTGCTTATATTGTGCGCCATGATAGCCGCTCCCTCGTAGGGAATCAGCGCCCACGCGGTCCGGTCCGGGGCGACCAGCACGCTGCTCGCCTGATAGCTGTTGCACCAGTCGCGACCGCCGGGCGCGATCCCGAGCTGTCCGCTGAGCCGGTCGAGTTCATCCTGCGCGCCCACAACCACCTCGGTCCAGCCGACGCCGCCGGTGAACGCGGCGAGTGCCTCCGCATCGGGCCGGTCGTACGCCAGCACCACCAGGCGCAGGCGTTCCTGGATCTCCGGCGTTGTTGCCAGGCGGTTTACGACAGCAGCGAAATGGCGCATCAGCTGGCGGCACTGGGCTTGGCTTGTGTCGGCGACCAGGAAAAGGCGCCAGCGCTGATCGCCGTCGCTGATTGTCAGGCCTCGCGGGTAGTCGATTGCGCGGCCCGCCGGATAGATGATCGCGCTTAGATCGGCGAGGGCCCTGCGTTGCCAATGCTGGCCGAGGTAGTAGCCCACGATCAGACTGGCGAGCGCCGCGGCCGTGAGGATCAGGCGCCGCCCGGGGGCGCGCCGCGTCGATCGCCGCACCGGTCAGGCTGCGAGGATCTTTTCCGCGGCCGGCAGCGCGACGCCATGATGTACCGGGGCGTCGATGTCGGCGAGCACGCCGTCGAGGGCCGCCAGGCAACGGGTGATGTTCTCGATGCGACTGCTGTAACCCATCAGCCCGATCCGCCACACCTTGCCCGCAAGATCGCCCAGGCCGGCACCAATCTCCAGGTGATGTTCGTCGAGCAGGCGGTTGCGCACTGCTGCGTCGTCCACCCCCTCGGGAATCGCAATGGCGTTGAGCTGCGGCAGCCGGTGCGGCTCGTCCACGATAAACCGTATGCCCATTGCCTCGAGGCCGGCTTTTAGCGCCAGATGATTGCGATGGTGACGTTCCCAGGCATTTTCGAGACCTTCCTCCTGTACCATCAGCAGCGCCTCGTGCAGCGCGTACATCGCATTGACCGGTGCCGTATGGTGATAGGCGCGGCGCCCGCCCTGTCCCCAATATTGCATGATCAGATTCATGTCGAGGAACCAGCTTTGGATCTTGTGCCGGCGGTTGCTGATTTTGTACTGGGCCCGGTCGCTGAACGTGACCGGTGCGATCCCTGGCACGCAAGACAGGCATTTCTGGGTGCCGGAATACAGCGCGTCGATCTCCCATTCGTCGACCCTGAGCGGCGTGCCGGCGAGCGATGTCACCGCATCGACGATCGTCAAGCATTGGTGCTTGTGCGCCAATTCCACCAGGGCCTTGGCGTCGGACTGGGCGCCGGTCGACGTTTCGGCGTGCACGAAGGCGACGACGCCGGCATCGGGATTGGCGATCAGCGCATCCTCGAGTTTTTGCGGGTCGATAGCGCTGCCCCAGGCATCGTGAACCATCACCGCCTGTGCACCGCAGCGCTCGACGTTCTCTTTCATACGTCCGCCGAAAACGCCGTTCTGGCAGACGATGACCTTGTCACCGGGCTCCACCAGATTGACGAAACAGGCCTCCATGCCGGCCGAGCCGGGGGCCGAGACCGGCATCGTCAACGTATTTTCCGTCTGCATGACGTATTGCAGCAGCGCCTTGACCTCGTCCATCAGGTCAATGAACTTGGGATCCAGATGACCGATGGTCGGCCGGCTCAACGCCTCCAGGATCCGCGGCGGGACATCTGACGGGCCCGGGCCCATCAGAGTTCGAAGGGGGGGGTGAAAGGCGCTGAAGCTCATGACGAAACCCAGTAGAAAGCGTTGCAATTGGCCGGCGAGTATAGTGACCCGGGCGAAGGGCTATCAAGCACAATGAAATACCAGCGGGTCCGTTTGGGTCGTGTATCGAGGAGGAAAGGGCATGTCAGACAAAATCAAGCGGAGCGAGGCCGAGTGGCGCGAGTTGCTCAGCGACGAGCAGTACCATGTGTGTCGGGAAAAGGGCACCGAACGCGCCTTCAGCGGGGCGTTTTGGGATACCAAGACGCGCGGAATCTATCGCTGTACGGCTTGCGGTGAAGCGCTCTTCAGCTCCGAGACCAAGTACGATTCGGGCACCGGCTGGCCCAGTTTTTTTCGGCCGGTGACCGATGAGGCGGTGGCGACCGAGACCGACAGCAGCCTTGGCATGGCGCGCACCGAGGTGCATTGCAGCCGCTGCGGTTCGCATCTTGGGCACGTGTTCCCCGATGGACCAAAGCCGACCGGGCTGCGTTACTGCATCAACTCGGTGTCGCTCGACCTGGAACCAGACATCGGAACCGACTGATCCGGGTCAAGCCCGCGCGGCCGGGCGGCCGCAACCGGTGCAGAATCGCTGACCAACGGTGAGCGTTTTGCCGCAAGCGATACAGAACCGCGGATCGGCGGTGGGTGGATCGCCGTCGAGGCGCTCGATCTGATCGATCAGCCGGCTCATGCCGGCGTCGAAGTAGGGCTCTTGCGGGATCGGCAGCGCATTCCGATAGGCGAACTGGGCAATGCTCGCGGGCAGCTGGTCCGCCCGCGGCATGCTGGCGTCGTCGACCAGTACCGGGATCACCGGTATCGGCTGGGCCATGGCCGACTCGATCTCCAGGCGCACGAAATCCTCCGCCTGGTCCAACCGGCGCTCACCCTGCGGGTTGCGCACGTCGAGCCATCGTGGTCCAACAACCGCCACCAGCACGTCTGCCTCGTCGATCGTCTCCCGGATCTTTTCGCGAAAGTCCATGCCGGCCGGTATCGAATCCACGTCACGGAAGACCGCCCCATTGCCGAAATGGCCGGTCAGCCTGTCTCGGATCCGGCCCGTGATGGTGCGGCTGTCCTCCCGCCGATAGGATAGAAACAGGGTCCTGCGGACCCGCTTGGCCGGACCGGCGGGCCTTCGGCCGGTCTCGTGTCCCGCCGTCCGATCCGGCTCGTTGGCCGCCACTTGCATCGGCTCCGCGACGGTTCGTTCGATGTACAAGTAGTCGCCGGGCGAGGTCATGACCTTGATCGATTGACCTATGCCGCGCCAGGAGAGGGACGCACCCAACGTCCTGGGCGCATGATCACCGCAGACCAGATGCAGGGTCTGGCCGGGCTGCAGATCGAAGCTGAGCGACCTGCTTTTGTAGAAATCGATTGCAATACGCACCGCATGGCGACCGCTGGGCAATGCATACCGCTTGGTTTCCCCCGACCTGATCTTGTCGACCGGCTGGTCGTCGATCATGATCGTGAAGCCGCGCAGCGCGTTGGAAATCGACCGCTCCCGCTCGATCGACAGGTAACCGGAGTCACCAGGCATCTCAGTACCCTCCGCTGCCGAGCAACACGTAGATAAACGCCAGGCCGACACCAGCGTACAGCCACAATCGGCCGGTACCCTTTTGCTCCTCGCCGTCGCCCTTTATCATGTAATAGAGGCCCATAGCGACCCCGATCAGTGGGATGAACAGGCTGGCCGCCAGCACACCGTACTTGAGCCCTGGTGATACCCCCGCTTGGGTTTCGCGCAGGTCAACGAAACGCGTGACCGGCTGCTTTTCCTGCGCGACGGGTTCACGCGCGCCGTCGAGGGCCCCGCCGCAAGCCCCGCAAAAGCTCGCGTCATCCGGATTCTCACTGCCACACTCGGGACAAAACATAGGCTGTCTCCGTCGAAGTACCGTCTCTGTGTTTCCTCTTTGCAGATTAGGACAGAAGCGGCCGTGCGGGCGTTAAAAAATCACTTTATCGGTGTGACTTGCTGCCGTCCCTCGGGCCCGAAAGGCGAAAGGCGAAAGGCGAGAGGCGAAAGGCGAGAGGCGAGAGGCGAGAGGCGATGGTCGAGAAGCCGTCCGCCGCAGCGGGTCCGGTGCGGGTTAGCGGGAGGGCTGGGCCGCGTCGGCCGCATCAGCGCGGCCGGGTTGCAGCGCGATCACCTGGCGCGCGTTCCACAGTCCACCGCCGG
>CBFCWF010000175.1:0-8985 GCA_965601425.1 uncultured Chromatiaceae bacterium | reverse complement strand
GCATGGATGTACATGTCATAGGCGGTTGCACGCATCGCTACCCGGAGAATCGCCTGCAGATCGGGCGGCAGCCTGTCCCAGGATCCGCTGTTGACCAAAAACTGAAGCTCGGTGCCGGGCTCGTGCCAGCCCGTGTAGTAGTAAGGCGCGATCTTGTGGAAGCCCATGCGCAGATCGAGGGACGGGCCGACCCATTCGACCGCATCGACGGTGTTGCGCTCGAGCGCAGTGTACAGCTCGCCTGGCGGGATATTGGTCGGTTTGGCACCCAGTCTGGCCAAGACCTCGCCGGCGAATCCCGGAATGCGTATCTTGAGCCCCTGCAGGTCGTCGAGCGACCGGATCTCCTTGCGAAACCAACCGGCCATCTGGTTGCCGGTGTTACCGCCCGGGAAAGACAGCACGCCGTGCCGACGGTAGACCTTTTCCATCAGCTCGATGCCGCCACCGTGGTAAAACCAGGCCAGCTGCTCCGGCGCCGTCATGCTGAACGGCATACTGGTGAAATAGAGGGTATTCGGGTCCTTGCCTTTCCAATAGTAAGACGCCGAGTGTCCGATGTCGTACTGGCCGGCCTTGACCATGTCCAGTACGCCGAACGGCGCCTTGTGTTTGTTCGACGAGTCGATCGTGATCGTCAGTCGCCCAGCGGACATCCGGTCGACCATGGCCGCAAGGCGTTTCGTGGCCTCACCGAAGATCGGGTAGTTCGGCCCCCAGGTCTCGGCGAGCTTGAGTGTGAAACGATCGAGCGGCCCGGCGGTCTGCGTCGTGGCCTGTTCGGCCTTATCACAGGCGATCATCGACAAGGCGAGCAACACGACGAGCCAGCGGCTCAACGACGACTTGTGCACGGGCATCTCCTGCATTGAAACGCATCCGCGGGCTTGTGGGCGACGAAAACTCGCAGCGAAGCGCTCTCCAGAGCGGCTCCGATGGGACCGCAGACTTGCTCGGTCAGTGGTGCATCCGGCTTTCCACAGTCCGCACCTCGGCCGAGATCTGTTTGCTGGAGCCATCCCCGAACGTGAGCGTGAGCGGGATCCGGTCGCCCGGCTTCAGCTCCGTGGACAGCTCGAACAACATGATGTGATCTGCACCCGGCTCGAGCGAGACCGTTTTGTTTGGTGGCAGCTCGATATGCGGCACCCGGCGCATGCGCATTACCCCTTCATCGTGGATATGCGTGTGCAGCTCGACTTTTCCAGCCGCTGGCGTCGCCGCATCGACCAGGAACTGCGCCGCGGTCCCTGCGTTGAGGAACTGCATGAACGCAGCCGTGGTCTCGGCCACTGGCGGAACCGCCCGGACGTAAGGATCGATGACCGAGACCTCGTCGGCAACCCCCGCTGCCTGCGTGCCCATCGCGCAACCGAGGGCGAGCGATCCCGCGATCAACAGGCCGGGGACCCCAGAGAAAAACAACTTCATTAGACGCTCCAAATCGGATCTTGTGACGGCCAGGCAGGTCGCCTTGGCCTGCCTGCAAATTATACCGCAGTCGTCAGTGGTCGAGCGGGCGAAGGTGGCGCGGCCGGCCGTCATTGTTCAATGCGACATAGACCAGCGTTGCGTCTGCGACCACCTTGACCTCGTGCGCATCGAGCTGGCGGCAGGCCTCGGCGACGACGTGCACCGTGACCGAACTCTTCCCACGCCGGCGCAGTTCCGCGTAGCAACTGATCAGATCCCCGATGGCTACCGGGGCAAGAAAGCGGAACTCCTTGACCGCCACGGTGGCCACCCGGCCCTCGGCCACCCGGATCGCGAGAATGCTGCCGGCGATGTCGACCTGTGACATCAGCCAGCCGCCGAAGATGTCGCCGTAGGCGTTGGCATCGGCAGGCATCGCAACCACGCGGTAGGTCAGCTCGCGCTGGGCGACCTGTTCAGTGTCCCGCATACAGGCCTTCGGTAAGGGCCCCGTAACGTTCCAGTATCGCGTGTCGGCGCAGCTTCAGAGTGGGCGTTGCCAGCCCGTTATCCGGCGTCCAGGGCTCGTTGACCAACGCAACTCGACGCAGTCGGGCGTAGCCGGGAAACGCCGCGGTGCGCCGCTGCAGGCGTTTCAGCATGAGCGCACGCAGCTGCTCGTCCCGCTTGGTTCCCTTGCCCGTGGCGGCGGAATCGAGATCGAGGGCCTCGGCGACCCGCGCCAGGGCATCGGGGTTCGGCACCACCAGCGCGCTGAGATAAGGCCTGCCCTCGCCAATGACCATGACCTGATCGACCAGTTCGTCCAGCGCGATCGCGTTTTCCATGTCGCCCGGTGGCACCTTCTCGCCATTGGAGAGCACGATGATGTCCTTGAGGCGTCCGATGATCCGGATATGCCCGTCGGGGCTGATGGACGCCTTGTCGCCGGTGTGCAACCAGCCACCGGCATCGATGATCCCGCGGGTTGCTTCCGGGTTGTTCCAGTAGCCGAGCATAACGGCCGGGCTGCGCGTGAGCAGCTCGTCATCCGCGGCGACCTGCACCTCCACCCCCGGCAGCGGGATGCCGACGGACGATGGTTCGTTGTTGTCCAGCGGGTTGCCGGCGATGACCGGTGCGGTCTCGGTAAGGCCATAGCCCTGCACGACCGGGATCCCCAGGCCGATGAACAGGCGGGCCACGTCCGGCGGCAGTGGGGCGCCGCCGCAGACCGTGAAGCGCATACGCCCGCCGAACCTGGCGCGGACCTTACTGGCGACGAGCTTGTCGAGCAGGGGGCGGAGCAGAAAACCTGGCTGCCAGGCGCCGCGACCCTGGCGATAAAGGAAATGCGTCCAACCGATGTCCGTGGCCATCTGGAACAGCCGTCGCTTTACGGCCGGCTCACGGGCCAGCTTGTCCATGATCCTGCCGTAGATGCGCTCGAAGATGCGCGGCACCGAGATCATCAGAGTCGGCCGGATCGCCGTCAGGTCTTCCGCGAGCCTCGGGATCGAGCGGTTATAGGCCACCGCTGTGCCAGTGGTCATCGGCAGGTAGTAACCCACGGTGCGCTCGAACGCATGCGACAGGGGCAGAAACGACAGCATCAGGTCGTGCGCGAACACCTCGAACAGCTGCAGCGTCGCCTGGATGTTGAACAGGATGTTGCGGTGACTGAGCATCACGCCCTTGGGGCGGCCCGTGGTGCCAGAGGTGTACACGATGGTCGCCAGGCTGTCCGGCTCGCCGGGGCGGCAGCGGTATGCCGGCGCCTCGCCGGCTGCGGCCAGCCACTCGTCCAGCGTTGCCAGATTGGCGGTGCCGACAGCACCGGGTTCGAGGCATAGCACGCGTCGCAGCGCGCCGAGTTGCTCATGCAGACCAGACAGCTCGTTCCATTGCGCGATGCTGCCCAGCACCAGCATGCTGGACCCGGAATCGGACAGAATCCAGGCGATGTTTTCGGCATGATCGTTGGTGTAGACCGGGA
This sequence comes from uncultured Chromatiaceae bacterium, assembly GCA_965601425.1. Classification (GTDB taxonomy): domain Bacteria; phylum Pseudomonadota; class Gammaproteobacteria; order Chromatiales; family Chromatiaceae; genus Thiosocius. The sequence goes on along the minus strand of CBFCWF010000175.1, from coordinate 5,576 downwards.
CAGTGACCAGCCCCAGACCCTGCGCCGCCTGGTCACAGATAACCCACTCGCGACTGTTTCGACACATGACCGCAATGCGCTCCCCCGGCTGGAGACCGTCGGTGACCATCGCAGCCTGCCATCGCGCAACCTCATGCCGGGTCTGCGTCCAGGTGAAGCGCTGCCATTCACCGTCCAGATATTGCACATAGGCGAGCCCGTCCGGGGTCCGGCTGCAGCGTTCGCCGAACAGCTGCGCGAGGGTGGGGGCCTCGTCCATCGTGATGGGGCGTTGTTCATTCGACATCGATCCGTCTCCTTGTTCGAATCACGGCGACGCTTCTCCTGCTGCCAGCCAGCCCGCATCAGACACCGGCCGGAAAGCGGCCGATTACGAGCAATCCGCGTTCCACACCATTTTCGGCGATTCATAATCGTCGCGCCGACGTTTTTTCTTTTTTGTATGAAACAATAAAATCATTAACTTATATATTAAATCATAGGTTTTGGATCGTTTGTCGAATCAGCTCGAGCGCACGATCCAATTGGGTATCGGGCGTGTAGAAATGCGGGGCAAGGCGCACGCCACCGGCACGCCCGGCACAAATCACGCGCTGTCCCATCAACGCGGCATGCAGCTCGCTGCCTTTGATCCTCGTGTGCCGAAATGTGAGGATCCCGGCACGTTTTTGCGCATCCGCGGGCGTCACGATGTCGATATCGGGCAGCGTGCGCAGCCCGGCCTCCAGGCGCACGACCTGACGCGCCAGGCGCTCCTCGACCTGATCCACGCCAATTTCCTCGAACAGGCTGAGGCTCGCATCCATCGCATGGATCCCGATCATGTTCGGCGTGCCGGGCTCGAAGCGGCGTGCCGAGCGCGCCGGTGACCAGGTGTCGCTCTCGAACGCATACGGGGCTTCGCGCATCGCCCAGCCGAACTGGTGTAGCGCCAGCTCCTCGCGCAGTGAGGGGCGGCAGTAGAGAAAACCGAGACCCTCCGGCGAGAGCAGCCATTTGTGGCCGCCGGAGGTCACGAAATCCGCCGGCACCTGCTCGAGGTCGAAGCGCACGGCGCCGAGGCTCTGGATGCCGTCCACCGAGAGCAGCACCCCGCGGGCCTGGCAAGCCGCGGACAGACGCGCGAGGTCGAATCGGTATCCGGTCGCAAAATGCACGGTGCTTATCGCCAGCAGTCGCGTGCGACCGGACAATGCCGCGATCAGCGCGCCCTCTGGGTCCGGTGCCTGCAGCGCGTCGACCGGCCGATAAACCACGCCCCGGTCGCGCAGCTGCTCCCAGACCATCTCGTTGGAACAAAAATCGCCGTGCAGCCCGATCACCTCATCGCCGTCGCGCCAGTCGAGGCCCTGGCTGATGATCGACAGCCCCTCGGAGGTATTCTTGACCAGCGCAATGTCGCTGGGGCTCGGGGCATTGATCAGTCGCGCGAGGCGTGCGCGCAAACGCTGTTCGACCTGCAGCCAGGCGGGATAGTCTTCCGCGCCATGGGTCATGTTCTGCTGCGCAAAGCGCGCGACGGCCTGAGCCGTTCGCCGGGGCCAGGGGCCGACCGCCGCATGGTTCAGATAGCAGAGGCCGGGGTCTTGTGGAAATTCGGCGGGCAGGTAGAGCATAGAATACGAACAGTCAGCGCGATGGGATCGATGGGGACGCTATCCCAGCGGCCGGGTGAAGGCAAACCGCGGGACGCCGGCTGCGGGCGAGGGCAGGGTGGCCGTTTGTCGGTCTTGCTGTGCGCTGCCGTCTGCTAATCTGTCAACCGTCGCTACGGCGCGCGGCCGCCGCGTGTCGCTGACACCATCAACACCATTCGGAGAATGCTTGTGAGCAAACTGGGATTCATTGGTCTGGGTATCATGGGTACGCCAATGGCCGGCCATCTGATCAGCGCCGGCCACGAGGTATTGTTGCACAGCCGTTCCGGTGTCCCCCAGGCACTGATCGATGCCGGCGGCACCGGCTGCGGTAACGCGGCCGAAGTCGCCGCAGACGCCCAGATCGTCTTCCTCATGGTCACGGATACACCGCATGTCGATGCGGTCCTCTTCGGACCGGATGGCGTGGCCTCCAGGCTTTCCGCCGGCAAGGTCGTCGTGGACATGAGCTCGATCTCACCGATGGCGACCAAAGACTTCGCTCGGCGTATCAATGCGCTGGGCTGCGAGTATCTCGATGCCCCGGTATCCGGCGGCGAGGTCGGCGCCAAGAACGCGGCCCTGTCGATCATGGTCGGTGGAAACCAGGACACGTTCGACCGGGTCAAGCCACTGTTCGAACTGATGGGCAAGAACATCACACGGGTTGGCGCCAACGGCGACGGTCAGACGGCGAAGGTAGCCAATCAGATCATTGTTGCGCTGAATATCGAGGCGGTCGCCGAGGCCCTGCTGTTCGCCGCGAAGGCGGGCGCCGACCCGGCGCGGGTGCGAGAGGCGTTGATGGGCGGCTTCGCCTCGTCAAAGATCCTCGAGGTCCATGGCGAACGCATGATCAACCGCACCTTCGATCCGGGGTTCCGGATCGCGCTACACCAGAAAGACCTCAATCTGGCACTCAGCAACGCGCGCGAACTCGGCATCTCCCTGCCGAATACCGCGACCGCACAGGAACTGTTCAATGCCTGCGCCGCACACGGCGGTGCCGGCTGGGATCATTCCGCGATGGTGAGGGCACTGGAAACCCTGGCCGACTTCGAAGTCGCCAAGCGCTGATCGCGGACCCGGTCTTACGATTCGATGCCGGTCTCGCCCGAAAAACTCCTGCGGCAGCTGTTTGACGCCGCAATTGAATCCGCCCAGCCGGCCGTCTGTGTGCCGCGGTGGCTGCCGGCGAGACCGCGGGGCAGAGTGCTCGTCATCGGCGCGGGTAAGGCCTCCGCGGCGATGGCCCGCGCCGTGGAAAGGCATTGGCAGGGTCCGCTCGACGGCCTGGTGGTCACCCGGTACGGTTACAAGGTCGCCTGTCAATCGGTCGAGATCGTCGAAGCCGCGCACCCGGTGCCTGACGAGGCGGGCCTGCGGGCCGCGCAGCGCATGCTCGAACGCGTGCACGGCCTCACCCCCGATGACCTCGTGTTGTGCCTGATCTCGGGCGGCGGTTCGGCGTTGTTACCGATGCCGCTGCCGGGGCTGACCCTTGTCGACAAGCAGGCGATCAATCGCGAACTCCTGCGTTGCGGCGCGTCGATCTCGGAGATGAACTGCGTGCGACGACACCTGTCGGCGATCAAGGGGGGGCGCCTGGCGGCAGCGTGCCACCCGGCTCGGGTCGTCAATCTGCTGATCTCCGATGTGCCCGGCGACGATGCGACAGACATTGCCTCGGGTCCAACGGTTGGCGACCCGACGAGCTGCGACGACGCACTGGCGATCATCGACCGCTACCGGGTCACGGTGCCTCCTGGCGCGCGCCAACTGCTCGAAAGCGGACGCGGCGAGACCATCAAGCCCGGCGACCCGCGACTCGCCGGCGTCGAGACCTACCTTGTCGCGACGCCGCAGATGGCCCTCGAGGCCGCCGCCGAGGTCGCCGCCAAGGCTGGCCTAACCGCGTACATCCTGGGTGACAGTATCGAAGGCGAGGCGCGCGATGCGGGCAAGGTCATGGCCGGGATCGCACGGCAGGTCGCGCGGCGCCGGATGCCATTCGAGCCACCGTGCGTGCTGCTGTCCGGGGGCGAGACCACAGTCACGCTGCGCGGCGACGGTCGCGGTGGCCGCAATGTCGAGTTCCTGCTGTCCCTTGCGCTGGCGCTCAAAGGTCAGCCGGGGGTCTACGCCGTTGCTGGCGACACCGACGGGGTCGATGGTGTCGAGGAGATTGCCGGCGCCCGACTCACACCCTCGACGCTGGAACGTGCATGGCGGCTCGGTATCAACCCCAGCGAATCGCTCGCCAATAACGACGGCCACGGCTTTTTCGGGGCGCTGGAGGATGCGCTGATCACCGGACCGACGCTGACCAATGTAAACGATTTCCGGGCGATTCTCATCGAGGACACTGACGGCTAGCCGCGTTTGTGCAAGAAATCCGGGTCGCGCCGATCCACCCCGATGCAATTGCGCATAATGAATATTATGTTAAATCATGCCACGATGGACGAAGGCTCACGGTCGCGAAGTTGCCCTAACGGCCAGTTGCGCGGACAGCGAGCACTATCGGCGCACCCAGGATTATTAGAGGTGCTCTTAACTCCCTACGTTATCCTTATATTTTTTAAATGAAATTTTCTTTTCGCTTTTCGGCTCTTTTTTCGGGTTTGTTGGTTATGCCATCCGGCGCAGACCCGCTCCCGGGCAGTACGCCGCAGCTGCTCCAGCTCAATCGGGAGAGCCAGCAGCAGCTGCGCGAGGTTCAACGTCCAGCCCCGTTTCCGCTGGGCAAACCGTCCGGCTCGGGAGCGTCCGATCCAAAGCAGCTCGACCGTCAACAACAGATCGAGCAGCGCTCACTGCAGGAGCGCCAGCGTCGGGATCTTTTGTTGCTGCAAAACCGGGCGAGAAGGACGGAAGGACCGGATGCCGGTCAGCGCCTCAAGGCCATCGATCAGCAACGGCAGTTCCGCCTGCAGCAACAGCAGCAGCTGAACCGTTTCAGGACACAACGGGGGACCCGCATACGCTGAGCCGCCCAGTCCTCGCCGCGACGCAATGACGACGCCAGATTAATCCTTTGAAACAGATCCTTAATTAGATTAATTAATCTTGTTTCTAGAATCTTCCCGGATCATCTGCGCGGCCTTTTCCGCGATCATGATCGTCGGGGCATTGGTGTTGCCGGAGGTCAGGGTCGGCATGATCGAGGCGTCGGCCACGCGCAGACCATGAATGCCTCGGACGCGCAGCCGGGCATCGACCACGGCCATCGCGTCGACACCCATCTTGCAGGTCCCGACCGGATGGAAGATGGTGGTACCGAGATCGCCGGCGGCCTGCAGCAGTTCTTCGTCTGCGGTCACGCCACTCCCCGGCCGCCACTCGACCGGCTGGTACTTCTCCAGTGCGCGCGCGGCCATTATCCGGCGTGTGAAACGCAGTGCGTCCACCGCTACCCGCCGGTCTTCATCGGTCGACAGGTAGTTCAGGCGGATCTCCGGGTGCGTGCCCTGCCCCGGGTCCCGAATCCGCACATGCCCACGGCTGGTCGGCCGCAGGTTGCACACCGAGGGGGTGATTGCGGGGAACCGGTGCAGTGGTTCGCCGAATCTGTCCAGGCTCAATGGCTGCACGTGCCACTCGATATTGGGCGTGGTCTGTGTCGGATCGCTGCGCGCGAACGCACCCAGCTGGCTCGGCGCCATCGTCAGCGGGCCGCTGCGGAACAGCAGGTATTCGAGGCCCATCATCAGTTTTCCCGTCAGGCTGTTCGCCCGCTGGTTCAGCGTCGTCGCGTTGCTCACCTGGTAAACGCTGCGAATCTGCAGATGATCCTGAAGATTGCCCCCGACGCCCGGCAGATCACGCCGCACCGCGATACCCAACGACTGCAACAGATCGCCGGGGCCGATGCCGGACAATTGCAGCAGCTGCGGCGATCCGATCGCGCCGGCAGACAGGATGACCTCGCAGCGCGCC
>CBFCWF010000174.1:0-9111 GCA_965601425.1 uncultured Chromatiaceae bacterium | reverse complement strand
AGCTTCACGCTCGCCGAACCGATAGCGGAACACGACAACCTCATTGTCGTGGATGCGGCGCGATTTGGCCAACCCGCCGGCGCGGTGCGCTGTTTCGAGGGCGACCGAATGGATCGCTATCTGACCGGAAACAGACAAAGTGTGCATGAGGTCGGTCTGACGGACCTGCTCGACATCTCCCGTCTGTCCGGCACCTTCCCCGCGCATCGGGCACTGATCGGCATCGAGCCGGCATTGCTGGACTGGGCCGAATACCCGAGCCCGCAGGTTGCGCCGACCATCGGGCCGGTTGCGGGCATGGCCCTGGAACTCGCCCGGCGCTGGAGGAAATCATAATTCGCTAATATTCTCCGGACTCTGTTGACCTGCGTCATACCATGCAGACCCGATTCGGTTAAATTAGTTTTGTCGCATTCCTAGGTTGGACAAAGCAACATGAGCGGCCTGAATTCCATTCCTGTCCGCGTCGGGGCCGGTACGGACCCTTCCTTCCGAACGGAAAACCTGAAGCCCCTCTTGCTGCAAATCGAACAGGCCCTGCGGGAATTGATCGGGCAGGCGTCCGAGACCGTGATCGACCTGGGTGCGATGCCTTTCAGCGCTCAGGACGAACGGGACCTGCGTGAGCTGCTCGGGCGGGGTGAGGTCCGCGCGACAATCGATGCCTTCGGCCCCACACTGCTCGAGGAGACCGCCTGTCCGGGCGTCTGGCTGGTCGAGCACCAGGATGCCGAACGGCGCCGGCTCACCCTGCAACTGGAAATCACCCGGATACCCAAGCTGCTGGTCACCCCGCCCGACGATCTGGTCGATGGGCTGGCCGCGCTGAGCGGCCTGAACGCTCCCGACGCCCCCACAGAGGATGTCAAATGAAACAAGAAAAGACGCTTGCCGAAAGGCTGCGAGAGCGCGGCGTGTCGCGCCGCGGGTTCATGAAGTTCTGTGCGGCGACCGCCTCGATGATGGCCTTGCCGCCGATGATGGTGCCGCGCGTCGCGGCGGCGCTGCAGCAGGCGAGACGCCCGTCGGTGATCTGGCTGTCTTTCCAGGAGTGCACCGGCTGCACCGAGTCGCTGACCCGCAGCCACGCGCCGACCATCGAGGGGTTGATCTTCGATCACATCTCGCTCGATTACCATCACACCCTGCAGGCGGCGGCCGGCGATGCCGCGGAGCATGCGCGGGACGAGGCGATGCAGGAAAATTGGGGCAACTACCTGCTCGTGGTCGATGGTTCGATCCCGCTGAAGGACGACGGTATCTATTCGACCATCGCGGGGACGACCAATCTCGCGATGCTGCAGGACGTGGCGGCCGGTGCCGCGGCGATCATATCCGTCGGTACCTGTGCCGCCTATGGTGGATTACCGATGGCGAGGCCGAATCCGACCGGTGCCGCGCCGGTGTCCGACATCATCACAGACAAGCCGATCGTCAACGTGCCCGGTTGTCCGCCGATCCCGACGGTTATCAGCGGGGTGCTGGCCCACTTCCTGACGTTCGGCCGCCTCCCCGAGTTGGACGCGCTCAACCGGCCGAAGGTGTTTTTCGGCCAATCGATCCACGACCGTTGCTACCGCCGTCCGTTCTATGAGCGTGGCAAGTTCGCCGAGACCTTCGACGACGAGGGTGCGCGCAAGGGCTGGTGCCTGTTCAAGCTGGGCTGCAAAGGCCCGATCACCTACAACGCCTGCGCGACCGCGAAATGGAACGAGGGCACCAGCTTCCCGATCGAGGCAGGTCACGGCTGCATCGGCTGTTCCGAGCCCGGGTTCTGGGACAAGGGCGGGTTCTACGATGCGCTCTCGACCGGCACCTATGCATCGGCAGAGGGGATCGCGATGGCGGCTGGCATCGGTACCGCCATCGGTGTCGCGGCGGCCCTGGGATCACGTTCACGTCAGTCGGCAGCCGACCGTAAGGAGGAATTATGACCCTGCTCGATTTCGCCCGCGGCCCCGCGCTCGAGTGGTCGCTGATCATCTTCGTGGCCGGCACCCTGTGGCGCCTGATCGGTGCGCTGCTGGTGCGCCGCCAGCGCGACCTTTCCGAACCGCGGTCGCGCAGCACCGCGGTCGGCGGCCTACGCACCGTGTTCAGCCGGATGTTCCCGCGCAAGGAGTTTCACAGCAAGACCTTGTTCGCAGTCCTCGCCGGCTATGTGTTGCATGTCGGCCTGGCGATCACGGTGTTTCTGTTCACGCCGCACATCCTGTTCATCGACGGCCTGCTCGGCATCTCCTGGCCGGGTATCCCGAACAACTTGGTCATGGTTGCCGGCGTAGTCACACTCGCAACGCTGGTGGCGCTGCTGATCCGGCGTATCACCAGCCCGCTGCTGCGGCGGATCAGCACGGCCGATGACTACCTCAGCTGGCTCGTGACCCTGCTGCCGGTACTGACCGGGATGATGGCCTATGCCCACATCGGCGGTCCTTACCAGACGGTGCTGGCAATCCATATACTCACGGTCGAGCTGCTGCTCGTCTGGTTCCCGTTCAGCAAACTGTTTCACGCGGTATTGTGGGTTCCGTCACGCGCCCAGATGGGATCGAGCTTTCAGCGACGGGGGGTCAAGGCATGAGCATCAACATGGAAATGTTCAAGCAGTTCGCGGAGCAGTTGCCGCATCTCGGGGAGCACGCCCAGCCGCCGCAGATGACCGACGCGGCGCGGGTCGAGGCCGCCAGAGAGACGTTCATCCGCAAGCTCGACGGGCGCATGGCGGTCGATCTCGAATCCTGCATCCATTGTGGTCACTGCGCCTCGGCCTGCCATTTCTACGTCGGCACCGAAGATCCCAAGTATGTTCCGATCCGCAAGCTCGACCTGCTGAAACGGGTCTACCGGCGCGAGCTCTCGCCATTGCGCTGGCTGCACCGCCTGTACACCGATGACATCACCGTCAAGGACCTGCAGGAATGGCAGGAACTGGTATACGACAGCTGCACCGAGTGTGGACGCTGCTCGATGGTGTGCCCGATGGGGATCAACATCGCAGGCATGGTCAATGTGATGCGCCAGGGCATGGCGAGGGCCGGCATGATGCCCGCCGAGCTGATGGCGATGGAGCAGGAGCAGGGTGGGCACGATTCGCTGTTCGGTGTCGGACCGGATCAGATGAAGGGCGCGATCGCCAAGCTGCAGGAGGCCGGCGTGGACATCCCGCTGGACAAGCACGAGGCCGACGTACTGGTCACGACCAGCGTGATCGATATCATTCTTTTCACGGATGGCCTGATCGCGACGGCCAAGATCATGAACCACCTGGGGCTCGACTGGACCCTGCGCTCGGACGGCTACGAGGCCGCCAATTTCGGCCTGTTGTCCGGCTGCGAAAGGGTGCAGAAGATCGCGTCCGAGCGGATCGTGCTGGCTGCGCGGGCCTGTGGTGCGAAAACGGTGATCATTCCCGAGTGCGGACATGCCTATCCGTCCATGCGCTGGGAGGCTGCCAACGAGCATGGCGGGAAACTGCCTTTCGAGGTCTTGGCGATATCCGAGTTTCTCGGCCGCGAGGTCAAGGCCGGTCGGCTCAAGCTCAACCCGCTCGGCAGGGAGCGCAAGGTCACCTATCATGACCCGTGCAAACTGGCACGGCACTCCGGGACGATCGAAGAGCCTCGCTGGGTGCTCGATGCGCTGGGCGTGGACCTGCACGAGGTCGAATCCGGCAGGGAGCTCAACTGGTGCTGCGGCGGTGGTGCCGGGGTGTTCCTGATCAACAGTGCGTCCGAACTGCGGCAGCGGGCCTTCGAAATCAAGATGAAACAGGTCGAGGGCACCGGCGCGGATTCGGTGGTCACCGCCTGCGGCAGCTGTCGCCTGAATTTCATGAACGGCTCCATGCGTTCGAACTGGGACAAGGGTATCGAGTCATTGGTGGAAATGGTCGCCGAGGCGTTGCCGGCCCGTTGACGGCCGGGCCCCGATTCGCAAGGGGCGCGTCGATCCGGTGAGCCCAAAGGGTTAGAAAAAGGTAAGCAAAATGACAGAACGTGTCGTCGTCGATCCCATCACCCGCATCGAGGGACACCTGCGCATCGAGGCGCAGATGAAGGGCAAGCAGATCGAGTCCGCGTACTCATCGGGCACGATGGTGCGCGGTATCGAGACGATCATGCGCGGCCGCGACCCGCGCGATGCCTGGGCATTCGCGCAGCGTATCTGCGGCGTCTGCACCCTGGTCCATGGCGTCGCCTCGGTGCGTGCCGTCGAGGATGCGCTGGACTATCAGATCCCTGCGAATGCGCAGCTGATTCGCAACCTCATGATCGCCGCGCAGTACGTGCACGATCACGTGATGCACTTTTATCATTTGCATGCGCTGGACTGGGTGGACGTGGTCTCCGCGCTGGATGCCGATCCCGGCGCGACCGCGTCGCTGGCCCAGGGACTGTCCCGCTGGCCCAAGGCGTCCGCCGGTTATTTCGCGGACATGCAGAAGCGTCTGAAGGCCTTCGTCGATGCCGGACAACTGGGGATTTTCGCAAAGGCCTATTGGGGACATCCGGCCTACAAGCTGCCCCCCGAGGCCAATCTGATGGCGGTCTCGCACTACCTCGAGGCGCTCGAGTGGCAGCGCGACGTGGTCAAACTGCATGCGGTGTTCGGTGGCAAGAATCCGCACCCGATGTTCCTGGTCGGCGGCACGCCGAACCCGATCGATCTCGAGTCCGACTCGGCGATCAATGCGAGCCGGCTCGCGCTGGTCCAGTCGATCATCGACAAGATGCGCACCTTCGTCGACCAGGTGTATGTGCCGGATACCCTTGCGGTCGCCGGGTTCTACCCGGACTGGTTCCAGCGAGGCGAGGGCCTGGGCAATTTCCTGGTGTTCGGCGATTTCCCGTCGGCCGAGCCCGGCACCGATCTGCGCGATCCGGCGAGTTGGTGGATCCCGCCCGGTGCGATCGTCGATCGCAACCTCGAGGCGGTATACGAGGTCGACCTGCGGGCCGATACCGAGGTCCAGGAATTCGTTTCGCACAGCTGGTACGAATACGAGGCGGGCAACGATCAGGGGCTGCACCCCTGGGAGGGCGAGACGACGCTCGATTATCGGGGGCGCGGCGGGCCTGATGCGCCTTATCGGCAGCTCAATGTGAACGAGGGCTATTCCTGGTTGAAATCGCCGCGCTGGAAGGGCAAGGCGATGGAGGTCGGGCCGCTGGCGCGGGTCCTGTTGCTGTATGCGAAGGGTGACGATGCGACGCGCGAGCTGGTCGATTCCACGTTGAGCGCGCTGGGTGCGGACAAGCGTGCGCTGTTCTCCACGCTGGGCCGCACCGCCGCGCGTACCCTCGAGACCAAGCTGATCGCGGACAAGATGCAGCGTTGGATGGATACCCTGATGGCGAATATCAAGGCCGGCGACACGCGGACCTTCAATGAGACGCTATGGCGGCCGTCGAGCTGGCCGAAAGAGGCGAGGGGCGTGGGATACATGGAGGCGCCGCGCGGCGGTCTCGCGCACTACATCGTGATCAAGGACCAGAAGATCGACAACTACCAGGCGGTCGTCCCGTCGACCTGGAACGCGGGGCCGCGCGATCCGCAGAATCAGCCCGGCGCCTACGAGGCCGCATTGCAGGACAACCACGAGCTGTACGATCCCCGGCAGCCGGTAGAGATCCTGCGCACGGTTCACAGTTTCGATCCCTGTATCGCCTGTGCCGTGCACCTCAGCGACGAAGGCGGTGAAGAGCTGATGCAGGTCAAGGTCAGGTGACCTAACCCGGACGCCGGGGCTGTTTCGCGACCTGCCGACGCCCGGGTCGGGTCAGGAACGACGCGGGTCGCTCAGTTGCTGCTGCGATACGCGCTACGGGCGGCATCCTGTTGCTGCGCGAAAAAAAAGGGCCCCGTCGGGGCCCTTTCAACGTTGCTGACGAAGTTCTCAGTTCTTTATCAGCCCCAAGTATCCTGCTTGATGTTCTCGAACCAGCTATACGCGTACTGCACTTCGCGTGCGCGCATTTCCGGGCTGCTGTCCGCCGAGGTGAGGCCACCGGAGCCCTCGACCTTGCTCAGCTTGCCGTCCTTCAGGTCGTAGACCATCGCGACCGAGATCGCATCGTCCGGACCGACCACCGAGTAGCAGGTGTTGACCAGCGACGGATCGCCCGGCTCACGACCATTCAGCAGCTCGACGACGGCCGCCGCGCAGGTCTTGCCCTCGGAGTTCGCCGCATAGCCGGATTTCGGCAGCGGCTTCGCAATCGACGCGTCGCCGATGACGTGTACACCCTTGTGGATGGTCGACTCGAAGCTGCGACCGTCGATCGGGCACCAGCCGCTGTCGTCGGTCAGACCCGCCTTCATCGCGATCGCGCCGGCCTGCTGTGCCGGGATCACGTTGGCCACGTCGACCTTGTGCGCCGCGTCACCGGCATACAGGGTGCCGCCGGCCGCATCGACTCGCGTGATCGCGCCGCCATCGGCCGCGCCGACCCATTCGATGGTGTCCTTGTAGTAACGCTCGAACGCCTGTTTGAACAGGCCCATTTTCGAGAATTTGTCCTTCGAATCGAAGATCATCAGCTTGGACTTCGGCTTCTTCGCCTGCAGATACATTGCGATCTGGGTGGCCCGCTCGTAGGGCCCGGGCGGGCAGCGGAACGGGTTCGGCGGCGCCGCAATCGCGACCACGCCCCCATCCGGCATCGCCTCGAGCTGCTTGCGCAGCAGCACCGTCTGCTCGCCCGCCTTCCAGGCATGCGGCATGGCCTTCATGGCCGCGTCGTCGTAGCCCTCGATATTGTCCTTGAACGAGATCCCGGGGGCGACGATGCAGCGGTCATAGGCGATCGACTGGCCACCTGCGGTCGTGACCGACTTGCCGGCCGGGTCGATCGCGGTCACGGTGTCGTGCACGACATTGACCCCGTGGCCCTTCAGGCCGTCGTAGGTGACGCGGATGGAATCCATCTTGCGATGGCCCGAGAGCACCTCGTTGCTCATGAAGCAGGTGTAGTATTCGGTATTCGGCTCGATCAGCGTGACGTCGATCGAGTCGTCCGCCATGCGGATGTACTTGGCCGCAGTGGCGCCGCCGACGCCGCCGCCGACGATGACGACCTTCTTGCTGGCCGCGCCGACGATCGCCGGGAAGCCCAGTGAGCTGACTGCGACCGCACCGCCGGTGACCTGGAGAAACTTTCTGCGTGTGAAATTTGCCATTGTTATATTCCTCCCGGTTACTTCTGGCTGGCGAAGTAGTTCAGCACGGCGTCGATCTCGTCGTCGCTGAGCTTTTCTACCTGCTTCTTCATCTTCTTCGGCATCTCGCGGTGCCCGGCCTGGAAATCCTCCATCGAGTACTGCAGCCAGGGCAGCCACTGCCCGGCGAGGATCCCGGCGTCGTCGTCAGCCAGCGCGCCGCCTTCGTCGTGACATTTGGCGCAGGCCTTGTCGTAGACCTCCGCACCGGCCTGGGCCTTGGCCGCGTCGTGCGGCACATTGGCCTTGTACACCGGCAGGCCGGCGAAGTATTCACCCATCGCCTCGATTTGCTCGTCGGTGTAGCCCTTGGCGATGCGGTTCATGATGGTCGCGGGGCGGGCGTCTTCCGCATGACTTTCGCCCTTCGGCAGTGCCTTGAAGTAGGTCATGCTGTCGATGAAATAGTAGGCGGACATACCCGCGAGGTTGGGTGATGCCGGCCCCGCACTCTGCCCGTCGGTCCCGTGACACCCGGCACAGGTGTCCGCCATTGCCTTGGCACTGGGCCCTGCCAGCGCCTGGGACGCGCCGATCATGAAGACAGAGCCGATCAGCGCGACAAGCGCCTTCTTGTTACAGCCCATAGTTCCTCCTAGCTCTTGATTGGTTGAAAGGTTTCGGAGACGGCCCGGCGTCGGCCAGGCCACGATTGTTTTTCTGGTCAGTCTGCTTTGGCCCGTTTCGGGCCACCGCTGCCTTGGTCGTTGCCTAGTCTAGCGTAATACACGGCCAATTCATCAATTTCTTCGCGGGTTAGTTGTTCGGCGATGATTCGCATTCGGCTATAGATGTCGTTGGCGCGTTTGCCCTTCGCGTAATCCTTCATCGTGTTGACGAAGTACTTCACGTTCTGGCCGGCGATCGCGGGCACGTCGATGATCGCCCCCTCGCCGCGCGGGCCGTGACAGGACGCACAGGGCTGGATCAGGCGCGTCTTGTCGCCGCGAAACACCAGGCGGACGGTGTCTTCGCTGACGGTCTCGTCTTCATCCACCTCGACCTCGGCGAGCGGTTGTTTCGCGTACCAGGCGGCCAGGGCGGCCAGCTGTTCGTCGGTCAAGCGCTCGACCGCCTCGTTCATACGGCGGTTCTCCCGGGCGCCGTCCTTGTAGTCCTTGAGCTGCTTGAAGGTGTACGCGGCGACCTGCCCGGCCAGCGTCGGGTGCTTTTCGCGGTCAGGTTCACTGCCGCCCGGGCCATGACAATCCGTACAGGCATTGACGTCCTCGGTCTCGACGATCTCGATCTTGGCCCCGATGGCCGGGTCGGCCTTGCGGACCATGGTGTGCGTCTCGACGGTCCAGGCGACGTTCGACGAGGGGGCGCCCTGGGCGGGCCCGAAAGATACGAGGGCCGGGAACAGCGCGATGATGAGCGACTGCGGTTTCATAAGGCTCAGTACCCCCATGGCATGGAGCCGGGTGCATCCAGTATCAGCAGCTGCACGATCGGTATGCCGTAGGCGACGACCATCCAGACGGCGACGATGCCGTTCCACAACGCGAAGCCGTTCATCGATTTGGGCACGCTCAACGGCGGGTAAACCGCCACCGCCCATTCGTCGTCGTTGACCGTGTCCAGCCGCTTTGAAAGATGCGACAGCAGCAGGTTGAGTACGAACAGCAGCGAGGAGAACAGCAGCACGACGCCGCCGACGATCATCGCCAGTTCGTGCGGATCCCACTGCGCGACCAGTGGCGAATCGTAGGGTGTGGACGAGATCCGGCGCGGCTGGCCGAGCAGACCCAGCGCGTGCCAGGGCAGGGTCAGTATCAGCATCCCGATCGCCCACAGCCAGAGCTGCATGACCGCCATCGAACGCGATGCGATACGCCGCCCGGTGAGCTTGGGCCACAGGTAGTACGCGGTCGCCAGGTACATGATCAC
>CBFCWF010000173.1:0-9268 GCA_965601425.1 uncultured Chromatiaceae bacterium | reverse complement strand
GACGCGATGGTTGAGCGGTTCGCCCGGTCAGGGGCCGGGCGGCGGACCCGGGCCGGGCACGCAGGCTGAACCAGCGGCACCCGCCCGCGCGACCTTGCCTGTCAACCGGCGGTGGCCTCCGCATCCGACCAAGCCGCGAGCATCAGCGTGAACACGGCGCCTCCGGCGGGCGCATTGGCGACATCCAGGGTCCCGCCGAGACGCTGCACGATGGTATGCGATATCGACAGACCCAGCCCCAGTCCGCTTTCGGTCGTCGTGAAGAAGGGATCGAAGACCCTGTCCAGGTGCTCTGGACGGATACCGGGCCCGCTGTCATGCACCTGGAGCCGGACCCTGTCCCCGATGCGCCGCCCCGCGACCCGGATCGTCCGGTCGTCGCGACCGGCCAGCGCATCGCAGGCATTGCCGATCAGGTTCACCAATACCTGTTCGAGCTGCACCATGTCCGCTGCGACACACAGGTCCCCGGGCGGCAAGTCGATCAGCAGCCGTGCATCGGCCTGTTCGATGCGCGCACGCAGGATGCGTTGCGCCCCGTCGAGGCAGGCACGCAACGACACCCGGATCCGTTGACCGCTGGTCTTGCGGGAAAAAACCTTGAGTTGGCCGCTGATCTGCGCCATCCGCCCGGTCAGTTCACGGATCTGCTGCAGATTCCAGCCGACCTTTTCGAGATCGTCCCGCGCCAGATAGCTGCGTGCATTGTCGGCATAGGTGCGCATTGCCGCGAGCGGCTGGTTCAGCTCATGATTGATACCCGCCGACATCTGCCCCAGCGCCGCGAGCTTGGCGGACTGGATGAGTTCGCCACGGGTCCGCTCGTGTTGTTCGACTTCCTCGCGGAGCAGGCGGTTGGCCTCGGTGAGAGCCTGCGTGCGCTGGCTCACCCGGCGCTCGAGCTGCTCGAGCGCCTCCTGCATCGCCTGCTGCTTTGTCAGCTCGCGTTCGCGCCGGTTTCGGATGCGCTCGGCATACAGCCACGCCCCAGCGGCGAGCAACAGCAGCAGGCTCATCGCAAAAAGGCGCGTCTGCCAGACCTGCGGCGCCACGACCTGCTGAGAGGACAGCAGGTGTACGCGCCATCCGGCTGACGGCATATCGGTCGCGATGCTCAGATAGCCGGCCTCACCCGGTTTGCCGACGTGCAGGATCTCGGCGCCCGAGGGACGCACCGCGCGCAGCACGCTGAACAACGGCGCGAGGCTTTCTGCGGGGTAACGGCGCGATGCCCGCACCCGTTGGATCGCGGCTGCGGACAGGGGCTGGAAAGTGCGGTAGCGCCATTCGGGTCGGGTCGAGATGAAAATCACGCCGTCCGGATCGGTGACGATCAGGTCGGTGTCCTGGCTGCGCCAGTTGTTCTCGAAGGTATCGATGTCGATTTTGACCACCACGACGCCCTCGGGATCGGCAGGATCCCCCACCGGGTGGGAGAAATAGTAGCCGCGCCTCCCCGAGGTCGTGCCGAGCGCATAGTAACGCCCGGGCGTACCCTTCATCGCGTCTTTGAAATAGGGTCGAAAAGCAAAATTGTCACCGACGAAGGTAAGGTCGTCCTGCCAGTTGCTGGCGGCCAGCGTGACGCCGTCGGCATCCATCAGGTAGACGTCGAGGGAGCCGGCGATCTCATTGACATAAGTGAGAAGTTCATTGACCCGTTGTCGCTGGTCACGATTGCGCGGCGCGATGAGCAGACTCTGCAGGCGAAAATCACCTGCCAGCAGCGCCGGCAGGAACGCGAAGCGATCGAGTTGACCGGCGAGATACGAGACATACAGGTCGAGCTCCTGACGCCCGCTGGATTCGAGCTGCCGCAGCGCGGACTCGCGCTGAACGCTGCCAAGGTACCAGGATACTGCCAGCACCGCGGCCGCCAGCAGAGACCAGCCGAGGACCTGCGGCGCACCCCGCGCGGCCGGGAGCGGCGGATCAGCCGAGTTCGAGGATGCCATCCATTTCAACGTTCGCCCCGCGTGGCAAGGAGGCCACGCCGATCGCCGCCCGTGCCGGGTAGGGCTCCGCGAAATACTCGGCCATGACCTGGTTCACCAGCGCGAAGTTCGCGAGGTCGACCAGGAACACGTTGAGCTTGACCATGTCATCGAGACTGCCCCCAGCGGCACGTGCAACCGCCCGCAGGTTGTCGAAAACACGCCTGACCTCGGCCTCGGTGTCACCGGCAACCATGGCCATCGTTTGCGGATCCAGCGCGATTTGTCCAGACAGGTAGACCGTGCTTCCGACCTTGACCGCCTGCGAATAGGTGCCGATTGCCTGCGGGGCCTGATCCGTTGTTATGGTTTCCCGACTCATGCCGAAACAGCTCCTTACAAGGGTTTGGGCGAGCCGCGGCCGATCGATGTCCCCCGCGGCCTGCGCATTTTGGTGATAGCCAGCCCGCCCCGTCGACCAGACCGGCAACCAGCGTGAACCAGCGAGCTCAACACATGACCGCACTCTATCGAAACCGCCATCTCCTGCCCAGCCTCATGCTCACCTCCTTGGCCTGCGGCTGCGACCAGGCAGCGCCGCCCGTCGACCAAACCGCGAAACCGGTGCCCAACGTCTACCTCGAAGCCCTGCAGGAGGCCGAGGCGCTCAGGCACTCGGTCGAGCAACGCGACCTCGAGCAACGACGGATCGACGAGCTGATCGGTCAGGGTCAGGCGCGGACACCGAACCGTTGACGGGCGACGCCGAACAGCAGCATCAGACCGGCCAGCAAGATCACGGCCGCATTTCCCCAGCGCGCAAAGGGCGTGGCGCCGGCCAGCGGCTCTACCTCGCCGGTCAGTACTGCCTCGGCAAACTGTTGCGAAGTCCCGCGCAGCGCGCCCCGGTCGTCGATGATTGCGGAGATCCCGGTATTGGTGGCCCGCAGCAGGTAGCGACCGGCCTCCAGCGCGCGCATACGCGCGATCTCCAGGTGCTGGTGCGGAGCCAGTGAATCACCGAACCAGGCATCGTTGCTGGCGTTGATCAGAAAGGCGGCCTCAGGCAAGGCCCGCATGGTCTCGCTCGCGTAGGCGTCCTCGTAGCAGATACCGATGCCCGCCGGGTGGCCGGCCAGGCTGACCAGGGGCCGCCCATTGCCACCAGGCGTGAAATCGGACATCGGGATGCGCAGAAAATCCAGTACCGGCCGGGTCCAACGATCGAAGGGCAGGTACTCGCCGAACGGCACCAGGTGCCGCTTGTAGTAACGGTCACGGCCACTCGCGCCAAGGCTGAGCATGGCGTTGAAATAGGCGCCGCCACGGTCGCCGTCGACGATACCGAGCAACAGATCACGACCCTGCTCACGCAGCGCCGCGTGTAGCGGGCCGAGCAGGTCGGATTCTACCTCGTCGGCGAATGCAGGTACCGCGGTCTCGGGCCAGACGACCAGTCGGCTGTCCGGCACCGAGGCCGTCATCTCCAGGTACCGGTTCAGCGAAGGCGCGCGCATCGAACGCAGCCACTTTTCTTCCTGTGGAATGTTGGCCTGCAGCAGGCTCGCCACGAAGCGCGTACCGGCGGACTCGGTCCAGTCCAGCTGCTGCAGTCCTGGCCCGGCACCCCACAAGATCAGCAATGCCAGCGCTACAGGGAGTCGCGGCAGCAGATTCAACAGACCCGCGGATACCGCGAGCGCCAGGCCGATGCCATAGACACCGACAATCGGACCGAAGCCCGACAAAGGCAGATCGATCTGGCTGTAACCGAGCGACAACCAGGGAAAACCGGTCAGAAACCAGCCCCGCAGCCATTCGACCAGCACCCAGACGGCCGGCAATACCAGCACGAGCCAGGCCGTTTCGGAATCGCGCCGCAGGCGCCCGCCCAGCCAGCCGGCCAGCGCAAAGAAGAACGCCATCAGCAGCACGAAAGTCAGCGTGATGACGACCGCCATTGGTACCGGCACGCCGCCGAACTGGGCAATACTGATACGCAGCCAGAACACACCGAATCCCATCAGGCCCAGACCGAAGGCATAGCCGGTCCAGGCGTTCAGGCCGGCGCGCGCGGGATGACGCCACAGATAGAACAGCACCGCCAGCGAGAGCGGCGCGACCAGTCCGACGCCGAACGGCGCGAAAGCCAGCACGCAGGCCCCGCCCGCGAGCAGCGCGAGCAACAGTTGCCCCCGGGCGGACCATCCGGCCGGGTCCATCGCCTCAGTCGCCGTCGGTGGTCGACAGCCGGACCTCGTCAGGCGCGTCCCCCGGGTCGGCCACGCGCTCGACATTGAGCAGGCGAACCCGCCGGCTGTCCGCGCGCACGACCGTGAAGCGGAAGCCATCGACCACGGCCGATTCGCCGCGCGACGGCAGATGGCCAAGGGCGTTCACCGTCAGCCCGCCAATGGTGTCGAAATCGCTGTCGTCGAACGCGACGTCGAAATACTCGTTGAAATCATCGATCGTCGTATGCGCCTTGATCGTGTAACTGTTCGGTCCGTGCTTGAGAATGAACGCGCCCTCGTCGAAGTCGTACTCGTCCTCGATCTCGCCGACGATCTGCTCGAGCACGTCCTCGATCGTGACCAGCCCGGCGGCATTGCCATACTCGTCGATCACGATGGCCATGTGGTTGCGGCTGGCGCGAAACTCGCGCAACAGCACGTTCAGGCGCTTGCTCTCGGGGACGAACACCGCCGAGCGCACGATGTCGCGCATCTTGAAGCGCGGCGCACCCTCGCCGCAGTACTGCAGCAGGTCCTTGGCCAGCATGATGCCGATTACCTCGGCACGATCATCGCCGATCACCGGGAACCTCGAGTGCGCCGACTCGGTGACCGCCGGCAGGACCTCGTTGAGTGCGTGATCACGCGCCACCACCACCATCTGGGCGCGCGGGATCATGATGTCGCGGACCTGCAGGTCCGACACCTGGAGCACCCCTTCGATCATCGCCAGCGCCTCGGCGTCGAACAGGGCGCGATCCTTCGCCTGCTTGAGCAGCGCGATCAGATCCTGGCGGTCGCGCGGTTCGACCACGACGCCGGGGAACAGGCGTTCCAGCCAACGTGTCGCCAGCGAACCGCCGCTCGTTTGCTCGTCGCTCATACCGTCTCGTCTGCATAAGGGGCCGGATATCCCAGACCGGCCAGAATTTCGGTTTCCAGCCGCTCCATCTCGCCGGCCTGTTCGTCGGAGTCGTGGTCGTAGCCCTGCAGATGCAGTGTCCCGTGCACCACGATGTGCGCCCAGTGCGCCTCGCTCGCCTTGCCCTGCCGCCGCGCCTCGCTCGCCACCACCGGCGCGCAGATGACCAGATCGCCGACATGCCAGACAGCAATACCGGGCAACGGTTCGAACGAGAACGACAATACATTGGTCGGCGTATCCTTGCCCCGGTAATCGCGATTCAGTCGCCGGCTCTCGGCCTCGTCGGTGATCCGCACGAGAAGTTCGGCATCGCGCCGCCCCACGCCGCGCCACGCGGCGCGTGCCCAGTCGGCGATCTGCTGCACGCCGGGCACGTCGGCTTGCGCGTGCGCGCGCTGGACCTCAACCGCGAGGGCCATCTTCGCCCCGCCGATGCAGGTCGTGCTGCTCGTAGGCCTGCACCACCTTCTGCACGAGCGCATGGCGCACGACATCGCGCACACTGAAGAAGGTAAAGCTGATACCGTCGACCGCGCGCAACACCTCCGCGGCCTCGCGCAGACCGGACTTCTGGCCGCGCGGCAGGTCGATCTGAGTTATGTCGCCGGTGATCACTGCGGTAGAACCGAACCCCAGGCGGGTCAGAAACATCTTCATTTGCTCCGTCGTGGTGTTCTGCGCCTCATCGAGGATGATGAAGGCCTCGTTCAGCGTCCGGCCGCGCATGTAGGCCAGCGGTGCGACCTCGATCACGTTGCGTTCGATCAGCTTGTGCACCCGTTCAAAGCCCAGCATTTCGTACAAGGCGTCATACAATGGACGCAGATAGGGATCGATCTTCTGCGACAGATCGCCGGGCAGGAACCCCAGACGCTCCCCCGCCTCGACCGCCGGGCGCACCAGCAGGATGCGGCGGATCTGGTCTCGCTCCAACGCATCCACGGCGCAGGCGACGGCCAGGTAGGTCTTACCCGTGCCGGCTGGACCGATCCCGAAATTGATGTCGTGGGTCAGGACCTTGTGGACATAGTGCGCCTGATTGGGGCCGCGCGGACGAACCATACCTCGCCGCGTCTTTATGACCGAGGCGGGCACCGCCGGGGCCTCGTCCAGCATCGCATCGACCTCGGACTCCTGCAGAAACAGATGCACGCCCGCGGGACTCAACGGCTCGTCGGCGCTGGCCTGGTACAGGCCCTGCAGCACCTCGCGCCCGGCGGCGATCGCGGACGTGTCGCCGAGCAGCCGGAAACTGTTGCCGCGATTGCTTATCTCGATCCCGAGGCGCCGCTCGATCTGGCGCAGGTGCTCGTCGAGTTCGCCGCAGACATTGCGCAAGCGCTCATTGTCCTCGGGCTCGAGGACCAGATCCAGCGACTCGGGGTGTTCAGACATCGGCCGAAGCACCCGACGCGCCCGCTGGCGCCGCATGGGCCACGCGACGGACTGCCGGCGAACACATCATCGGGCGCCCGCAAACTGGCGGCGTGGCGCGTCTGGGCACTCGCCGCGCAGCGAATTGGGATTGGCCGCGGTGATACGCAGATCGACGAACTGTCCGATCAGACCGACGTCGCCAACGAAATTCACCACCCGGTTGTTTTCCGTGCGACCCGCGAGTTCGGCCGGGTCCTTGCGCGACGGCCGTTCGACCAGCACGCGTTGCACGCTGCCGACCATCGCGCGGCTGATTCGCTGGGCATGGTCGTTGATCGCATGCTGCAACCGCGCCAGGCGCTCCTGCTTCACCGCCAAAGCCACGTCATCCGGCATGTCCGCGGCCGGCGTACCGGGACGCCGGCTATAGACAAAACTGAACGAGTGATCGAACCCGATTTCATCGATAAGGCGCATCGTATGCTCGAAATCCTGCCCTGTCTCGCCAGGAAAACCGACGATAAAATCCGACGAGATGCTGATGCCCGGGCGGACAGCGCGCAGCTTTTTGATCTTCTGCTTATAGTCGAACGCACTGTGGCCGCGCTTCATCGCGCGCAGGATGCGGTCTGACCCGGACTGCACCGGCAGATGCAGGTGACCCACCAGCGCGGGCACATCGGCGTAGGTCTCGATCAACGCATCGGTGAACTCGACCGGGTGCGAGGTGGTGTAACGAATGCGCTCGATACCCTCGACCGCCGCGACATAGCGAATCAGCAGCGCCAGATCGGCCGTCCCGCCGTCGTGCATGTGCCCCCGATAGGCGTTCACATTTTGCCCGAGCAGGTTGACCTCACGCACGCCCTGCTCCGCGAGCTGCGCGATCTCGGCCAGCACGTCGTCGAACGGCCGGCTGATCTCCTCTCCGCGGGTATAGGGCACCACGCAATAGGTGCAGTACTTCGAGCAACCCTCCATGATCGACACGAACGCGCTCGGCCCCTCTGCCCGCGGCTCCGGCAGGCGATCGAATTTCTCGATTTCCGGAAAACTAATGTCGACCGTGGGTTCATGGCGCTCGCGGGCACGACTGAGCATCTGTGGCAAACGGTGCAGCGTCTGCGGGCCGAATACCAGATCGACATGGGGTGCTCGGGTCCGAATGGCTTCGCCTTCCTGGCTGGCCACGCAGCCGCCGACGCCGATCACCAGTTCGGGTCGATCGAGCTTCCATTCCTTCCACACACCGAGTTGCGAGAACACCTTTTCCTGGGCCTTTTCGCGAATCGAGCAGGTATTGAGCAGCAGGACGTCGGCCTGTTCCGGGTCGTCGGTCAACTCGAGCCCATGCGACTCGCGCAGCAGGTCCTGCATCTTCTGCGAGTCGTACGCGTTCATCTGGCAGCCAAAGGTGCGAATAAAGAGTTTGCGCGCCATTACCGGTAACAAAATTTTCGGGCCGACAATTTTACAATTGGAATCAGCGAATTGCACCCGGGACGGGGACGCGACTGGCTGGGCGACATCTCATGGACTCAAAATACGCCAGTGACAGCTTGTTGGCCACGGGTCGCCCGATTGGGCCGTGACACCGGTGATGCGGCCCGCCGGCTGGCGTTCGCACGCCAATCGATGCAGGCTGCCAACGGTGTACCGGTGGAGCGGCGTGTCAACGGTCTCGCCGCGGGGGCATTGTCGGGTGCGGACTGGCGTGGCCGCGGCCTTTGGTCGAGCGCGAGGAAGCGATGTATCTGGACATGGGCAAAACGGCCGCCCGGGGAGGCGCGATTGGGTAATCGGATGAGGCTGTCAGCACGACCGCGACGAACCGGTGGCCTTTGCCTGGTATTCGGTGCGAGCGGATATATTGGCTCGAACCTGGTACCACGCCTGCTGTCGGAGGGCATCCCGGTCAGGGCCTCGTCGCGACAGCCGGGCGTGCTGGAGGCCAGGAACTGGCCCGACACGCAGCTCTGCGTTGCCGATGCGTTGCAGCCGGACTCGCTGGTCTCGGCAATGCGCGGGGTCGACACCGCCTACTATCTGGTGCACTCGATGGCCGCGGGCAGGGACTTCGGCCGGCTCGACCGTCAGGCAGCGGCGAATTTTGCCGCCGCGGCGGGGCACGCCGGCGTCCGACGCATCGTGTATCTGGGCGGGCTGGTGCCCGAAGACCCGGACTCCGAACACATCCAGTCACGGCGCGACACGGGCGACATGCTGCGCGAGGGCGAGGTTCCGGTCACCGAACTGCGTGCCGGCATCATCGTCGGGCCGGGTTCGGCCGCTTTCGAGGTCATGCGCGACCTCGTCTACCACCTGCCGGTCATGGTCACGCCACGCTGGGTACGGTCGAAATCGCCGCCCATTGCGCTCGACAATCTGCTCGAGTACCTGGTGCGCCTGCCCGAAATCGCGGAGACCGCCGGGCGGATATTCGACGCCGCCGGCCCAGAGTCCCTCACCTACGAAGAGATGATGCGCCAGATGGCCGACGCCGCGGGCCGGCGTCGACCGCTGATATTGCCAGTGTCGGTGCTATCCCCGAAACTCTCGTCTTACTGGTTGAAATATGTGACCTCGGTGCCGAGCAATGTCGCAAAGGCGCTGATTGGTGGCCTCAGGCACGACTTCCACGCCGACAATGCGTCGCTGCAACGTTTGGTGCCACAACGGCTGCTGAACTTCCGCGAGAGTGTCGAGGCCGCCTTCGACGCGGAGCGCCGGAGCCAGATCGAGGCCCGCTGGGTCGAGGGGGCCTTCAACTTGCGAAACCGCCGTATCGATTATGCGTA
>CBFCWF010000172.1:0-9281 GCA_965601425.1 uncultured Chromatiaceae bacterium | reverse complement strand
ACCCATATCGATCACAAGGCGATATCCGGTACGTCGTTCGACGGCGTCCGCCAGCGTCTCGGTGGACCACTTGCCGGGTATGCCCACGACACCGATTCGGCAGTCGCCGTTTGTGCCCTGTCTAGCCAATGAACATCGCCTTCATCGGGATCCTGAAGCCGGCGGCCTCGCGGGGGTCCGTGGCCAGCACCCGGTCCAGCAGGTAGCGGGCCCGCAGAAACATGCGACGAGCCAGTGATTTGTCGAGGATAAAGCGGGTCGAAGTAGCGAACGATCGGGCCAGGCCCAGGGCCAGCCGCAGCTCGAAGGTATCGTCGCCCGCATTGTCCGCATAGCGCCTTGCGATGCGGTAGAAGTCTTTCGCCAGACCCATGATCCGGCGGCGCAACGGCGCATCGAGTATCTGCAGCCGGTAATTCGACACCATGAAGACCGAGACATCCTGTACATAGTCCATGTGGCACGAGCGATGCAGGTCGATGAAATTGATCCGCCGTTCCATCGGGTCGTAGATGATGTTGTCGACGTTGAAGTCACCATGGATATAGACAGAGAAGGGTGCCCGGAAATCGTTTTCGTAATGTCTCGCCCGCTCCACCAGCGTGTCGAATGACGGGACTTCCACGCCGCACACCCGAGTATCGCCTTGCTGGAACTCCGGGTGGATCTTGTAGACGTCGGCAAGACGCCTCTCCAATTGCTGCATGAAGCGCGCAGAAACCGGCTTGTCGGTGCGGGTTTCGTTCCATACGGACTCGAGTGTACTGCCCAGCCTGTCCAGCGTCTCGTAAAGTAGCCGTGGCGGCTCGTTCAACAGCACCTGCTCGAACGTCAGTCCCGGCAGGTGCTCGATGAGCAACGCGGCCGATTGCCCGCGCTTTTTGTAGGACAGGATCTTCGGCGCCAGTCCCGGGTAGATCTCGTGCCAGCTCTCGACACCTTGGCGCTCCTCCTTGAGCTTGCGCTTCTCGCCGTCCTTGAATATCGCGACATACGCATCGCTCTTGCCGCCGGCGGCTGAAATGCCGGCGATCGCGCTACCCGAACGGGTCTCGGCGATTCGCTCTATCTGTACGCCCGAGATCTCCTCTTCTCCCTCGAGATCCTCAACCGAGGCCTGGAGCGAGTGGTAGCGATCGAAGTTGAGTGGTTGCCCCAGGTTTGCGGAGATGATCGACTCGCTGATGTCCAGCAGCGCATCGCCCATCTGCTCGACGTTGTGGGCCACGAAGAGCGCGCTGATCAGGTCCTCTGTGTTCCTTTTCTGCTTGAGCGTGGCGGTGTAGCGCTTCAGCAGCTGTTTGTAGCCGCTGTCCAGCTTGCCCTCGATCTGGCCGATCTTCAGCGCCAGGCGGGTGTCGTTTTCCTGGATCGCCGGTTCGACCAGGTCGATACCGCGTCGCACGCGCTCGAGCATCGGCTGATACGCCTTCGGCCGCAGGTGTCTGAAGTCCGAGACATAGTCAGTCTGCTTGATGCATTCACGACAAAGTTCCGCGATGCGCTCGAGATCGGTCGCGACGAATTCGACCCCGCGCAAGGTCAGCGTTTCGGCGCCTCCGCTCCTGCAGCGCGACAGCCTGTTCAGGCAACTGTCGTGGATGCGCATCTTGAGGTTGTACGCATAACCACTGCGGTCGAGGATGCGCTTGGCGAGTGCCCCCGAGGGCGCGTGCATATAGGTCTGCAGATTGCCGACCTGAGAGTCCACCTCGACGCACAGGAAGCGCAGATTGTCTCTAATGCTTTTCGGGATTTGCATGATCTGCGAAGGTGCCGAGGTAAAGGGGGCGAGCCGGGTCCGGTGCTTCCGTGAGGCAGTCTGTCAGGTAGCGGGGGAACAGGGGCATGCGGGTAAGCCCTGCGAAGTCCGCCCAGACGACCGCGACCTGGTGCTTGTCCGGTCGGTGGCCGTTGCGCGGCGCGTAGTCTTCCGGCACGGAGCACCGGAAAATAAACTCGACCAGGTGTCGGCTACTCGGTGGCTGCGTGTCGCGCTGTTTGAAGAACTCCGCGACGTAAATGAGGTCGCCGACCTCGACCCGGGTTCCGATCTCTTCCACACATTCCCTGTCCAGCGCCTCGCTCAGCGACTCGCCCGGATCCTGCGCACCGCCGGGCAGCGCATAGCGTTCACCGCGCCCGCCGCCGTCCTTCCTGAGCAACAGAATTCGGCCCTGCCGAACGATCACCGCACGCGCGGCATTACGAATGCTCGGTATCAGGTTCATAGTCTGTCATTATTACCGCGATGCAGGCCCTTTTGCAGAATGTAATCGCGTTTTGCGAGCGGCTATACTGCGCAGATAACGCCAGAGTGGCGGCACAACGAGCGGTTTGAGCCCTGAGGCCCCGTTTTCCACGCAGACTCGATCAGGGCAACGGCGATTCCGGGTAGCGAAAACCCATGGTAAAGACGCGTGTCGTTCGGACGGTGGAGGTACCCGATCTCCTGCGTATCAGCCGTTACCGAAAAATCCCCGAGTTGGGCCCCCGCGTCTTGTTCTTCAGCGGGGGTTCTGCGCTGAATGGTCTGTGCAAGACCCTCAAGAACTTCACGCACAACTCGATTCATTTGGTGACGCCATTCGACTCGGGGGGCAGCTCGGCCGAACTGCGCCGCGCGTTCGACATGCCGTCGATCGGGGACCTGCGCAGCCGATTGATGGCACTGGCCGATGACAGCGTGCTCGGACACCCCGAGGTCTTTCAGCTCTTCACCCACCGGTTCCCCGAAGACGCGGACAACGGCGACCTGCGCGCCAGGCTGCAGGCGATGGTCAGCGGAAAATCACACCTGGTGTCGGGTATCACGAACCCGATGCGGCGACTGATTCGCAACCAGCTCGGTTACTTCCGGGACGCGATGCCGGAGGGGTTCGACCTGCGCGGTGCGAGCATTGGGAACCTGATTCTGGCCGGAGGCTACCTCAATAACCATCAGCATCTGGACCCGATCATTTTTCTGTTTTCCAAGCTCGTGAACGTCCAGGGTACGGTGCGGGCCATCGTTAACGACGATCTCCACCTCGGTGCAGACCTCGCGGACGGCCGGCGCGTGATCGGCCAGCACCGCCTGACCGGGAAACGGGTCCCGCCACTGACATCTGCGATCGCCCGCTTGTTCCTTTCGAAGCGGCTCGATCACCATGACCCGACCCCTGTGCAGTTGCGCAAGAAGAATCGCCAGCTGATCAGGTCCGCCGACCTGATCTGCTATCCGCCCGGCAGCTTTTATTCGAGCCTGTTGGCCAACCTTTTGCCGACCGGGGTGGGTCGCGCCGTCGCCGACAACGAATGTCCCAAGATCTTCATTCCGAATCTCGGCTCCGATCCCGAGCAGCTGGGTATGGATTTCGAGCGGGCGCTGTGCGCGTTGCTGGATACGCTCAGGGCGGATGCCGGTCCGGATTGCGCTACCGACAGGCTGCTCAGTTTCGTGCTGGTCGACACCTGCAACGGAAAGTACGGGCCCGGCGTTTCCCCGGCGCTGGTAACGGCCCTCGGTGCCGAATTGATCGACCTGAAACTGATCAGCAAGCAGAGCGCGCCGTACTATGACAACGAGCTGCTGGTGTCGGCGCTGCTGTCCTTGGCCTGAGCGCTGGTGCCGTGGGTACGGCGGCATGGCCCGGGCCACGCTGATCCTGTCGCTCGGTCAGGTCGTCGCGAGGCGGGCTCCGCTTGCCCGCGCGCGTCACGTGCCGTCGCGGCGAGGGACCTCAATCGGCCCCGGACATGCTGCCCATCGTCGGTTCGAGAAACGTCGGATAGAGGGCTGGTCCGGCCTGACCGGGTGCGCCGCCGCGGCGGACGAAGGGATAGGGGCCTGCCATTCCACCCATGGCGGGCCCGTGGAATCGACGATAGTAGGGGCTGTAGACATTACCCATGCTGCCGAACATGCCCGCGTAAGGATTCACGAGATACGGCGTTTGGGGTGGGGGTCCCGAAAAGCCAGCCATCGACCCCATTCCAGACATTCCCTGGGGGCCGGGTAGATGGAACTGCCGGTAATAGGGGCTGTACACGTTCCCCATGCTGCCGAACATGCCCGAATAGGGGTTGAGCGCATAGGGCGCCCCGGGTGCGCCGGACATCCCCGCCGTTTGGCCGGTGCCGGTGATGCCGGGTGCGTGGAACTGCCGATAGTAAGGGCTGTACACATTGCCCATGCTGCCGAACATGCTTTCGTAGGGGTTGACGAAGTAGGGGCCGCCGGCATTACCGGCCAGGCCCTGCGCGAGCACCTGGGCGCTACACAGCAGCATCAGAAAGACGAGTCCGGTACCTCGGATGTTGTATTTCGGCGTCATTGCCGTCACCTCCAATTCGTGGGTTTTCGATTACTCCGGTGTGCGTCGAGCCGGCGTCAGCTCGCACACGGCAAGATGAGCTATAAACATAAGGTAGCGGGAAAACTCGGTTGCCGCGCCGGATTTTTCTACACTTTCCGGTCCTCACGCAGCGACCAGGTCAGTCGCTGGAACTCGCGCTTCATCGCGCGGTTCTCGAACGCGCGCAGGGTTGGCACCTGGAGGCGGAACAGGCTGTCCAGAAGGACCTGGCTGTCCCGCATCAGCGCGACCAGTTCGCCCGACATCTTGACCGTCTCGTAGGTATTGCGGGCCACGGCGAGATCATGCGCGAGGCGTTGCCGGGAGGTCGCCAGCTGTTGCCGCTGGCGTCGGAGGTAAGCGGCATAGCGCCCGGCGGCGTCGATCGTCAGCTGCTGCGCCTCCAGATTGGCCTGCAGCACAGTGCTCGGGTTCTTTGCCTGCAGTGCCTGCGTCTGTCGGCGCAACAGGCGGGCCCGATCGCCGATCGCCGCAATGCGCGGCAGGTAGTCCCGTTCGATGCCGTCGACCAGTGTCGCATTCATGTGGTCGAGCACTTCGAGCATCACCGTGTACATGCCGTAGTAGCGACGCGCGGTCGGCAGGTCCTCGTGCCCCTGCGTCGTCAACGCCTGCAGCTGCTCTGTCAGTCGGCGCACCTGCTCGAACGCGAGCGTCATATCTACCACGTCGTCACCGACCACGGTGGAAAGCAGGAACTCCAGCCCCTCGTCGTCGATTTCCAGGCCCAACGCGCGCAGTTCAGCGGCAGTCGCGCGACGCACGCGTTCCAGTTCCGCCCGCTGCCGGTCCAGGATACGTTCACGCTCGGCGATCTCTTCGTCAATGTCCTGTACCGTCTCGCGCCAGAGTGAATCCGATGGCGCAGCGATCCTGCGCCGATTCAGCTCGGTGATCGTCCGGCGATTCTCGGCCATGGTCCGGGTCAGCTCCCTTACCTCGCTGCGGAGCGCGTTGTTCCCGACCAGGATGCCGGCCGCCTCGTCGAGCAATGCATCGATCCGGGCCGCATTGGACGTCTGGTCTTCGCTGAGCCAGGCCGATTCCGGCAGCTGTGGTTGTCGATCCTGCAGCGCCAGGATCTCGTCCAGCCGTGGCATCAGTTCCTGCCACAACCTTGCGTCAGCGGTATGTGCTTCCTGCCATAGCCGGCGCGCCTGCTCCAGCGTCGAATCGGCGTACTCGAGGGTCCTGTCCCAGAGGCCGTCCGCCTCGTTCAGTGAACCCTCCGGCGCATCGGCCTCGGCGCCCGATGTGGAAAGCAGCAGCGCCAGCGCTAGCCTTGCTAGTTGTCTCATCGGATTTCTCTGCGATTGCTTCATGCGATGCGGCCCGGATGCGCCAGGCCGGATCGGGAGAGCTTATCCACGAAGCGGGGAACCGGCAATTCGGCGGGCCCGGTCAGACAGCCCGGCACTCGTTGGCCGGAGACCCGGCCGGGGGTGTTCGATTAGACTACAGGGCGACGAATCATCGAGGCGCCCGCACGGTACAAGGATGTACCGCCATTTTCGATCACGGCAACTGATTGGAAATGAAGGAATGCGAAACCCGCGTTTTCGCGCTTCCGCGGAGGAAAATACCATGGACGGCATTTTTCGAGGTCCCCTTCAGTCATGCGGCTACCCGACTACAAAGGCGGCAGCATCGTCAATTTGATGGCGTCGCTCCAGCTGGGCCTGGGTGGCGTCACCCCCCGCGATGCGCCGCTCACGCTGCTGCCACCCGGTAGGGTGCGGGCGCACCGACAGCTCCTGCTGCTCGTGATCGACGGGCTGGGCTTCAACTACCTGCGCGCGCACCCGCAGGCTGTCCGCCTGAACCATCATCTGCTCGGGAGCGTTACCTCGGTCTTCCCGCCGACCACGGCAGCCGCGATACCGACCTTTCTGACCGGCGAGGCCCCGCAGCAGCACGGGCTGACCGGCTGGCATATGTACTTCCGTGAGCTGGGCAGCGTACTGGCCGTCCTACCCGGGCAAGCGCGCTACGGTGGCGCGGGACTCGGTGCGGCAGGCATCGATGTTGCGAGGCTGCTCGGGCCTCGGCCCTTCGCCGAACGCATCGGCATCGCGGCCTACGCGCTCTCCCCGGCGTCCATCGATGACGCTGACTTCAATCGGGCCTATCAGCGCGGCGCGCACCGGGTCGCGTATCGAGATCTTGGCGAGCTGTTGCGCCGCTGCGGTGAACTGCTGGGTTCGCAGGGCGCCCGGTATCTGTATGCCTACTGGCCGGAACTGGACGCCCTTGGGCATCGCTTCGGGATCTGGAGCGCGCAGGCACGCCGGCACCTGCTTGAACTCGATCAGGCGTTCGGGCAACTGCTCGAAACGATAAGGGGAACCGATACGCTGGTGGTGATCACTGCCGACCACGGGCAGATCGATTCGCGCGCCGAGAAGCGGATCGATCTCGACGACCACCCGGTGCTGCGGGATTGCCTGCTACTACCCTTGTGCGGTGAGCCGCGCGCGGCCTATTGCTACCTGCGGTCCGGACATCGGGAGGCGTTCGATACCTATGTTCGCGATGAGCTGGCCGAGCGGGCCACCTGCGTCCCGAGCGCTGAGCTGATCACATCCGGGTGGTTTGGCCAGGGGCAGCCCCATCCGCGGCTGATCGACCGCATTGGCGATCGCCTTCTCTTGATGAAGCAGGATTATGTGCTGAGGGACTGGCTGCCACAGGAAGCGAGACACGAGATGATCGGTGTGCACGGCGGCCTCAGCGAGGACGAGTTGTTGGTGCCATTGATCGTGGTCGAGACCTGACAGCTCTGGAGCCTCCGCCTGAGGCAGGCCCCGACGCCGGGCGCGGAACCTTGTCTGCCGGCCCGGGTCAAATCGGCGGTTTGCTGCCGGAGGACTCTCGGTGTTCCGACTGCCGCTGTTCGCGTCGCTGTTGCTGCTGAGTCCTGTAGGGGGCGCGGTCCGGGCCGCGCCTGCCGCCGCACCACACTACGAGGTCAGCGTCCCGGCCACGCGCGATGCGCTGCGAGTGGCGGCCTGTTTCGAGGTCGAGGGTACCCTGCGCCTGCACCGCCCGTCTGCGCGGGCGGTCCACCTGCTGGACGACCTGCAGGCGGGCCCCGGCGCAAGGGTCGCACTGGACGCAGACGGTATCCGGCTGGAACTGCCGAAGGAAGGCGGCTGCCTGCGCTACCGGGTGCGGCTCGAGGGGCCAACCGTGGGCGGCCAGTGGCGGACCGACTTCCTCCGCACGACCGATGCGGTGCTGGTTTCGCCAGACCTGTTTCTCTGGCTGCCCGATGACGCGGCCGACGTGACGGTGGAATTCGGACTCGTGCCGGGTGACCGTGTTTCGGCGCCCTGGAAAAAGCTAGATCCGGCCGGACGGCGTGCGTTGTTCCGTGTCGGTGAACGCAGTGGATTCGGTGACGGCAAGGTCGCCATCGGCCCGTTCGCAAGCTATCGGCTGGCGTTAGATGATGCCGTGATCGAGGTCGCGTTGCTGGACGGTGTGCCGCCCCTGGACGTGCCCATGATTCGCCGCTGGCTGGAAGCGAACATTGCGGCCGTGACTGCGCTGAACGGGCGCTTCCCGGTGCCCAGGCTGCAACTGCTCGTGATTCCACTCGGCAGCGGCGATGAACCCGTCCCCTGGGGGCAGGTGACGCGAGGCGGGGGTGATGCGGTACACCTGTACATCGATCAGCGCATGTCCGAACAGGCCTTCATGGACGACTGGGTGCTGAGCCATGAACTGAGCCATCTGTTTCATCCCTTCCTGGGCGGTAATGCGCGCTGGGTCTACGAGGGACTGGCGAGCTACTACCAGAACGTCAGCCGTGCTCGCACCGGCATGCTGGCGCCGCGTGAGGCCTGGGCGGCGCTGCACGCCGGATTCGAGCGCGGCCGCCGGGGCACCAGAGCGGGACGTACGCTAGGCGATGCCGCCGCGCGAATGCACGCCGAGCGCGCCTACATGCAGGTCTATTGGAGCGGCGCCGCTGTCTTTCTGCTCGCGGACATCGAGCTGCGCGAAGCGTCTGCGCAGCGGCTGTCGCTGGACCGTGTGCTCGGCGCGTTCGCCGATTGCTGCCTGCTCGAGGCCAGGCACTGGACGGGGTGGGATTTCCTTGAGCGACTCGACCGGCTGTCGGATTCGGACGTCTTCACCCGGCTGGCCGCCGCGCACCGCGACTCCGATCGCTTTCCGGACCTGGCAGCGGCCTACGAGAAGCTCGGCCTGCGCCCGCTTTCCGACGGTGGCCTGGCTTTCGAGTATGGTCCGCGGCAGGCTGCGCTGAGGGCGGCGATCATGGGGTCACCCTGAGGGGGCGCCGCGGTCGCGCTGTTTGGCCTGAGCATACTGCGGGGCTGACGGACATGGGTCGCGAGGTGGAGACGGTCTGGAGGGTCGACGGGCGACTCGTGATTCAAGGAGGCCGCGGCAGCTTCGAACGCACCAGGTCGCATGGCGTCCGGTCGACAGGGTGTCGACCACTGACCCGCCCCGGCGTCCGGTGTCCCGACGCGTCGCGAAAAAGGCGGGCCGGCGGCGCCGATGGCGCCGATCCGTTTTGCGGTATATTCTGTTCATATTACTGTCATTTTTGCGATTGCCCCGTCTTTGGAGAACGCGATGCCAAACCAACAACTCACGAATATTCCGGGAATCGGCGCAGCAACCGCCCGAGCCCTCGTCGACGCCGGCTTTCCCACCGTCGAGTCAATCGCGAAATGCAGTGACGACCAACTCGCCGTCGTCCCGGGGTTTGGTCCGGCACGTGCCGCTGTGGTGATCGAGGCAGCCCAGGAGCTGCTCTCAGCCGACGGGGCCAAGGCGGTCAGCCGAGAGAAGAAGCAGGACAAGAAGAAAAAGAACAAGGGCGACAAGAAGAAAGACAAGGGCAAGAAGAAAAAGGACGGCAAGAAGAAAGACAAGAAAGACAAGAAA